>CAZRDQ010000001.1:0-57256 GCA_964598945.1 uncultured Candidatus Bathyarchaeia archaeon
CTTCTCCTGCTCACTTTTCTTCGCTAGAAGGTGCCTCTGCATCTCGAGTAGTCGGCGGCGCTTCCAGAGGTCGAGATCAGAATCCTCGGACAAGTGATTCACCTATGTGAGAGAGTACGAGAATGTTTCTTGACCCCACATATAGAGATAATGAAAACCGGAGGCACATCAGGGCGTAGTCCTCAGCCCCATGACTAACCTTGGCTACTGCCTAGTTTGGGTCACGATTTCAAGATCCTAGCTTTTGAGTTTATGCTCGCCACGCTTACCCCACGCTGTTTCATAGGCGAAGATCAGCCACGAGGCCACGATCCAAGCTTCGAGGCCTGTCGGATGTACTCGGACAAGCTCATCCATAATTCTCTTGGTCTCTTCGGAGAAGTGCCCTCTTGGGAACCCACCCATGAGGACAGTCGGCCTATCCTGCCCTGCCAGCGATGAGGCCAGTCTCTGCAGCTCTCTGTCTTCTCCTTGTACTGACAATCCAACCGTGTAAGTTGGATTTACCAACTGCTTCAACTGATTTAGGTCCATCTTATGGATCTCTAGGAGAGGCTTGCTTGTTAGAGGTACGCGGTGGGTTTCAAACAGCTGCTCTATCAACCCTTTGAACCTTTCACTGTTTCTGGGTATCCTGGCTCTGGGCGAGACACTGATGACGAGATCTCCTATCGTATGGATGTAGACTCTCAACTGCCCCATCAAGTTCAGCGGTGAACCAAGTGCTGCTAGCAGGGTGATGTGTACAATATCGGGTCTACCCCTTCTTGCTGAGTTAGGAAGCTTGCTCATGGCGCCGTGGTGATAAGCCCTGTCGAGAAGAAGCTGTTCAGAATCCTTGCGGCGTCTGTTCGCATCTCGCCTGACCAACGGATGGTCACGTATCTCACTTGGAATCAGTTCAAGTGCAGACTCGGCTAGGATTATTGTCAGCAACAGGAGCTCCTCAAAGCTTAACGCTCAGTGGTAACGATATAAACGAGAACCCCATGAGAAAGAGCTCCCGTGACAAGGAGCTTGCCAGAGAGAGGATAGAGAGGCTCTTCACTTTGGCGAGCGAGTGCTTCAAGGAGAATTCTCTTCTCGCCAACCGCTACGTTTCACTGGCGAGAAGAATTGGGATGAAGTGCCAAGTTCGGATGTCCAAACCGCTTAAGCTGCGTTACTGTCGTGAATGTGGATCTTTCCTTGTTCCAGGGGTAAACTCAAGGGTCAGAACCAGACCAGATGGTAAAGGAAGAGTTGTGGTTACATGCCTGAATTGCGGAACGGTCAGACGTTACCCGATGCTCAGAGAGAAGTTGCGGAGAAGAAGAGGCGCCACCGACTCAGCCGAAGATCCTCCTCGATCAAGCCGAAGATATGGATCGGCAAGACAGGGATAACGGCCAACGTCATCGAACAGCTTGACAGGCAACTCAAGGCAGACAAGCTCGTTAAGGTGAAAGTCCAGAAGAGCATCGCAGGGAACGAAGATATTAGTGAGATCTCAAAGACTGTTGTCTCTGCCACAGGCTCCTACCTCGTCGATCTGAGAGGCAGAACATTCACACTTTACAGGAGTAAGAGCGAGGACAAGAACAAGAGCCCTTGAGCAAAGTCCGCTCGTCACAGAAGCCTCAAGAGAGCCTAGGCCTTGCCTTTGGCGTATTCCAGCCAGAGTCGCTCTCGCAGCTCCCTGATGCTTCTGCTTATCTTCACAGGATAAGCCTCGGCTTGATCCAGTTTCTTGTATTTCTCAGGCAGCATCTGCAATTGCTCCGCGGCATACTTCTTGGCATCTCCGATTGAGGGGAAATCATAGACTGGGTTTCCGTCGACCACAATAGGGATCAGCAGAGGCTGCCAGCCAGGTCCTTTCTCCAGCAGCTCATCCCATAAAGTTATCATGTCTTCGACGAACAAGCCTCCACTGGTACGTCGGTGGACTTGTTTCCTTCCGGGAAGCGTTGACTTCGAGACATCATCTGTTGTCTTCATCTTGGGAATTGCCTTGCCTGCTTCTACTCTCTCGGCGATCTTGTAGATGCCGTTGAGAGCTGAGACCTCACCTTTCCCCGTTATGGGGTTGTAGTTTGCTCCTGTGATCAATCTGGTGCCTACTCCGAAGCCGTCTATGGGTGCTCCGGACCCGATCAGCTGATCTATTACAAACTCATCGAGGTCGCTGCTGGCGAAGATCTTGGTCTCAGTGAGACCTTCAGCGTCCAAGATCGATCTTACTCCTTTACTCAGTTGGAGCAGGTTGCCGCTGTCAAGCCTTACCCCTTTCAACTCGCCACCTCTCTGTCTGAGTTCCTTGCCGACGATGCAAGCGTTCCTTGCACCCTGCAGAGTATCGTATGTGTCGATCAGAAGTATTGAGTTGTGAGGAAACGATCTGGCGTAGTCACGAAAAGCATCAAGCTCATTATCCCTGTCCTGGACGAATTTGTGCGCCATGGTCCCTATGTAAGGTATCCCCCATATTCTACCCGCCATCACTAGCGACGTCCCTGTAGCGCCGCCGATGAATGCTGCCCTCGCCCCCATTACGGCCGCATCCCTTCCGTGAGCTCGCCGCGCCCCAAAGTCAACAACATCCCGTCCCTGGGCGGCTCTGACTATCCTGGAAGTCTTCGTAGCAATCAGAGTCTGATAGTTCATGACATTCAAAATGTATGTCTCGAAGAGCTGGACATCAAGTGAAGGCCCTGTTACATTCACTAAAGGCTCATTTGGAAAGACAACCGTACCCTCTGGAACAGCATATACATCCCCTTTGAACCTGAAATTCAAAAGATATTCCAAGAATCTATCGTCGAAGTCTCTTCCACTTGTGGCTCTTAGCCAGTCAACATCATCTTGAGTCACCTTGAAGTTCTGGATGAAATACACTACTTGCTCCAGCCCAGCCGAGACCAGATAGGAGCCTTGAGGGATCTTACGGACATAGTAGTTCTCAGTGACGATGTCAAAATTGTCATGATCGAGATCAGCCTTAGCCATGGTCAACTCATAATAGTCCAGAAAGAGACCTAACGATCTCTCATCGATCAGCCCCGACTTTATTTGCGGCCTGTTGATATCCTGTTACCTCCTTGATATTTTCCTGGAGCAGGCGGCGAAGAATCAAGGTCCAGAATCTGCCACTTGGTCCGGTGAGAGTTAATCAAAACTTATATTGCGCATTTGAATCTAGTGGTTAGAACTGTAGGTTCACTGCGAGATCAAAAAGGAGCGCCAGACCACTTGCCTACGCCGTATGAGATCCCAGCCGACTTGTTCATCAAGAGACTGGCATCTTACCTTAAGGAGAATGTTGGGGAGGTCTCGCCTCCCGCATGGTCCCTCACTGCTAAGACCGGTTCGCATAGGGAGTTTCCACCGCAAGAGCCTGACTGGTGGTATACAAGGTGCGCTTCGATCCTGCGTAAGCTCTACATCCATGGAGCGGTTGGAGTCCCGAGGCTTAGGGCTGCTTACGGCGGCAGGAAGAGAAAGGGAACAAGCAGGGAGCACGTCAGGCCTGGCAGCGGCTCATCCATAAGGGAACCGCTCCAGCAGCTGGAAAAGGCGAAATTCGTCTCAAAACATGAGAAGAAAGGACGCAAGCTGACGAGTGAGGGCGTAAGGTTACTTAACAAGATCTCTACAGAGATGCTCAAAGAACTCAAAAGTGGAGAAGGGGGAAGATGAGTTCTGAAGATCTAGGCGATGAAGATCTTGAACTCATCCGCAGAAGAAAGCTCTCTGACCTCCAACGTGCAATGGCTGAAGAGCAGAGGGCCGAGAAGGTTCAGAAGCAACTAGAAGCTCAGAAGGAGAGCCTGCTGAGGGCGATACTTGAGCCTGAAGCCAGGCAGAGGCTCACAAACATAAGGATGGTCAGGCCGGAGTTCGCCGAGCAACTGGAACTCCAACTGATCCAGCTCGCCCAGACAGGGAAGCTTAAGATTCCCCTAACAGACAGCCAACTGAAAGAAACCTTAAGACGACTCCAGAGTCAGAGAAGAGACATCACGATAAGAAGGGTCTAGACATGGCTAGAAACAAGCCGGCGGCCAAGAAGAGAAGACTGGCCAGGGCTCAAAAGATGAGCAGACCAGTCCCAACATGGGTAGTGGCCAAGACAGGTGGAAGAGTAAGATCAACGCCTAGAAGAAGACACTGGAGAAGGACCAAACTGAAGGCGTAGTGAAGCATTATGTCTGAAGAAGAGAACAAGACCGAAACGACGACTCCAGAAGTCACTGAGGAGACAAAGGAGCCGGCGGCAGCCCCAGAAATCAAACGACCTGCCGAGGTTGAGGAGATCGAAGAGGAGATTGAGATCGTTGAGGAGAAGTTCTACACAGTCAATCTCAGAGACGTCTGGAATGCTCCGAGGAAGAAGAGGGCCCCTAAAGCGGTCAAGACCTTGAGAGATTTCGTGAAGAGAAACATGAAGGTCGATAACATAAAGGTAAGTAATGAGATCAACGAGAAGATCTGGACAAGAAGTCTTCAGAAGCCTCCGAGGCGACTGAAGATCAGGGCAGTGAAAGACAAGGAAGGACAGGTAATAATCTTCCCGGCCAAAGCCGTGTAGACTTGTCCAGAGACGAATTCTAGTGTAACTCAACGCACTTACCCAATGTTCTCCTTCCTGCAGCATTCCAATTCTTCCAGTACGCTGAGTCATCGGTCGAACTTTTTCGCGGATAGCGCTTCCGAACACATAAATAAGTCGTCACGTAGCAAGTCTGGCAAACTCAGGTGAATGACACGGAAACCATTGCAGAAGGTCATGGACAGCTCGTAGGTTTCAGGGATCCTGACGAGAACCGCCGCTGGGTCTTGGAGAACAAATCCAGAAAGCTTGAGGACAAGCGAATGAGCGCAAAAGAGGCAGTATCGAGACTCGTTCAATCTGGAGATTTCATAGCCTCAGGCGGTTTCGGCCATGTCAGAGTCTCAATGGCGATCATCTACGAGATCATCAGACAGAGAAAACAAGGCTTGACGATGGCAGGCAAGACTGCCGTGCATGATATAGATCTGCTTGTGGCCTCAGGGTGTGTTGACAAAGTCGAGGCAGCCTATTCTTTCGGATATGAGCTAAGGGGTCTCTCTCACGCCTCCAGAAGAGCTGTTGAAAAGGGTAGGTGCAAAGTCGTTTCAGAGATCAGTAATGCTGCATACCAATGGCGTTTCTTAGCTGGGATGATGGGGATACCATTCATTCCGTCAAGAACATTGCTGGGAACTGACACTTTCAAGAAGAGTTCAGCGAAAGCAGTCACATGCCCTTTTACCAATAAACCATTGGCTCTTATCCCCTCCTGCAATCCTGATGTTGGAGTAGTGCATGTTCACCGCTGCGATGAGTATGGTAACGCGCAGATCGATGGCGCCTTGATCGAGGATTTTGAGCTTTCACGCGCTTCACGCAAACTCATAGTGACCACGGAAGAAGTGACCCCTCACAAGAGGATTAGGGTTGAGCCTTGGCAGACTGCGATACCATTCTACTTTGTAGACGCGGTCGTCGAAATCCCCTATGGCGCGCATCCCTGTCAAATGCCGCTGAAGTACTTCTTTGACGAGGAGCACATCTCCGAATGGCTCAACCTCTCCAAAGATGATGACGGGGTAAGAGAGTATCTCGACAAATACGTCCATTCAGTTGAATCGTTCAAAGAGTATCTGAGACTTGTAGGCGGCCAGAGAAAGCTGAGACAACTTGAGAGGATAGAGAAGAGAGGCGGTCTGAGGCCAAGGGGGACGAAATGATGGCCAAGGAGACCGCTTACACACAGGTCGAACTGATGGCAACAATAGCCGCAAGGATGCTTGATGACGGAAGATCAGTGTTCGTGGGCACAGGTCTCCCCGTAATAGCAGCTATGCTGGCTCAGAAGAGTAACGCACCAAACCTGCTGATAATCTATGAGGCTGGCGGCATAGGCCCCCAATCTCCCGTCATACCAGTATCCGTGGGAGACTCTAGGACTTTCTACCATGGAGTCGCAGCGTCAAGTATGCACGACGTCATGGCAGCCACCCAAGCAGGATATGTCGATTACGGATTCCTAGGCGCAGCCCAGATCGATATGTTCGGCAACATCAACACCACCGTGATTGGTGATTATGAGAACCCGAAGGTGCGACTTCCCGGCAGCGGCGGTGCCAATGACGTCGGCTCTCTATGCCACAAGACAATAATTGTGATGAAACAGGACGAGAAGAGGTTTGTCAAGAAACTTGATTTCATGACGACCCCAGGCTATCTTGCAGGGCCCGGCGAGAGGGAGCGAGTCGGGCTTCCCAGAGATACAGGTCCATACAGGGTGATCACCCAACTCGGAGTGTATGGATTCAACAGCCAGACAAAGAGAATGATGTTGATCTCGAGGCATCCCGGCGTGAATATCGAAGAGATCAAGAAGAATTGCGGTTTTGACCTACTAGTCCCACCAGTTGTGATGGACAGCGAAATCCCAACAGGAAAGGAATTGAGGATTCTCAGAGAGATAGATCCTGGAAGTATAGTCTTGGGCAGATCTTGATCTCAGTCTGCCTTCAACTAGCTTTCACCATTCATCCACCTGAGACAGAATCGACTCAACGTGCCTCGCTCTAGGTGAACCCATTTCTCAACAGATGCTACCGATCACCGCAGCGTAGCCTCTGGAGCCATGATGACAAGACAAGGATGAAACTTTTAAATCCTGACAAACCAACGCCTTGCAATACAAGACGATTGAAAGGTTGAGATGCTAACAGATGGAAATGAAGATTCTCGAGAAAGGAACCAAGTTTGAGAGACCTAAGATAACGCCTAACGACTTTCGCGAGTGGGTTCGCGAGAACAAACCGCGCGTTATGGAAGACAAAACGATGGACGCCAAGACTGCTGTGAAGAGATTTGTCAAGAATGGCGACATCGTCTCGATAAGCGGCTGCAGCTTCGTGAGGATCCCAGTCGCGATCCTGCATGAAGTACTCAGGCAAGGAATCAAGGACCTGTATGTTGCAGGAGGCACCAGATCCTACGACCTGAATCTGCTCACCGACAACGGTAGGGTCAGCCACATAGATCCCGGCTACATTATTGGACTTGAGGTCATGGGCATCCCCAGGATGGCCAGGAAGATTGTGGAGCAGGCCGTCACCAAAGGTGAGATCACACTGACAGAATGGGATAATGCGTCAATGGCTTGGAGACACAAGGCTGCGGCCATGGGGGTGCCTTTCATGCCGGTAAGGCATATGATGGGCGCAGACGGCTTCAAGTACAGCGGAGCCGTGAAAGTCCAGTGTCCATTCACTGGAGAGAAAGTTGTTCTGGTTCCAGCCCTCTATACCGATGTAGCGCTGATCCACGTTCACGAGTCAGACATCTACGGAAACGCCAGGATCACATCAGGCGCGATTGTTGAAGACTGGGGAAAAGTCAGGGGTGCCAAGAGGGTGATCTTAAGCACCGAGAAGATTGTTGACACCGAGGACATCAGGAAACAGCCCGACAGGACATTTGTCCCTTACTTCTATGTTGACGCCGTGGTAGAGGCGCGTTACGGCTGCCATCCAGGGAACATGCCCGGAATGTACTACGTAGACATGGAACACTTCAACGAGTACAGGACTGCATGCGAAGACACCACTGGCGAGGCGTTGAAGCAATACTATGACAAGTATGTCTTCAGCGTCAACTCATTTGAAGAGTACCTAGATAAGATCGGTGGAGAAAAGAAGCTAAAGTATCTTGAAGATCTCGAGTTTCTAAGAGTCAAGCCAAGAGGTGCACCCCAATGAGCGAAGAATACAACGCCATGGAATTGATGACGATAGTCGCCAGCAGAGACATCGAGGACAAGAAGATAATCTATGTCGGAACAGGCATACCCATGCTCGTCACGTCATTAGCACAGAAGACCAGGAATCTGAAGATCACACCGATCTTTGAGGTCGGCGGCATCGGCCCCGAGATGCCAACCCTACCGCTCTCTGTAGCATGCTCAAGAACTACCTGGAGAGCCCTCAGAGCGGCCGACAGCTCTGAAGCATTCGAGATAGCTCAAGCCGGATTCGCGGACTACGCTTTCCTAGGTGGTGCCCAGATAGACAAGTATGGCAACCTGAACTCGACAGTCTTGGGCGACTACCATTCACCCAAAGTGCGGTTTCCAGGAAGCGGAGGGGCGAACGCCTTCGCCTCATTCGCCTGGAAGACCATGATCATTATGAATCATGAGAAGCGAAGATTTGTCGAGAAGGTTGACTACATCACTTCACCAGGATATCTTGACGGACCGGGCGCCAGGGAGAGGATCGGGCTGCCGCCTGGAACAGGGCCGTACAAGGTCTACACGACGAAGTGCACGTTCGACTTCGATGAGAAGACCAAGCGGATGAGGTTGTTCGCTCTCAGCCCGGGAGTGACAGTGGAAGATGTCGTCGCTAACACAGGATTCGAGCTGGTTATTCCGAACAAGGTAAGGCAGACGGAGCCGCCCAGCCGTGAGGAGTTACGGATACTCAGGGAAGAGGTCGATCCCTACAGGGTGATCCTGGGAAGGGGAGAAGCCTAGAGGGCTAAAGAGAGGCCCTGATTACAGAGTACCTGTGCATGGTAGCAAGTGCTTCAGCAGCCATCTCAGGAGATGTGTAGAGGGGAACCCCCTGCTTTTCAAGGTCGGCCTGCATTTGATCAACCATCTCCCACTCACTTGTTGCGAAGACCATGATAGGTTTCTCGGGATGCTTTCTTGACGCAGCCGCAATGAAACTGTTGTCTTTCAATTCAGTGAAGCCTTTGGTGACCATGAAGCCAGCGATGATCGCGTCAACGTTCTTGTCTTCAAACATAGATTCGATGGCTATTCTGTAGGCCTCATCCATCCCAACAAGCGAGACTGAGGGCCAAATATCATAGGGATTCCCAACATCGATGAATGGTGGACTTGCCTTTCGGAATTTGTTCAAGGTTTCCTCGGTGAGCTTTGCGACCTGCAAACCTGAACTCTCGCATGCGTCTGCTGTGATGACGCCGAGACCGCCGGAGGGGGAGATTATCCCGACACGGTTTCCTTTTGGTGGCTGTTGATAGACGAAGGCCTTTGTGTAGTTTATGAGATCCATGTAGTTCCTGACACGTATTATGCCCGCCTGTTTGAACGCTGCCTCGACTATCGTATCGTTGGCTGCAAGAGATGCTGTATGTGAATGAGCCGCTTTCGATCCTGCAGACGTTCTTCCTGATTTCAATGCAAGGATCGGCTTCTTCTTGGCTACTTTCCTTGCAACCTCTACCAGCCGCCTACCATTCTTGATGCCTTCGACATACATCGCGATTACTTTGGTTTCCGGATCCTTCTCCAAGTATTCCAGCGCATCGGCATCGTCAACATCACACTTGTTTCCCAGGCCGATAACTCGGCTGATGCCGAAATGCTCCTTTGAGAGTATCCACTTGAATGTGATTGAAGCAAAATTTCCCGTTTGTGAGATGTAGGCAGCAGGTCCTGGCCGGAGTTCGACTCCTGCCTGGAAGGTGGTTGAGAAGCGCGCTGGGCTACTGACTATCCCTGTGGTGTTCGGTCCGATTATTCTCATCCCGGCCTTCCGGGCTATGTCGACCATCTGCTGCTGTCTGCTTGCACCTTTCTCATCGACTTCTCCGAATCCTCCAGCTACGACAACAGCGTGCTTGACCCCTTTCTCAGCGAGATCCGCAATGACCCCAACTGCTATCTCAGCGGGAACCAGGACCAGGCCAACATCCACTGGCCCCGGGATGTCCTTGACATTTGGATAGGCCTTTAGGCCGAGAACGTCATCTACTTTGGGATTCACTGGATAGATCTTTCCTCGGTATCCTATCTTCACCAAGTTTTCTATGGCGATATACCCAAGTTTCCCAGGGGTGTTCGAGGCCCCGATCACTGCAACGCTCTTTGGATCAAAGAATGTGTCCAACGGTGTCTTCATTATGCCCACTCTTTCCGCAATGCTACAATAACAAACCGATAAAAACGTTTTCCGTGTCGATCATGTGACCTAGGATTTGTGGCCGGACAAGCCATCGGGCCTGATGAGGTTTGACCCGCTACCACACTCTTAATTACGACATTCCCAAATCATAGCCCCAGGTGTCTAATTTGAAAGTAATCGACTTGACACAGGAGATCTATAACGGTATGCCAGTGTTTCCGGGCCATCTCAGGACTGTAGTGTTTCCTTTCCACACACATGAAGAGACAATGGGCTCGGTTCGCGGAGAAAAAGGCGACTTCAGCTACACGACTTTTGGCCTATTGTTATCTGATCACGGCCCCACTCACGTAGATTCGATCTGGCACATAAGCAACAAACCAGGATCCAAGAAAATAGACGAGATACCCGTTGAAAATTTCCTCACAGGCGCAGTATGCCTGGACTTCACCAATATCAAGCCCAAAGGCATAATATCCGTGAAGGAACTTGAATCCGCGCTGGGAAAAGCCAAACTCGACGTGAGGAAAGGAGACACATTACTTCTCTACACCGGACACTATGACAGAACTTACCCCAAGAAAGAATACCTCACAGAGAACCCAGGCCTGGACCATGATGGCACAGTCTGGCTTGCAGAACGCGGGGTTATTAACATCGGCATAGACGCCAGCACCATCGACTCCTGCGGCAACACAGCCAACAAGTTCTTTCCGGCACATCAGGTCTGCGCTGAATATGCCATAATGAACACTGAGAATCTATGTAACTTAGGCAGAGTGTCAGGCAAACGCTTCACTTATGTCGGGTTGCCTCTGAAGATTCGCGGCGGGACCGGCTCACCCATACGCGCGGTCGCACTCCTTGATCAATAGAGCAAATCTTAATAGCTTTCATCTTTGAATCACGAGTCAGGTGTTTGACTTGGTCAAGCTCGTAGACCTATCACAGGAGATCTATCAAGGAATGCCTGTCTACCCAGGCCACCTGAAGACCGTTCTCTGGTATCATAACACACATGAGGAGACCAGAGCATCCTTCCCGGACGAGTATCCGTTCAGGTCATACGCAAGTATGGGGATGTTGATGAGTGACCACGGCCCGACCCACGTAGACTCGATCTTCCACATCAGACCCGATGGTGAGACAATAGATAAACTGCCCCTAGAGATGTTCTATACGGAAGCTGTTTGTCTGGACGTGTCTCACGTCCCAGCAGACAAATTCATCACTCTAAAGGATATCAAAGACGCTCTTGCCAAACACAAACTGACAGTAAAGAAAGGAGACACCGTACTGCTGTACACGGGCCACTATAACAAGAAATACGGAACAAAAGACTGGCTCTTCAACTACACAGGCTTGGACATGGAAGCCGCCAAGTGGCTCGGAGATCAAGGGGTTGTGAACATAGGCGAGGACGCACCGAGCATAGACAGCAGCCAAGCAATGAAGACAAGATTCTACCCAGGACACATAGTCTGCAGAGAGAAACGCATACTGAACACTGAGAATCTCGCGAACCTTGACAAGGTCGCTGGAAAACGCTTCATCTACGCAGGCTTGCCCCTTAAGATCAAGGGCGGGACAGGCTCCCCGATCAGGGCCATCGCAATCCTCAACGAATGACGAGACTATAAATTCAGCATACAGATGATGCGATATCGACTACCCAACTTTGTGGTTGGCCGCCAGAATACTTCCTAGACCTGTGTTCAGAGTCGCAGGCACATGCTCATGATTTGGATGCCCGGATTCATGATATCGGTTTGGCTCATCAAGCCCTTGGCTTGATTTGGGTCAGCGATTCACAGTATGTCGACGAGATGGTTGCTCCGATGGGTTCAAGCAAGAAACACTAGTAGGGGTACATTTTCCGGATTGCCGATGCACATCTTTAACCTCGGAGCATCATGAGTCAGCGGTCAGATTTCTGAGACCCATTATGACTGATCCTTGTTCTGAGCGGTCTTTTTGGGGAACAGTAGTTGCATGAATTCCAGGCTCTCTTTTCGCCGCTTTTCCAGCTCCTTCTCTCCTCTTGAGCTTACTGCCGCCAACTCCTGTATCTTCTTGAGCTTCTCGGCATCCTCTTCGGAGTACTTGGCCCAAGGTCTCTCAATCCGCCAAGTTATCTTTTGACTTATGGAGGGCTCAGGATAAGCTCCTACATCTTGGAGAGCAAAGCCAAGAACTGAAGTCGGCTCCTCCTGGATGCATGCGTTTATTACCCTTTTGATCGTTTCAGGATCTATCCTGAGCTTTCGATCATCCTCGAAGAGCAGACTCACGAGTTTGATCTGCTTGCGGAACCTCTCTATGGCTTCAAGCGAGATGTTGTAGAGATAAGGCGTCAGAGATACCGCCCCAATTATCCCTCTGTTCTCGTTGACACCGTTAGTCATGAAGGCCTCGAAGGTCTGTCCAGGGTGATGACCAACCGATTCAACGCCGCACAAGATCACGTATCGAATGTTGGGGTTGGCAATTATATTGCACACTATCTTCTCTATTCCCAGGTTCTCTGTCTGAAGAAAACCTGATAGCGCGGCGCCGGCCTCAACAGCGATCTTGGACAGATCTTTCAGAAATCCAGGAATCTTGTCATAATCGGTGTGGAGCAGGATAGCTACGGCGACGGGCGAATAGTCGTTTCCTCTGAGATAGCTTCCATCCTCAGGAGGATATTTGTCAGGAGGTTTGACTTTGTTTATGTTTTTCAAATCTACAAGCCTTCTGTTGGATAGTAGGTTCATAATCTATGCGTTCGCGGTGGCTTCTTAGCCCTCCTCGACAATACATTTTTCTTTGGGAAAACATTTCTTTTCCGATTCCTTCTCAAAACCAACACGGCACCACCAGTAACCACTAGCAAAAAGAGAATCATCGTCTTCATCTGCGTACTGGTAGTCTGCTGATGCCCAGGTTGCAGATTTTCCAAAGTATTCGTAGAAGTCTGAAGAGGTGTTACTGACGGAGGCGGAGTTGGTGAAATCTGAGGCGGAGTCTCGATTGGGGATGTGGAGGGGGTTTCAGGCATCGAGGTTTCTGTTGGTGTAGGTGCAGGTGATGGAGTCGAGTTTGCTGGCCTATGCCAGTCTACTCTCACTACTAGTCTGGGTTTCAGCTCCTGAGGTTGTGTGGATTCTCTTGGATAGAAGGAGGCGACCTGATCAGAGGCATTTATCTCATGCCTGATCTTTATCATCGTTCCGTGGTTTTCGGCAGATCCGGAGTGCCACATTCCAAGATCATTCGTAATCTCCCAACACACCCATTGTTCTCTTGGAGTTGGGGTTATCGTGGTTGCGGAGGTCCGCGTTCTAGTTGTTGGTGGCTGGGTTCTCCAGGTGAGTTGGTGTTGGTTCCAGTCGGCCAAGACCCTGTAGGTCTCAAACTCCTGAGCTGCCTTCGGCGGGTCGAACATGAAGAGACACATGTTTGCTGAGAGCACCTTGGCATCCTTCGGGATCGAGGTGATGTTGAACTTGACGTAGATCCTTGAGGAGCCGTAGAGCTTGTAGGAATCGTACTCAACATACATGTTTCCTGCGAATATGGACCAGAGGTATCCGTGAGGATCCTCAGGATACTTGGTTTGCAGATACATGCTGTTGACAAATGTGTCTGCGATCGACGGCTGGATAATCAGGGTCGACTCAACAGCCCACACATTGACCGCTTGGAGCTGCACCAACAGAAACGAAAGTAAGACCAGGATAAGGGTCTTGGTGTGCAGTCCGGCCATGATTGACATCTCTGCGCATCGGGTTTCATGCGTTGAGTAGTGAGTTTAGACCACAGATAGTGCGACGAGTAGTATGTAGAGTCCTGCAGCGATGAGGATTGCGCCGGTTGCCCGATCTATCCATGTGGAGTACTGGGTTATCTTGCTCATCATGGATTGCTTGGTTCTTAGTGTTATGAGGGATACTGCCATGGTGATGAGTCCCATTCCGAAGCCGTAGGATGCAAGTGCTAGTATGCCGTTCTGGAGGCCGCTTATGAAGGAGTAGAGTATTATCGAGAAGAATACTGGTGCTGAGCATCCTGAGATGACAAGTCCGAAGCCCAAGCCGAAGACATAGAGCCCCAGCGTTCCCTTCTTGAGGTTTATTCTGGGTGAGAACGAGGGTAGACCCAAGCCGATTATTTGGAGTAGGCCCAGAACGATTATCGCGACACCAACTATGGATTGTAGCCATGGCATGTAAGTTACGAGGATGCCTCCGATAGATGATAAGAGAGCTCCTAAGATCGCTAGGACTGTAATGAGTCCTGAAGTGAACACCAGCCCTGAGAAGACGCCGTGTGTTAACGATTTTGATTCAACCAGGTATGCTATATATCCGGGCAAGAGGGCGAACGCGCATGGATGAAGGAGTGAGGAGACTCCGGCGAGAAAAGCGAAAGTGAAGTTGAAGAATGTGCTCTCAAGAGCTAAGGTTAAGCCTCTCCTTGGATTGCCTTTATTTCTTGGATGATTGTTGGTGCCTCTGCCACTCCTTCATGCCTGAACCGCACGTAGCCATCCTGGTCTATTATTATGATGCTGGGAATCAGCGTGATTCGGTATTTGAATGAAGCCCCCTCAATGTCGACAGCGATTCTCCATTTCACATTGTAGGAACTGGCGAAGGTGTGAAGCTCTTCATTGATTCCTTTTCCTCCATAGACTGAGATCGAGAGGATCTCCACTTTGTCGCCGTAAGCAGAATGGACCTTTGTCAGTTCGATGACCTGTTGTTTGCACGGTTTGCATTGCGCCCCCATAAAGTCCAGAATCACAATCTTACCTTTGAAGTCGCTTAACGTGAATCGATTTCCATCAATATCCGTGAGAGTGAAATCTTCAGCTGCGGGATAGCGCGAGTCACCTGTGACCTGATCAGACCCGGTTACTTGCGACGTAGCACCAACTGGGGCGTTGGATAATGTCACGAATGCCTCTGTTGAATCACCTTGCCTTGTGAAGTTATATATGGCAACGGATACTAAAGCCACGAATGAAACTAATACCACTGCAACTACGACCGGGTTTTTCTTCCGGGCATCCGTCCTTTTCTTCAACATGCGTGCTTGGGATTTCCTGCCCATGGCTTACTTCCCTTAGCCAGTTGTGCACATCATGATTCTTTATGAATGCTAGGTTGTCTCGTGGCTCTAACAATAGCATCCGCTGTCTCTTGCACGTCTTCATCTGAATAGTTAAGCGGGGGCCCCTTGGCGATTCCAAGATCTGAGACAACATTTATCGTCGCATCAGGTTGATAGCCGGCATTTTCCACTATCTTCCTGGCGCAGTTGAGTGGACAGCCATCAACCGTGATTATTCTCTTGACATGTTTCATCTTCTCAAGCACGGGTGTAGCTCTCGTGGCAAGTGCCCCCAGACAGAAGATGTTCGCTGTCTCTAGGCCAACTCTTCTTATTGCTTCAAGACCCGCCAACCCTGTTATGCGGCCTACATTCGACATGCATCCGAAGCACACGAACAGAGCGTTATTTGACACATTCTCCGAAAGACTCATGATTTACCATCCTGACAATCTTTTCAATACTCTATAGTCCTCCGATTGCTGCTCCATAGATTAGTCCGAAGGCCACGCTGAACATCCAAGCCACAATGGCGTAGGACAATACTACTTTCCATCTCACTATCTTGGACGCTGCCATCATGTTTGGGATGTCATACGGTTGGCCCATGAGCCAAGAGAGCAGGGCTGCTTGGGACATGCCGAGATTCAGAAGGCCCCTCCCAAGCACGATCTCCACGAGAGTTGGTGTGTATAGTGGGCCTCCAATGACCGAAGCCAACAATACTCCCTGAACTCCAGTAAGGTAGTTTACAACGATGTCTTCCGGCATGAAAGCCTCTACGTAGCTGACCATTACTAGACCCGCAAAGAAGAATGGGAGTATCTGCCTTCCAAGGTACCATGCAAATTTGAGAGCGTTCGTCAGTTTCTCATCCAGAGGGATCTGAACAACGTTCACGGTTGTAGAATGCCCCGGATTGTTAGGTTTATGCTCATTCTCGATCGCTCTTCCCCAAGGTGTACGGGAGATGATGAGCCCTGCAACCAAGGCGGTAGTTAACGATGTGAAGATCCTTACGATCGCTATCTGCCACGAGATTATCTCTCCTGTGAGAAGAATGGTGAGGATGTTTGCGGCTGGGGCCATAAGCAAGAACGAGATTGCCGGGCCGATGCCGGCGCCCGCGTAGAGTATACCTGAGAATAGCGGGATCATAGTGCATGAGCAGACCGTGAAGAATGGAGCCACACCGATCCCTAAAGCATAGCCTGAAGCTTTGCCGCTGCTCATGTATCTGTTGATGATGTCTTTCGGTATGAACTCGTAGATCATCCCTGCTGCGACGAAAGCGAACAGAAGGCATATCCATCCGTGGCTCATGTAATCCCAGATGTAAGCTAACGGAATATGCCAGAGGGGGAGGCCGTGGAAATCAGCTGGCTTCATGGTTGGAGCCAATGAGTAAGCCATGATTCTGGAGTAGACCAATGCTAGAAAGACCGCCGCCACGAAAGACGCCAAAATCACGGTTCTCAATGATCTAGTGTGAGGGTTCATTCTGTTCATCCTAGCGGGTATCCGTCTGTTTGATGATTCGCGTTATCTCGTCGGGGCTTGGGATTCTGCCGGCGATCCTTACTTGACCGTTAATAGCGACGGCTGGAGAGAGAAGAACACCGTACTTGGCGATGACTTCTTTCGATGCGATATTCAGCTTCTGTACAGTAACTTCTGCTCCTTCCTTCCTGAGCAGAGAGGCAGCTTCTTCAGCATTCTTATAGGTAGCAGCACACCTCTTGCACGGAGGATCAACACCAACAACTTCGATTAGAACCATCTTATCGGTACCCCGCCTTTATGCCTTCAATGACGTTTCTGCTTAGTGATTCGACGAGCTCTGGATCAACAAAATCTAGCAGTTGGTAAACCTTTGAAGAACTAATCGAATAGAATATCCTGTTTCCCTCTTTCCGCCTTTTTAAGATCCCGCAGTCGACCAAGACTTTTAGATGTCTTGAGACCGTTGGTTGAGCGAACCCGACGGTTGGAACAATCTTGCAAGCACATTTCTCGCCTTCCCTAAGAAAGTCGATTATCTTCAGCCTACTGGGATCTGACAGGGCCTTGAATACTGTAGATTTGAAGTTGAGCATGCTGATCTCGTCCATACGCTTCACAGACTTGGGTGAGTGTAAATAGATCATAGTTATCAAGCTATATGGCAATATTTAAATATGCCCCGTTCGATTCCGTATTCGAGGTGTGGATGGTCGATGCACAAGCCGAACAGGATCCCTTTCAGCCTAGCGGGAGTATCCTTTCTGATAGTCACGATTTTTCTTCTATCACTTCCCGTCAACACACTGGGTCAAGACCCTTCACGTGATTATGGTACTGCCGTGCAAAATCCGCTTCAGCGGACTCTTGACGCATACGGAAAAGGACCATTTTGTGCGGGCTGTCACAACATACCATATCCTCTCCCTCCTGAGAATCCGCTTTCTCCATCAATGTATCCAGTTGGAGATACCAAGGCGGAAGTTGGACTTAAACGGCTCACAAGTAGTCAAGGTAGAGATGTCGGAGCGGTCTATAGCCCCAAGGAGAATAAGATCGTCTGGGTCACAGACCGTCTCGGGAACTGGACCGTCTGGGTCATGAATGATGATGGAACCAGCAAGAAGCAGTTAACTCCAAGTAACGTTATCAGCGGTTGGCCTTCGTGGAGCCCGGATGGCCAGGAGATAGCCTACTGGTCGTACAACCTAACATCCAAGACCTGTGACATCTGGAAGACCAGGATCGACGGCAGCTCCAGAGCCCGGCTCACAGCTGATGGCAGCTTCAAGGGGCCGCCCATGTGGAGTCCAAGAGGCGACAGAGTAGCCTACACAGCAAACCAGACAGGAAACATGGAAGTATACATCATAAACACTGATGGAACCGGAGAGAGACAGATTACTGCAGGACACAGTCCTAGCTACTCTGTTGAGACCCGCCCAACATGGAATCCCAACGGAGTGATTTTGTACTATCAAGCGTTGACCTTTCCACTTCCACCGCTCACAGTCCCAACCATCACAGGAGACGTAGCATACGTAGAGATATTCTCGCTCAACGTGGATACTGGCCTGGAACTTAACCTCACGCCGAAACTGCATGAGAATGTTCGCAGCGTCAGCTCAGACGGCAAGATAGCCTACATCTCACTGCGCTCACCAAACTACGGCCTATGGATCATGAATGAGGATGGAACAGGCCAGACAAGACTAACCTGGAACAACAAAGGCGACAGAGCACCCCGCATCACCCCAGACGGAAAAAGAATAGTCTACTGGTCGCTGGCATCAGGCAACCCTGACATATGGATGATCAACGCTGACGGAACCAACAACACCCAGCTGACAAGCAGCCCCTACATGGATGTTTACCCATCCTGGAGCCCTGACGGAAGGAAGGTAGCCTTCGAGTCAGACAGAGCAGGCAGCTTCGACATCTGGGCCCTCTCACTAGACCAACCACTGAATGTTAATGTGGAATTCGAAACCTGCGCAACGAAGGGTGAGACCGCAAAGGCGCTCTTAACAGTTAGCCCCGGCGATGGTCATGGCGTAATCCGGCTTGAGAGCATTGGACTGAGATTCGACTGGGACGAAGTAGGCAATTATGTTAATCCTTCTGGTCCGCTTCCCTCCACTGTCTCAAGTCCAAACAATACATTCCGAATACCAATTGAATTCAAGGTCCCAGCCAATGCCACATCTGGATACCACTTCTATGACATCAAGATTCAATACTCAACGACCAGCACCAGCGACTCTGATTCGAGAATGACGTATGAACACAGCGCTGGAGATTTGGAGGTTGACGTTCCTGAGCACGCCCAATGCGATCTGCTCTTCATCGAACTCGGCGGGAAACTGGACGAACTGCACAGAAAAGCTTTGGATGAATCTGCTGAGCTGGGTCTGACAACCTCTGAGGTAGCTGTTCCTTTGAAGGGCTACTTCGACTATTTGCTGAAGCCTGAGGCTAAGCCGTTCCTCGAGTCAAACAGGGAATTCTATGAGGCAACGCGCCTTTATCTGGCTGGCGACTACTCCTCAGCGCTTGTCCGTTTTCAAAACGTAAAGGCCCAAGTTAGCAGACAGCCAATGGACAAAGTGGGGGGACAAACCTTATTCGGCACGCAAACACTGCTTGCGCTTTTGCCTGTGATCTTGATTGCTGCGCTCCTCGTACTTCACACGAGGCGCAGAAATAGACAGGTCAAGAAGAGTTGAGATATGCGGGCGCCCACAATCTAGTATCTGCGGCCACGAGCTGTTCATTCATGATAGTGATGGCTCTCATTGGTGAGCCTTTTGAGGCTGAGTTTTCTCTTGTAGGCACCAGCAGGATATGTTGACGTAATCTTGTCGTTCAGAGCCATTGTAGATAATGAAGAGGCCATGAGGGCCGTCTCAGCAGGTCTGGTTCTGCTGGGCATATTCGGTCTGGCAGCATACTATGCGATAGTGAGCTCTGCGCCAAGCATTGAAGCTACCAAGCTCACGATATTGGGCCCATCTGAGTTTTCCCTCGTGACGGAGTAGAACTGACCATCAAAGCTGTAGATGAGGAGGGGACAGTGGATTCGAATAGAAGTGACCTTATCAGAATTTCCGTCGACCCACGTACCCACGCCCAACTTGGAGTTTCCACTGCGTCAGGAATCATATGGTCAAGTTCACTAACCTTGAACCTTGAAGGCGGATTGTGCAAAGTCAAATTCCTAGACAGAGAATCTGAGAAGGTGCTCGTATCGGTTGAATGGCTGGAAGGAAAGTCGCCACTGATGTCTGATGCAATCGAGATCTCATGTGGATGGCCAGGTTTCTAGATTTGCCAAAACGAATAGACCGTGTGGAACTGGCCAAGATAATAGTTGCGGCAGGGATTCTATCATCGATCGTCGCCTTTAGCATATTTCAGATCCAAATAGAGAATCCGCCGAAGATAGAGAAGTTGGTGGTCGTAGCTCTATCTCGACCTTATGTCAATGAGGAAGCTGTTCTCAGAGTTGCAGTTGTGAATGAGGAGGGTACAATCTTGGAGAACAGAGATGACCTCATCGAGGTCTCCATCTTGACTAAAGGGATCTCGTTAATCGGTGTAGAGGGCAATGCCAATACATCGTGGGTTAAGAAGCTCCAGATCAGACTCAGAAATGGTGCGGCGCACATACTGTTCAGGAGCCTAGATGAGGAACCGATCATAATCATCGCAAGACAGATAGAAGGTGCTACACCACTCGATGAGACCAGAGTCACATTCATCGCTCATTCAGGATGATTCAGTCTGCTCGAGTCTGTATGCGATACACTAATGAACCAAGATCATGATCGAGGCTTAAGATCCGGTGAGACAACGTTCTCGATCTACAGAACACGGATCTAGAATCTTCGTCAGAGGACTCTGGGAGGACACGAGAGCAGTTTAGAGGGTAACAGAAACCCTGCTTGAGGACAAGACACGTGAGAACGGAAGATAGAAGAGATGGCGACCCACTCGCTGCTCATGCTGCTCCTAGTGAGAACAGATCAAATAGGTTAGCTGCACACCTTGAAGCGGCGTTTTTCCACTTATCCATCTGGCCTTGATGATCGGTACCTCAGGCAACTCGCCTGATACAATATTGGTCTTTGCCTCACCATTTACCAAGGTGAGCTGCTTTACCTTTGACGTGTCACTGAAGCGAAGACGGCACTCTGGGTTTATCGAGAGTTCAACCACATCATCTCTATCGGGGTCTGTCTTCCCCTCATCAGTTATAGCGGCGACCGTTATCGTTTTTTCAGTTGACTTCTCTATTCGCGGCAAGAGAATTACAAGTCTCGTGGCCTTTGGTTTGTTCGTTTCTTCCGTCTTTGCCGAAGATGTACTCATTGAGCGGATCCTTCCAAAGCTTTCCTTCATCTGTGTCAGTTCCCAAATTTAAGGGTTCGGTTCTAGTGGTTAGGTACCTCAGACATTTGGAATGAATAATGAGACAGTTCTTCATCATTGCGATATCGAAGACTTGAACGTTTGTGTGCCGCGCATTACATCTGGATCGGGTGGTGCAGTCTGCGTCTGACAACCCCAATCCACTTCCTCTGGGCCCAGACATCACCTCCTGAATCTGCAAAAGGCAGTGAGACTAAATATCACCTCAAATGTTCCTCGGAGAGCCAAGAAGGCGATCGTCACCCCAATCAGGATATGGGAAGTCGGTGAGGAGGGACGAGTAGACAAGAACAGAAACGATGCCGTCGATTTAGCCATGACGAAATCGCCTATTCTTAGCCTTAGCGAGACGAGGCTAACCCTACACACCGAGGAAGGCGCAGTCGCGGCATACTCCACCGAGGAGAAAAGAACTCTCCAGTCACAGTTGATTGACTCAGCGGCGAGTCCTACTCTAAAACCGAAAGCCTTCTGATCGCTATCCAGCGCTGACAGCCGACAAACAAGTCACGGCGCATGCTGGACTTTCCGATAATGGGATAGACTGTTCAGTACGCGTTGAATTCTCCGAAAAAAGGAAAAAGGGAAAGGGAGTCGCTCAGACTCCTGCTTGCTTAAGCAGGCTTCTGACGACTGACAGCTTGTATTTGTTCTGGCTGAGGGGTGTTGCTTTGTCCAAAGCGGCCTTAATCTCGTCAGGCGTGCCGCTTGGGATAATTGGGGCCACGCCGCCGAGTGCCACGGTTGTGCCCTTGCTGGTGGTTGCTGCTGCTACGCTGGCTGTTGCAAAGTCTATTGCGGCTCTTGTTCTGCTTTTGACGAAGACTCCTTTGCTGGGTGTCTCTGGGACGACGATGTCGGTGATTATCTCGTCTGGCTTCAGTACGTTTCCCAAGACTATGTAGAATTCCTTTATGGGGACGGTTCTTGATCCTCCGCTGCCTTGGATCATCAGGTTTGCTCCCAAGGCTGTCAATGCTACTGATACGTCGCCAGGCACAACTGCGTTGCAGACCTTCTGTTCCATTATGGCGTGGAACTGGTTGCGTCCTGCTGTAGCGAAGCAGACAGGGCCTCCTTTTCTGTAGCAGTACCAGTCTGGCCAGCGGTAGTACCAGCACCAGACGTTCTGGCATATGTTGCCGCCGACTGTTGCTTGGGTTCTGAGGTTGGGCGCTGGGCCCTTCTTTGCCGCGTCGGCCAGCATCGGGATGGGTGACCCGTCAACGAGCTCTGCCAGTGTGACTAGAGATCCTATGTGGACGCCGTCGCTCTGCTTCTCCATCTTGTTCAGGCCAGGGATCTTCTTGAGGTTCACCAGCACTTGTGGCGTGGGCATGTATCTTTTCTTCATCCAGTCGATTACGTCGACTCCGCCTGCGTAGGCCTTTGCTTTTCCTGCGTACTGGTTGAGTACTGAGATTGCGTCTTGGACTGAGGCTGCCTCGTAATACTTGAATGCACCTAGTGCTTTCATCTCTTGTTCTCCTCCTTTACGCCTTCCCCAGAGCTTTCAGGATCTTCTCCTGTGTAGCCGCTGGAGACGTGGTGATCCATACGCCGAGAGCATCATGGATTGCGTCGACCAGACATGGGACAGAAGCGCAGACAACGCCTTCACCGATTCCTTTTGCTCCGAATGGTCCGTCGATCCGTGGGTTCTCTCCGAAGTACTCTCCCCACACGGGCACTATTGCACAGTGGACGTCATCGATCTTGGGATAGTCAAGTATTGTTGGCTGTTTCCAGTCGAGACAGGTTCTGCTGAGGTAGGCTCCATTGTTGTCTATGTATGGTTCTTCGTACATGCCGTTGGCCATTCCGTGGTAGAGCCCTCCGCCGATTATCTGACCTTCACAGGTTGTTGGGTTTACTGGAATAACATCGTTTCCGGCAACGAATTTGGTTACTCTGAGCTCGCCTGTCTCCTTGTTTATCATCACCTCGCATGCGTTGGCCATGAAGTTCATGTGCATTACCAGTCGGAAGTATGGTCCTAATGCTTGGCCTGTGCCGTAGTCGTTCTTTCCTGGTCCGTCATAGTCGTTCGGTGCGCCAACAGGGTCGTTGAGTCCTCCAGATACGATCATGTGTGCTTGCGGTGCCATTACGCTTCCCCATGCGACTGCTTTGTCAGGCTGACCTTTGACCATGACCTTTCCGTCTTTGGTCTCAAGATCCTCTGGTTTGGCGCCTAACATTGGTGCGGCTAGTGCGAATAGCTCCTTCTTGGCCTTCTTGCAGCAGGTCACTGCGGCTCCTCCAAAGTCAGTTGTCGCTGAGCTTGAGAATGAGTCTGAGGTCCACGGCACGTAGGATGTGTTGACCTCAACCTTCCTCACGTTCTCAATTGGTATGTTCAGTCCCTCGGCGACGAACTGCCTAGATACTGTATTCATGCCTTGTCCGATGTCCATAGAGTCGGCTATGATGTCCACCAGTCCGTTTGCTCGTAGCTTGAGGAATAGCAGGTTATGTACCATGTCTCCTTGCGAGTACTTGTTTGCTCCCGAGAATCCTCTTCCCACAACCCAAGGTTCTGAGACTGCGGGTTTTGGTCCCCATGAATCAAGTATCTCTTTTGTCTTCTTGTAGACGCCCTCAGTGCCAACGCTGCGTACGATCTCATTCTGCGCAGTGCGATCGCCATCTTTGGTCAGGTTCTTCAGTCTGAGCTCGACCTTGTCCATGCCCAGCTTGTCAGCCAGCATGTTGATCGCGGTCTCGTGTGGGAATTGGGACTCTAGCACGCCGAATCCTCTGTAGGACATTGTGCTGGTGAGGTTGGTGTATGTGTCGTATGCTGTGAACATCACGTTAGGTTTACCGTACAGTTCTGGATGTCCCCAGTGGTATGTGCAGGTTATGGCTTCTCGCGCTCTTTCCATCACGGTCATTGTGAATCTTACGTATGGAGTGCCGACCCAGAATGTTACTTCGAGCGCAGTGAATCTGCCGTCTTTCTTGGCTCCAACCTTGATCTTGCTGTGGCACCATGGTCGTGTTGCATGCAATAGTCGGGTATCGTCGAATACTACTTGGACCGGTCTTCCTGTGGCTTTTGCGAGTACTGCTGCGTAGACGCCGGGAACTCCACAGTTCTTGCCGCCGAATCCACCTGTGCAGACCTGAGGACCTATGAAGTTCAGCTTGTCCAAGGGTATGTCTGCAGCCCCAGCGGCTGTTGGCCACGGGACTGGGTGTATGTTCTGGACGTCTCCCCAAACAGTCATTGTCCCGTCACCGTGAGGTTGAGCTACCGCGCTGGTGGGGGTGACGTATCCGTGCGGGTCAGAGTGTGTATCGAATTCTGATTCGACTATTACATCAGCATCTGCGAAGCCCTTCTGTACATCTCCGCTTTTGACGTAGAAGCAGTTGATGACGTTCGGTCTGTCGGCCTCGAATGGGGGGGTGATCAGTCGTGGTGTATGGACAATTACTGGCGGGCTCTTGTCAGCGGCCTGAACTACGTTCAGGATTGGGTCCTGTGCTTCGTATTTTACGTCGATCGCGTCTACTGCATCCTCTGCTTCCTCTATGGACTCTGCGACAACTATTGCCACCATCTGCTGGTTGTATACAACATCAGTGTCAGCTACTAGCGGCTCGTCGCCCAGATTCAGCTTTCCTGCAACCTCGGGGGATTTCCCAGTCAGGACCTTCACAACCCCGGGCATATTCTCTGCTTTGCTGGTGTCTATACTGATTACCTTGGCTCGGCTGTAGGGGTTTCTCTTGAACTTAGCATAAAGCATCCCCGGTGGATGATTGTTCAATGTATACTTGACGTTTCCAGTTACTATGGCTCGTCCGTTCTGGTCTGGAACGCGTTGACCAAAGTAGCGGAGACCTGCGTAGCCTTGAGCGGCCATCTTCTCCTTGAACGGTTCAAGACTTCCAACAAATCTTATTCCCATCAAAATTCACCTCTCCACTTATGCCTCCAGTATCGCTTTGGTAATCACATCATAGCTACCGCAGCGGCATAGGTTTCCTGAGATCGCTTCCCTAACCTCGTCCTCTGTCGGTTTGGACTTCTTGTCCAGCAAGGCCTTGGCCGTCAGTATGAAGCCTGGAGTACAAGTTCCGCACTGGAAAGCTGAGTTCTTCATGAAAGACTCCTGTATTCGGTCCAACCTGTCTCCTTTAGCCAGTCCTTCGATTGTTGTAACGTTCCAGCCGTCAGTCTCGATGGCGAATATCTCGCAAGCAAGCATAGGCTTTCCTCCGACTAGTACTGTGCAGGCTCCACATTCCCCATAGTAGCAGCCCTCCATGGTTCCTACAAGCCCGATCTTGTCACGTAGCAGTTCCAGAAGCGTCCAGCGAGCACTAACCCACTGAGCATATGCTTTACCGTTTATTGTGAGGGAAATTGTTTTTCCTGCGACAGGCTCAACGGCCGGCTTCTCTGGTGCCTTTGGCCCCATTGTTAGCTGTGTTGCGCCGTATGTTGCGGCAGCGCCGACAACGAGCCCCGCAACAGTTCCCGTAATGAAGTTCCTTCGGGAAACTCCGGGTTTCGCTTCCTTCTTCTCTTCACTCATTTTCTTTTTATTCTCCTTTGTTTACCTTTTCAGGCAGCTAGCAATACCGGAGTACCCGATATAACGCTTACCATAGAGGGAGCAAGGATAAGTAGATCGAGAAGCGCACCTATTGCTGCCTCTGCTTACGGAGTCTAACCAAGTAATTGAGAGCACTTACCAAAAAACAGAGTGATTCTGGAAAACAACGGTAGTACTACTACAATGCTTTCAGACCGAAAGAGTTCATAAGGCACATACACCCAACGGATGACGATCGAATTGTCTGAAAGCGAAGCATCTGAAGGAAGATTCGGAATGGTCAAGTGCAAGAAATGCGGAACAACGTTCGAGATAACGCCACCTGATGACGTACACACTCTAGCAGCCTGGTCTGAAGAAGCTTTCAAAGAAAACGTTAAGGTCGAGCACAAGTGCCCCGCCTGCGAGAGCAGTACAACGGTGTTTTGGGGGTAGAATGGTTTGCCCCTTCACATGCTTGCCGGACTTGAACCGTAGACTGGTGCGAGCCAGCGAAGCATCATCAGCTCTCAGCCACGATCATCATCAACAGTGAGTCTCTCAGACATTCACCGCCTGCGGTGACTATCCGCAAAAGTCTTGATTAGAGGGTGCCTGAAGATATGTCTGGTTCGACTTGAACATACTGACTCTCAACTGTGGCAGCTCATCAGTCAAGTACTCGCTCTGGGATATGCGTAAGTTTCAGAAGATCTCAAGCGGCATTGTGGAACGTATCGGACTTGAGGGGGCATTCATAGAACATCAGACCATGAGCGACTCCCCTGTAAGACTGAAACGGTCTGTGGCCGATCATTCTGAAGCAATCAGTCTGGTGCTGGGACTGACCAAGGCGCCTCTTGTGTCTGAAAACCATAGCCGCAAGATCGATGCAGTCGCTCACAGAATAGTCCATGGAGGCGACAAGCTGGTACACTCAACGATCATCGACGAGAAGGTCAAGTCAGAGATCTCAAAGTGTAGTGAACTCGCCCCCCTGCATAACCCTCCCAACCTAGTTGGGCTGGAATCAGCGATGAAGCTTCTGCCTCAAGTCCCTCACGTAGGCATCTTTGATACTGCCTTCCTTTCAACAATTCCTTCACATGTCTACACTTACGCTATACCAAAGGAATGGACGCAGTCATACGGAGTTCGACGCTATGGCTTTCATGGAACGTCACATCTCTATGTGAGTAGAAGAACTGCTGCGCACCTCGGCAGGCCTTACAGCCAGGTCAACATGATCACTCTGCACATCGGAAACGGCGTCAGTGTCACAGCGATCAAGCGCGGCTTGGCTTATGACCACAGCATGGGATTCACTCCGCTTGAAGGGGCTGTGATGGGAACTCGTTGTGGGGATCTTGACCCAGCCATTCCACTGTACCTTATGCGAAAGCTGAACTTGACATCTGAACAGATGGAGGATGCGCTTAACCGAAAGAGCGGTCTTCTAGGGATTACACAGAGATACTCCGATCGAAGAGACATTCTCAGGGGTGTTGATTCAGGAGATGAAGACTGCAAACTAGCTTTTGAAGTCGAATGCTACAGGCTCAAGAAATACATAGGGTCATACGCAGCAGCCCTCGGCCAACTTGACGCGATCACATTTACAGGCGGCACAGGCGAGCGGGCTCCGCGATACAGGGAGACCATCTGTTCAGGACTCGAACAGCTTGCTATACAGATTGACAAAGAGAGAAACGACAAAGCCTCAGGGGAAAGTGAGAGCGAGATAAGCAGCGACTCCTCAAGAACCAAAGTCTTTGTTATCCCTACTAATGAGGAGTTAGTGTTCGCTGAGGACGCGGCTGCTCTCTTGGAGGGCAGGTACGCGCCGCACTGGAAGTTCAGGTATTCATTCGAGAACAGAGTCAACGATTAGCCAGGATCGCGGAATCATCAAGAAGAGAAGGTGAGTGAACTGTCGCTCAGACCGCTTCTGTATGAGATAGGCCAGACTACCGCTTATTCAGCGTTCTGCCACTGAATGACACTCACCTTGCGGCCTATCTGGATGCGGCATTGTGATCTACTCTGAACCGACCATCTCAAGCTTTGCAGGCAGATACTCATCAACTATGTACGTGAGGCCGTATCTGCTGAAGGCCTCCTGCTCAGCCTTCTTTTTGATCTTCATGAAAGTCTTGATCTCTCTATTCCAGAGTTTGCCCTCGTATCTGGGGTCTTTCTTCAGTTCATAGAGCCTCTTGATATCCAGTTCAGTAAGTTTGTCGCTGGGAAGCTTGTACTCGACTATATCCGAATTGTGAAGTACAATACCTCCAAGTCCTCCAACGAAAGTGTGGTCATTCGAGACCTCGATATCATACACGTCTGTTGGCGACATCATGCTCAAACGTCTCTTTTCGACTAGCGGTAAGAGTACGACCCTGTTTTCGACAAGTGCTCTAATCGTTTCTATGTACCGGTTGTTTTTGTGTGGGATCGTATTCAAGATCTCTTTGAGTTTCGCATAGCCCACCCTCGCTTTTGTACCGTTGGTGAAGAGCTTATTGTGGATCTGCGTCCTCTTTCCGTATGGCGCTGCACTTTTGATTTGATGGCGCAGTGGATATACGATGTCTCCGGGCATAGAAAGAAGCTTGGAGTTGACTTTCACAGTCCTTCCGCAGAGCTCGTCAACCACTTCTTGTATGCGCTCTGTGTTTGCGAGGGCAACGACATAGTATTCTCCCTGTTTGTAAGTGTAGGCCACGCAGTCTAGCTGGCGGAGTAAGACAACGAGATCCGCTGCAAGAAGTCTACTTACCGTCTTTGCGGCTAAGCGGGTGTTCTCTCTGTAGTTGATCATCCTGTCTCCTCTGAAATACCCTCGCAAGAACTCGATCTTGAATCTGTCGGGAACATTGAACATAATGTACGGGACTCGTCTGTCGTAAACGTTCTTTCCCGAAGCAAGCACTTCCGAGATGACTCTAGCCAGTAGAGTTCCGCCGTATCTTATTCGAACCTTGCTTCTGAAGCGTTCGATCTTGGGTTTGAGCCTGAAAATGCGCTGGACGCAGTTCACCGCATCTTTGACATAGCTCATCTCTGACAGGGAGAAAGTCAGTTCGCAACAGGATCCTCTCTTCCCACCAGAGAGCCCCCCTTCGGCAACGTGATACCCCAGGAGTCTGGCGAGTTGTCTGGTTATCGGGAGAACGACTGGAATGTCGTGTCTACTATAGCGTAGCCGGAGGGATCCACCAGTAGGCAACCGACCCTCCTTTCTAAAGTATGATAACTTGGTGGTCTCACTATTTCGGAGCGTCGGATATTCGGAACGTACCTTCTTCTTTTCGTATTTCGATCTGATCTCCTTTGCAAGAGCCCGCGATTCTTCTCCCATAACAAACAGATTACCATCAGGAATCAGACCCTCCCTCAATATCATCTCTGCAATATTCACTGAGGTCAGTGATTCATTGTTTGGAACACGGAAGCAACTTGCTAAGAGTTCACCTTCACGAAGCTCAGAGACCGGCTTTGACTGCAACTCATAAGTTCGAAGATCAAAGACTTGCACGCTGTGATTCCCAGTGGTCTTGACCCTGTATCCCCCAGCCGAGACTAGCTCATAAATAGGCTCATCATACTTGTGGCGCAGAACCCCAGAGATCTGTCTCATAGAGATCTTGCCATTTGAATCGCAGCAGAGCGCTTGGATACCCACGCCACCGTCCAAGAAAACAGCTCTATCACCATTAGAAACAATTATTGGATCGACAATTCTGGAGATCGGCTCATTTCTGATAAGTCCGCCCTTAGATACGATGACCGGCTCATCACCCGTTATCGAAGCCCACACGCCGAACCACTTCGCATCGGGCGTGTTCAAGTCTCGCAGATGGGCTGCATTTGCTGAGCCTGATATTATCACCATGGCGATGTGCATTCCCCACGGGTCCCCATCAGTAAACAGGTAGCAGGGAAGATCAAGCTCCTGGTTGAGTCTTCTGAGGAAACCTCTTGTTGCTCTTGGCGCTTGGCCTGCGGTATGTATGAGTAGGGCCTTGTGTTTTGTATGTACCTTCTCCTCGATGAATCTAGTGAAGAGGCCGCCTTTCTCTATGGCTATGACTTTGTCTGCTTTGCAGCCGACGAACTCTGCGCTTGTGAGGGCCGGGCCTATCATCATTCCGTCCGGGTGAGAAGTCAGGTTGAGTTTTCGTCCTTCATATCCTGGGAGGGTGTACTCCACAGTGAGGTCGCCGAAGATCGCGCTCCGCTCTTCAGGGAAGACGTTGAAGTCCTCTCTTGAGTATCCTAGCACCGTCTCTAGTTCTGTGATGAGGTTGTCGCTCTCCTGCTGGTCTGTGAAGCTCATCTCATATGCTTGGGCTGAGTAGAAGACATCCCTGAGGGTGCTGGTCTTGCTCTGTCTGGTCAGCTCATCTGCGAACATCCCTGTCCAGGCAAGCTGTGTCAGTGGCTTTATGTGTCTGACATTTCTTGAGCTTCGCTTCACACTCTTGTTTCCCAGGACGTACTGCCGGAGCTTCTGGTCGTAGAATATGTTGTTGATGGATCTGCTCGGCATCTTTACCCATGGGAACTCTCCGGAGGCTATCTGGCTGTAGACCTTGCTTCCGAAGTCTTGCAGGGAGGCGAGGACCTTCTCCTTCCTCTCTCTAATGGCTCCCTTCGGCTCCTTCGGTCCCTTCGTTTCCTTCTTTTTCGCTCTCTTTCGTTCCTTCTTCGACATACTTCACAATGCTCCTTAGAAGCTTCTTGACGTCCGGAACCTTCTCTTTCTTCGCCAGTCTGGCTGAGAATGTGGCGATCTTCGGCAGGTACTTTGAGAAGACATCAAGACGCTTCCTCTCCCTCTCCATGTGGTGTTTCCTTGATAAGAAGATCGCCAGCTGCCTTGCAACCTCTCTCAGAGCGTTCAGGATTTCATGCTCCACCTCAGGTCTGTCCGCTATGAACTCCTTGCCAACTGTCTTGTATGGGATCTTGAGGCTGCAGATATGGATAAAGACCGCCAGTGGAGTATCGGGCAGGACCTTGTAGTGCCGCCAGTTCATAAGTTCGTTCGCGACTTTGTATGAGACATCGCTCGCCTCATCGAATAGCAGCGGGATCCTGTTCGCGAATCGATAGAGAAGGATCCCGTCCGGCCGCAGTATCTCGCCCCCATGTGCTACGCCGGCTTCAACTATGAATGGAAAACCTGAGTATGCTGCTGGTCTCCTCTGGTGGACAGCGACGAACTCTGGGTTGAGCTCTTTCTTGATCCCGGTCTTCAGAAGCTCAGTTCCCAGAGGGGAGAGGCAGCTGGCGTCGGGTGAGAGAAATCCGTCATAGTTCTTGATCGCGTTAACCAGCTTCACAATCTCATCCCGTGTGAGTTTCTTCGGATTCTTTCTTTCTCCAACATCGGCAAACTCCAGGAACCTTTTTGCTGTTGTCTCGCCGACTCGCTGGAAGTGTCGCTTCATAAAGTCCCTCATGGATCTTGATCTGGTCGCTTCAATCATCCTCTTGAGCGTCTCGATGTCGATTCCATGAGGATGCGGCGAGGTCTCAGTGGGCGGCTTGGGCATCAGGGTCGTGGCCCTATCAAACTTGTACAACCTGCCCCTTGGATCGACGAATGTCAGGTTGGCATAGGGCACAACTATCGCGGTCTGTTTCAGATAGTCAAGTATCTTAGGCATCGCTCTCGGATAGTCGGCTTCGGTGGTGAACTCCACGACGGTCCCATGCCACTTGGACTTGTTGCTATGCACCTTATGCTTGACGACTATCGGTCTGTTCTTCTGGATATCCATCGTTAGTAGGTACTCGTACATCTTTGAGGTGCCTATGCCTGAGATGATCCTTGTCTGGCCGTGGGTTGTGATCTGTCCGTAGAGCACGGCCATCTTCCCGCCCAGACCGAAGGTCCCGCGGGTCTGCCTAAGCTTGTACTTGGAGCCAAAAAGTACCTGGCCGAATGCTGAAGGGATAACCTCAGAGGGCAAGCCTGACCCATTATCCTCAACTCTGATCCTATACACGCAGGGGTCTGCGGCCGTCTCTGACTCCGGAGACATTCGGATGTATATGTCTGGCAGTATTCCGTGAATCTCACAAGCATCCAGAGAATTCTCAACAAGCTCCCTGATCGTTGAGTATACCGCTCTGGAAGGATTCGTGAAACCTGCAATATCCCTATTCCGATAGAAAAAAGTCTGAGGGGCTGATTTCCCTGAACTCCTCAGTCGTCATCATTCACCTCATTCACGATGCTAACTCATCATACCACTTTCTCAGTATACTAATCACCGAATCTCTTGTGAAGCAGTTTGCGAATAGACCCTCACATGAATGCTGCCTTCTATTTAGTTGTTCTTGATGGATTCGTAGCATCAGTTGAAGCAGTATAGCTTTCTGATGGCCATACCACAATCCAGTTCTGTTTTTCTTGCGCACAACTAAGGCTTCTTTTAAAAATCCAGCTTGTTTTGCAAAGGATCTCAATGCTGCTAATCCAGAGATCTTCACTCCATTTCGCGTTACATGAGCATGGATACCCAGATGAAGAAGCAACTCTGCTACTTGTTTGGTTATCATTGCATTTTGTGAGGCAACGAAAAGGTAGCTCTCGACTGTGTACTTGTGATATTTCGTCCTTCTTACTGAGACTATCGCGGAGCCTTCAGTGTCCGCGAAAATGCGCAGAACTTGAGAAGTCAACTTATGCGATGAAGTGATCGTAGTCATCATTTCTTCTGGAATTCCATTCTTTATGTTGTATGATTTCAGGTCTTCAGCGACTTGCACGTAACTGAGTCGGACCACATTTCCCGTTTCGTGAGCGCGAACTCCGTAGACCTGGTTTACTAGAGTTCCGAATCGTCTCCTTAAGTACTGAAGATTATTAGTGAACCCAACTTGATACCTGTAAATGTAACCTTCAGTGAGTATCATGATCAAGAGTCTTATTTTGGATGGTGTAAGCGTTTTTGAGGACGAAGGTATCTCATAAGGTGAATAGACGTTGCCGATGCGATAGCCCTGTCTGTAAAGCAATGAACCTGCTTCCGAGCGGGTCCGAAGTCGCACCCCTTGCCCAAGTAGCTCCTTCCTGACTTTGCCATATGAATGCCCGCAAAGCTTGGTGATTCCATTGATGCTGTATCCAGAACGATACAGATCTGGAAAGTCTGAGGGGCTGATCTCCTGGAAGCTCTCAGACATCAGTTTTTTGCACCTGCCGTTGGGTTGCTCCATGAGCTTGACGCTATCCTCCAGTTATTTCTCGCGAGGTTCCCACAGTTCAGTCATCTTCCTTATCTTCTCCTGTCGCCTGCGTTGTCTGAGGAACTTGTAGACGGTTGAGTGTTGCTTACCCTCTATCAGCATCATTATAGCGTCTCTGGCAGTAGAGGCGGATTCATAGTCTCCCGTGATGGATATTGTGTGACCGTAGATCGAGATGTTTGTCTTTGTGAGTTCTTCCAGCATGTTCCTTGTCTTGCCTTGTTGGCCAATTATCCTACCTTTGATTCTTGATATGTCGCTTTCGCTCTTTCCAAAGACCTCCCGTAGGTCTATCACGTCAAGTATCATGTCTTCCTCTCTGAGCGCTAGCGCCTTATCCGGTGAGAAGCCTCTTCCTATCGCCGTCACGACGTCACGGGCCTTAAGCAGTGATGCCGCATCGCCCTCGTTGGGCATCGTGACAATCTCAACGAATCCACTTTCACTGTCGATGTTTATGGTGACTTTGAAGATCTTCTCTATTAGCCGTTTGACGCTGCCTTCTTCACCGACAAGAGCTCCAACTCTTTCAAGAGGAATTGTTGTGCTGAGCTTGTTCTGCACCTTCACCCACCACCCGTTTATAGAGAACTTCTACGTCAGGTACGCTCACACCGATCCTTGAGAAGTAGCTAGCTATGTTCAAGAGATCCCGCTTCAAGAAGGCACCAGCCATAGGATGGTCGAGCTTGACCGCTTGAGAGAGATCGAAGATCACAGGCTCATTCTCCCAAACCATAATGTTGTATTCACTGAGATCACCGTGAACGAGTTCAGCTTTGCCGTAAAGCTTGGTTACGTTCTCGATTATCTTTTGGAACATTCGCTCCGGATCCTTGAGAGGCATCTCCCTCAGAAGAGGGGCAGACGTCCCATCCATGCCTATGAACTCCATCAACAGAACATTCTTCTCAACGGCGATCCTTTTTGGAACCCTAACCCCGGCATCTTCTGCCAACTTGAGGTTCTCGAATTCCTTTCTGGCCCAAAGATAGATTAGCGACCTTGTCGTTCTGTCGACACGCTTGAATCTTGAATCTCCCTCGATGTATTTCTGCATACCCTGTCGAAACTCGGCTGAGGTTGTCAGGTATATCTTCACCGCCACGTGGCGGCCTTCAGGATTCTTACCCCAGTATATTCTGGATTCTTTTCCTGATTTCACAACACCAAAGATGTTCTGAAGGTAGCCTCTGTTAAGGACGCTGTATATCGCCATCAAGGTCGGCTTGTCGAAGACTTCCTCGATAACCTGCATATCTTCGCTTCTTTTGTCGCGCATCCGCCTCTCGAAGTCTTGCCTTCTCTCTCTATGCCTCAGTCTCTCGCGTGCTTTCCGATTCGATGGTCTCCTCAAACCGTGTCCCTATCAGGCAGGAAGGTAACCGCGCTGTTTGAGCGTGTCGACCTGGCCCCTCGTGTACCGCCAGAGGATATCTCCTCGCTCATTATACTGGAAATCCCATGGTTCAACGAGCACCGCATCACCCATCCTGACCCAGACTCTTCGCTTCATCTTTCCTCTGATTCTGCAGAGTCTCTCAAAGCCGTCAGCACATTTGACCCTAACCCTGTCATAGCCTAAGAGCTGCGAGACCAGACCGACAACCTGTCGTGGACCGGGATAGATTATGTCCTTCAGTTCTTCTTCGCTGATTACCTTCTTCTTTCCCATTCTGAAATTTTAATCCCCATCTGACTGTGATGATGCCGAGATTGAGTTGAACCCAGCAATGCAGATAAAGGTTTAGCTCGTGATCGAGCGTCTAAGTTGCATCCATCACTCAATTCAATGTCTTAAACATAACATCTGTCTGGAACGACGCGGTAGCTTCTTTGGTCAGCTCTGAATTATTTCCATCTGAAGCAATGTTTTGCTCGAAGAGGCAATTGGGTGAATAACTTGAACAAGAAGACCGCTGGTCTCGTCCTCGCAGTCTCAATCCTTATCTTCTCCATAACAGCCTACGTGCTGCTGCTATGGCCCAGCAGCAGGCCGACAGACCGCGTAGACTTGATGCCAGGCAACATAACGACAATGGCCTTGATGAAACCGAGAAGCGACAGCGACACTTCCGTTGAGGAAGCTTTGCTGAATCGGAGGTCTGCAAGGGATTACTTAGATGACGCCTTAACGCTTCAGGAGTTGTCTCAGCTTCTCTGGGCGGCACAAGGAGTGACTGCCCCTCAGGGCATGAGGACAGCACCTTCTGCTGGAGGACTTTATCCTCTCGAGGTGTATGTCGCGGTGGGTAACGTAGAGGGCCTGAACCCAGGGATCTACAAATACGTTCCAAGTGCCCATTCCATTCAGACAGTCCTAGATGGCGATGTGAGAGGAGAGCTGGCTCAAGCCAGTCTAGGTCAGAGATGGGTTGAAAAGGCCGCTGCGGATATCGTCATAGCAGCTGCCTACGAGAGGACCACTGCAAAGTACGGTGAGCGTGGTGTAAGATACGTACATATGGAGGCGGGTCACGCCGCTCAGAACCTCTGCCTGCAGGCGACCGCGTTGAGGCTTGGAGTAGTCACAGTGGGAGCCTTCGATGACGAAAGAGTCAGCGCAACACTCAATCTCCCTCAGAACCAGAAGCCGCTATACGTAATACCTGTGGGAAGAATCGAGAAACCTTAGTCGCCATGTCCAGACCATCAAAATTAGACAGCTTACCTATTCTCGTGGAAAGAGAGAGTGATCGCAAACGGCTCAGATTAGGATGTAACCTTTCCTCTCTACCTCTGCGAGCAGTGGCTTGAGCCGCTCATGCTTGTCAACAAGATCTTGTGGAGCCACCATGTTGTTTCTGAAGAGATAATCGAGGATCGCATCGCCGAGAGAGTCAAGGGCTAGCATGGAGCAGTGGATCTTCGGTTCCGGCAGCCCACCTAGAACATTGAGGATGTCTTCCTTTGTTATACTAAGAGCTTCGCTGACAGTCTTGTTCTTGACAAGTTCGGTCAGTACGCTGCCGCACGCCACAGATGCGACACAACCTTGGGTCTTGTATTTTGCGTCTACTATCTTGCCTTCAGCGACCTTTATCCAGAATTTGGTAATGTCACCGCAGAAATCACTCATATAGATTCCTATGCCATCTGCGTCCTTGATCTCGCCGACGTTTCTTGGATTTCGGTAGTGTTCAAAGACTCTCTCGTTGTACATGGTCAGACGAGAATTGGCAGGATCTGCTAAATAGTCTTGCTCTTGTTAGCGCGCGCGCTGACGTTTTTTGGGTGTGAGACGCTTGCTATCAACATCAGAGCGCCAAGTCATCTCATGTACCTTTAAGGACCCTCTTCAAAGATAGCTTCTCTTATCTTTCTGTTCATCTCTCTGATAGCTTCCTGTATCTTGTCGATCTTCCTGCGGCTCAAGTAGGGGTAGTTCAAGAACAGTAATCTGTTTGTTTCCAGGATGTCCTTGCGCAGTACAAACCTCCCTAGATGGTTTCGATTTGCCTCGATCCTTCTTACGATTGCGTGATTGTTCTCAAGGTGTTTTATTCCTTCCTCAGTGATTGAGTAGATTTTCTTGCCGTTCTCTTCAGTCACTTTGACATACTCCATGTCCTGCAACAGCTGGAGGGTCGGGTAGATGACGCCAGCGCTGGGTTGATACTGAAATTCTTCACAGATTGACTTCATCAGACCGTATCCGTGCATGGGTCTCCTGCGAAGTAACAGCAGCACCAAGAGCCTGAGGTCTCCTCTTTCAAGCAAGCTCCTTGCGCCAGTGAACGGAAAGACGGTGCCAATGGGTTGTCGGCGGTACATATGATCAGGAGATATATCTTTAGACATATTGTTAAACATGTCTAAAGATGTATGCTTATGCAGCGCACAGGTTGACTTCAGCCAGGTGCTCGTTTCTCGCTAGCTGAGGCATTCAACACATCCCACATACCAGGGGGAACGAGGATGAGGCCATATTGCGAGCTGTTAGAAAGAGTGGTAGCCTAGAGCTTGATGATCTGCACGTGTGGAACTCCTGCTATGTAGATGACTGCTGCAGGATCGACTAGATGGCTATCAATAGCCGCCTTCACGGATTTCTTTCCAACTAGGTTTCCAGTGTCGGCTTTTGACAGGGCCTCCACAGCCTCATTTACAGTGGCAAGCTGCCCCTCATAGAATCTGCTTGAGACCTCCAGCTTCAGCGCACCCTCTCGCAAGGTCTTGCCTATCAAATCGCTGTCGCAGACTGTCACGAGGGTCTGCTTGTCTTTCATGTGTTCTTTGAGATAGATCATGCCCAAGGTGTGACTCTCTAGATTGATCTAACGGGAGATTTCGCGCCGCACGCCTCACAGGTCAGTGCGCCGAATCGGCCGGACTTTTCGATCTTTGTGTCTGGTCGTTTGCAGATCGGACAGATGACGTATCTTGTTACGTAGATGTGTATGAGTTGCTCGATCGAGTTCTTGGGGAAACTTCCATGGAAGAAGACCCTCTGGCCATCATATGTCCCCGCTGTCGCCATCTCCTTCGAGAGAAACTTGAGGATGTGGTGTGGGTCTCTGTTCAGTCTTCCTGCAATGTCTGCGAAATTGGAGATCATCGTCCTTGACTTTCCAAAGACCATTATCTCAGGTTTGGGCTCCTCGAAACGCTCTCCGCTCACTGCTCTCTTAGGAACCTTCTCCAATGCCTTGTCAAGAGCTCTCAGATACCTCTCAGCCATAGATCAACCCGGTTGCCTACAACAGATGAACTGTGCGCGGTATTTAAGTTGAAATCCAAATGGGAAGAAGCTAGACTGTCCTTTCTCTTAGGTCAGAGAATCTTTTAATCGCCAAGCAGTCTTCTCTTATTCTCTCTGCCGAGGTCCAGCCGGAGGTCTCGCCGTGGGCAAGTGGATAGTGAACGCAGCATGGCCGTACGTGAATTCGGTTCCTCATCTGGGAACCTTCATCCACCTTCTTTCGGCAGACATCTTCACCAGATACCTTCGCTTAAGAGGCGAGGATGTGATTGCGGTAACGGGCTCGGATGAGCACGGTACACCCATAGAGGTGGAAGCGCTCAGGCAAGGAATAGAGCCAAAACAGCTCACAGATCGCTACCACAACGTGATACTCGACCTCCTTGAGAAGTATCACATATCATTCGACAACTACACCAGGACAGAGACCCCGACCCACATTAAGTTCACACAGTCTTTCTACACGAAGCTGTATGACAACGGATATGTCTCCAAGAAGACGGTTGAACTTCCCAACTGCGAGAAATGTGGCAGATTTCTGCCAGATCGATTTGTTGAAGGAACGTGCCCACACTGCGGATATGAGGGTGCTCGAGGAGACCAGTGCGAGAACTGCGGGAGGGTCCTAGACCCAACAGAGCTCGTGAACCCCCGATGTGTATTCTGTGGCTCAACACCGACTATCAAACCCTCCGTACACTGGTTCTTCGACCTCCCAAGATTCGAGGACGACATCCAGAGATACCTCAGCGGGAACAGGCAGCTTCCAGACAATGCCAGGAACTTCTCCTTAAGATGGCTCAAGGAAGGCCTCAAACCCAGAGCGCTAACACGTGACAACAAGTGGGGAGTTCCCTCCCCATTCCCAGGATCAGAGGGAAAGACTATCTACGTCTGGATGGAAGCAGTACTAGGCTATATCTCAGCCTCCGTTGAGCTAGGCGAGAAGAAAAGCGACCTCGACCTGTGGAAGAGATACTGGTGGAGCAAAGAGACCAAGAACGTTCATTTCATTGGCAAGGACAACATACCGTTTCACACAATAATCTTGCCCGCGCTACTGATGGCAACTCATGAGAACTATATCTTACCGTGGCAGGTATCGTCCACAGAGTTCATTCTATATGAAGGACAGGGGAAGTTCTCCAAGAGCCGTCGGATAGGAGTCTGGATGGATGATGCTCTCAAGATAGCCGAGCCAGAGTACTGGAGATACGTCCTTGCATGCATCAGGCCCGAGGCCAAGGACACCAACTTCACATGGAGAGAGTTTGAAAGACGCATAAACACGGAACTCAATGATATACTCGGCAACTTCATCCACAGAACTCTGACCTTCATTAAGTCCAACTTCGATAGCCAGATTCCAGAGGCCAGCAACTATTCCGAGGCAGACAAGAAACTCATCGAGAAGATAAAGGAGGCCCCCTCAACCGTGAGCAAGTTGATGGAACAGTTCAGATTGAGAGATGCCTTGGCTGCTGTGATCGAGCTGGCTAGATCGGGGAACGAGTACCTGAGTGAGAGCGAGCCTTGGCACTCGATCAAGAAGAGCAGGCAGGAGGCCGCCAACGTGATCAGCCTATGCTGCCAACTGGTCCGCTCGCTTGCTATCCTACTCTACCCATTCATACCCAACACTTCCAAGATGACTTGGGCGGAACTGGCTGCCGACGGCGAGGTCGAGGAGCAGAGATGGGATGATGCAGGAAAGCTTCTTCTCGAACCTAACCTCAGGATCGGTGAGCCCAAACCTCTGTTTCACAAGGTCAGCGCGGAGCAGATAGCTAAGAGATGGGCGACAAACCCTCAGTCCAGCTGAAAGAAATGTTGCTGAAGATAGACATTCACATCCATACATCAATGTCGCCAGACGCATCCGTCTCCATCGAAGAGATCCCTCAAATATTGAGGATGAAGCGGCTTGATGGCGTCGCGGTCACAGATCACGACAGATTCTTCAACAAAGAGATCGAGGGCACAGTCATAATCCCTGGGATCGAGGTTAGTACCCGACAGGGGCATCTGCTAGGCCTTGGGAACGTGGGAGAGATCACTCCAGGGCTGTCTGTTGATGAGACTATCAGGATAATCCACAGCAAAGATGGGGTCGCGATACTAGCCCATCCATTTGATGTGATTCGAGGCGGCATAAGACCAGCTCAGGTGACAGAGCCGCTTGACGGTATCGAGACGATCAACTCAAAGGCTCATCCGTTCCGGCTTTCAAAGTACCTTGCGGAGAAGACCGCAAGAAGACTCGGCATCCCGACTCTTGGGGGCAGCGACTCACACATCCCGGAGACGATTGGTGATGCCTACACATGCATTGAGACACGATCGGCATCAGTGGAGGATGTCCTCGATGCTATAAGACATGGGAGCGCGAATGCACAGGGCGGCCCATCAGGAGGCATGGATGAGCTGAGACGCGTCAAGAGGAAGATAGGCCGGGGATTCTAGGCCGGCAGTGGCTTGGCCGAAGCGGTTTGGAGCATATCACGTCGCAGTCCAGGTACCGCAGATTCGCATTCGTTACTCGCACTCTGAGCTTTCTGCCGAGGTACTCTCTTTTTCTTATCAATATCTTCTTGTAGTTGTGTGTTCTACCGAAGATGCTACCGCACTTACTCACTTCAATCGCGAAGACCTCTTCGCGGCAACCCGCCATTCTTGCATTCTGCTCGAAGATTATTCTCGAGGCGACCTCGGCAAGGCTGCGTGACCTTGATGAGATGACTTTCCCATCCAGCTGCTTCATCTTCGAGGCCAAGGTTCCTGGTCTGGGCGCATATTTCGATATGTTTATGACATCAGGACTGACGCTCCCGGAAAACCTGCGATAACTCCTGTGGCAATGGAGATGGTTGGAAACCTTGACCGGAAAAGACTGACAATGGAGGTGAAGCCCCAGACAGTGTACCTTCTGCTCATCGATTCCAGAATCATATCAGAACCTGACCGCGCAGGCAGATGCAAGAACTTGTAGATCTTTGGTTCTTGATAGACTTCCGCAAGGTCTTCCATGATTCCGCGTGTCTGATCGGGATTCATCACCCCTACCCGGACTTGATCTCCTTCAACACTCACTACATCTCGAAGAAGGTCGGCCAAGACTAGACCATTTGCGTGGTAGCTTGCCGTGTCCTGAGCGGTAATTTGAATCTCAACGGCGCCTTCAGCGACAGACTTCCTAGCTTGCTCAAGGATACCTTTTGGAGAGTAGGAGAACAGCCTGCCTCGCGCAAATCTTGTACAGCAGTATGCACATGCTCCTGGGCAGCCTCCTGAGATTGGCACAGCCTCTATGAAGTGATTGAGTCTCCTTCGGGGAAGTGTTGTCTTGTCCGTAGGGAGTTCCGAGAACTTGACTAGTCGTCGTTTCCCCTGCAGGCTTTCTTCTGCGGCCTCCTGTACCTTATTGACCGAGTCTGGATCAAGGATCACAGAGTATTATGGAATGACTCTATTGATGCCAGAGAGATCTATTCTTGGTAGACATCCGGCGATCATGATCGGTTTACGGTAGGTACCCAACCTGCAGAGCCTTTCGAGCATCCTGTCTTCCGTTGTCTTCTTTGCAGCACAGAGGTTGATCAATAGTAAAGATGCTACTTGCGGATCACTCACCTCACAATATCCGACTGCCCCAGAATAGCAAGCATTTTCTCTGTATCGCTACGATTAGCGGTACAGCCGTAGATCTCATAGTAGACAAGTTCTGTACCGTCTATACTCCTGTTCCGTAGCCAGCAATTCGATGCGTTTCTCATTTGCGAATTGAGGCTTCTCCAAGTGGACTCTTCAAGACGCAAAAGCGAGGTCTCGTGTAGTCGTCTTCTGTTGGCGTACCCCCACCGACAGGCGGGATAATGGCAAAGGCGCACCCTTCATGGAGAACCGTTCGTGCTCCATCCATCATAACGATGCTCTTCCCGTCGATAAGGAAGTTCAGGTGGGGTGAAAGTTCTCCGGTGTCTTTGGAGAAGATGTATTCCCTGAGAGGTTCGCCGTACTTCTGGGACAGGATGTGAAGGAAGTCTCGTGCAGTGGTCTGGTCAGGCACTTCAAAATCCTCTTCGTTCCTCCCAACGATCTCTCTTACGGCAGCGAAGTATCGTGCCTTGACCTTCATGCAAGCACCTGACAAGGACCTTGTGTTCTAGATGTCTGACTAATCGATCTAATAAACGTAGGTGCCTGCCCTCAGATTGATCGCCTATGGATATCAAAGATCTTAAGGATGAAGGCAGTGAAGAGTTGTAGGGGTCATCATTGCCAGTCGTAGACTCTACAGTAGACCCGACAGCAGTAGTCGGCAAATTGGTGAAGATCGGTAAAGGGTGCTTCATTGGCCCCAGAGTTCAAGTGACAGGCCCAGCCAATCTTGGGGATTTCGTACGGCTCGACTCTGACATAACAGTCTTTGGGGACGTCACAATTGGAGAGTCCACCTACATCGGAAAGGGATGCATCATCGGCCACCCAAGGAGGCAGGATCTCAAGCGATTGACTAAAGGTGAGGCGACAGAAAGCACAGAATCGGGTCGCACGGTTCTTGGCAAGAGATGCATTGTAAGGTCAGGCTCAATACTGTACACTGACGTCTCCATAGGCGACGATGTAGAGTTCGGTCATAACGTTGTGCTACGTGAGGATGTCTGTGTAGGAAACCACGCCTTGGTTGGAACCAATGTTGTGATTGACGGCGAGACCTTGGTTGGAAGAGGCGTATCGATTCAGACTGGGGTTTACCTTTGCAGAAGATCAAAGGTGGAGGACTTTGTCTTTCTGGGACCTTGCTGTGTCTTCACCAATGATAGATATGCGATGCAGCATGAAACAAAGCTCCAGGGCCCGACTGTTAAGAGTGGAGCGAGCGTAGGCGCCAACTCTGTACTCATGCCTGGTGTGATTGTTGGTGAGGGAGCCGTCATAGGAGCTCAAGCCGTAGTGACAGATGACGTGCCAGCAGGCACGATCTCCCTTGGGGTTCCAGCACGTCAAGTGAAGAAAGTTCCAAAAGGCTGGAGACCCTTGCTGAAGGAACGCTACATGAAGAGCTCAGCCAGCCGTTAACCCATTCAGTCTGTAACGATCCTGTCTAGTTATCAGGCTTTCTCTACTCTGATCTTCTCGCCGTCTCTGGCCTTCTTGAAGACGGTTGCATCACCAATGATTCTTCCAAAGACGTTGACCGCGCTGGCGGCCACAGGCTTGCTGCCACTGCTGGCAGGTGTTCTCCCGAAGAATATGCAGAAACAACTGCCCGCTGGCCAATAAGCGCAATCTCCAACCTCAACTTCGCGTTGTGTCTTTTCCTCATCGACATCGACAGGGATGCTGAAGTAGACTTCCTCGCCCCAGGTACTCACGCTGGATTCGAAAGGAAGACTATCGATTATTGCCTTCGCCGTCCTCGGGTTCTTCTGCTCAAGAATCTCAGCTCCGACATGGCCGGTACTTGCTGTGTGTATCCTTATCTTTGTGGGCATCATCCTTCACTGAGCTGGAGTTTACTCTCAAGAATATAAGAGTATAACGCAAAGAGCACTGATAGACGCCTCTGGTAGGGAAGTATGTTGACCTGAGAGAAGCTTTTCAGATCGAACTCATTTCTTCGCAGCGAGGTTCGGTCTAATTTCTACTACCATAGCGCTCTCTTTGTCTTGTCCTAGCATCTTCCACTTGGCTTTCACCAGTACGTCAAGATCCTTGTCGATCTTTGGTGACGCCTTGAAGACTGCCGTGGCTTCTCCTTTAGCGTCGGTCTTGACTTTGTCAGATTCCATTGAACCGGCATCTTTTGACTGGATCTCAAAAGAGATCTCAACATCTGGGAGAGGCTTCCCACTCTCATCCATCTGAATTGTGAATGTACTCTTTTCACCTGGAGCTATTGTTCTGGGGTCTCTGGTCATGGACCAACCCATTCGGAACTCACCTCTGTTTTCCGGTTTTCTATTCTCGACAATATAAAAGGCCTTCCCTATGTTAGCTAAGATTCAGAGACATAAAAAAGAGGCGTCAACATTCGGAATGCTGACTTTGGATTCGCTACCAACACCAGTAAGGCGCGTACCAGTAGTATGGCACCGGAGCTGGATAGCAGTATGGTAAAGGATAGTAACATGTTGATGGTAGCATCCAGCCGTACGGCCAATATCCCCAGAAAGGATATTCGAACAACCTTGACCACCTACCAATTATAACGTAATCGGCGTATTTTTCAAGTTTTCTAAAACCATGAAACCATTGTAGACTTCTAACCGTTCAGTCTTCAAACACCTCAGCTAATAGCCAAGAAGCGATTGAGGAAGAACAGAAACCGCTAAGGGCATCCTCACCACATTACTTGGGAGGTCAACCATGGTGGACTTCAGAAAACTCGACGACCACCATCTCAGAAGGCTAGCTTCGGACTACCCTGAATCAGCAAGCTACCCCGGCGCTCTGGAACAGAAGATACTGATCATCTGGAATTATCTCAGTGAAAGGCCTCTAAGCTCCATAGAAGAATACGGCAGAGAAATGAAGGATAGTGCAAAGAAGGAGCTTGAGAGAAGGCTGGAGGAGGAACGTCGACGCAGAGCTGAGATCGAAGCCAAGGAAGCAAAGAGGCGGATCGCTCTAATCAAGAAACTGCAACGTTGGCTTGTTGGAATTGAGGATCCCATATCAGTCGCGGAAGAGACCGGTCACTTACAATGGAAATGCCCCGTCTGCGGGAACAAGGCCAAGTTCGACCTCAAGGACTACATAGATGATGTGGCAAAGGGGAAGTCGGCTCTGATATCATGGTACTGCGCCGGAAAGAATGTTGTTGAGGGACCAAACCACTGGGGACTGACTAGAGAGATCAGACTCGTCCAAGGCGAGGAGATAAGCAGAAAGGTACTTGAAGAGAGAAGTAAAGCAAAAGCGTAGACTTCGACGCGGAGCCCTTAGTGGCCAAACTGAAGCTATGACATCTAACAAGATATATTAGCAAGGTATTCCGTCTAAGCCTGCTAAATAGTGTCGCAATGAACCGAAAGTGATAGCACTTTGCCGCGACCCCTTGCCCTGACATTTATGCTAGTTCTTGCAACATCAATACTAATCAACTATACCGGAGGCGCCACAGAGGCGTACATCACAAGAGCCAGTCGAACCATTGCCGTGAACGAATTCGGCGTTACCACAATTACGGATGACCTTGTGGTGTACAATAACGGAACAACCCCGCTGGAGACCATCGACTGGGGTTTTCCTAAGAGTTACTCTAACAGACTTGAGGCGCTCGAAGTTACAGGACCTGCCACGGAAATCCTGAAGACGGAGAGGACAGCCAACGAAACCTCGCCCACCCAATGGCTAAGGTGCAGGTTCACTAAACCCGTCTCTTCCGGTGGCACCTACGAGATTAAGGTAAGAGCCACCTTCTCGAACCTCATCTCACTTGAAGGTGGGGACTATCTCTTTACATTCTTGGCCTATCCCACAGTCTCACTTAGGGCTGAAGTCTGCAACTCAACCATAACCCTGCCCAAAGGTGCAACCCCGAAAGAGTGGGCCAACAAGAGCTTCACAGCGACTGAGATCGGAGGAGAGCCAGCTCTGGTTGGAGTTGAAAAGCCACTTGAACCTTTCTCCAGCAAAGAGATATCTTTCAAGTACTCCAGCGACGCCCAGGAATTGGTGTTCTTCAGGTCTGTAAGGCGCGAGATCACAATCACGCCAAACGGCGAGGTGACATCAAAGGATACGTACAAGATCACCAACTCCGGAGGAGAACTCAACTCCCTGACAATACCTCGACCCAAGAATAGCAGCCCAATACTACTCTATGATTCAGCAGGTTCTGTCCAGGAGAGGCTGCAGGTTCAGGGCGAATCGATAACAGTCCAGCCGCGATTCGGCAAGCTGGCAAGAGACACCTCATTCACCTTCACGCTAGAATACGGATTACCCCAAAAGGACTTGCTGAGAAGGTTGGAGTGGGAGGGGCGATACAGGTTCACCGCAGATCTTGCTTCCACATCAGGCTATGTGGCTGAAGGGTATCTTGTGAACGTCTCTCTTCCCAGAGGAGCCAAGCTAGAACAAAGCCTGACGCCGTCGAATTCAACTTCTATTCTGTCTGATGGAGTGCAGATCCTAACATATGATTTCGGACGACTGCCGCCGTTAACGACAAAGACAACAACTATTGACTACTACTACTACATCCTCTCGCCATCCATCTATCCCCTCCAATGGATCTTCACCCTTGAATTGATGGTGGCGGCGCTTGCTGCAGCCGTTCTCCTGAAGAGGCCAGCGAAAGCTGTCATAGCGGCGCCTGTCGAGAAGGCTAGGAGATTCATCGATCTTCATGATGAGAAGAGGATCTTGAGACTTGAGCTGGAGAAGATCGGCGAGGAGGTTTCCAGAGGAGCGATCACCAAACACGACTACCGCAGACGCAGCAAGACAATAGAAACTAGACTCAGTGAGTTGAATCGACACCTAGCGGCACTGAAGAGCGAGCTGAAGACCATCGACCCGAGATACGACCAGATCGCGAGGAGGCTTGAAAGGGCTGAAAGCGAGATCGATGCTCTAAGAGCAAGCGAGATCCAGATGACTAATCAGTACAGAACCGGCCGCATAGGCAAAGATGTCTACGAGTCTCTTACAAGAGACCTCAGAAAGCGGATGGAGAAGGCCAAAGAGACTGTTGACAGCATAATCGTGACGCTTCGCGAGGAGACACGATAGCAGACCGAGACACCGCGAACCTCGTCCGCGGCGCATTACTCCGCGTAGCGGCGGAGCCAAGACCCCTAGTCGCTAGCCATCATGATTAACTTCAGCGTCGACTGGGATCCCGTCTATCTTCAGATGGATGAAGCTTGAATTGTACTTTGGTCTTACGCTTTAGTCGTGTCTACGGCGAGTACTTGAAAGGGTGCTTGGCTCTTTCGCTGTTCTCCAGCAACTCCTCAACTGTCGGCCTTCCCTCAACGACTTTCCTGATGGCGTGTCTTATCGCCTTGTAGTTGTTGATATACACCCGTTTCCTGTCTACGGCTGACGGGTGAACGAAGACGTTCGCTATTATGATCAAGTCGTCGACGGCGTTCTTCGGCAGTGTGCCATCTCTGACGCTATCGATAACTGCCTTGGCAACAGCTGTTTGGGCAGGACCGTAGACCATGCTGGCCTGCCTCATACTCTTGATGGTGACAGTTGGGATTATCATCGTTGTTGGCTTTACGGCCAGGTTCGGCTCAAGAATTGCCACAAGCGGTTCATGGCCAGCCGACGGAGCGGCCTTTGCTCTTGCAAAGGCCTCGCCCAACGGCCCGTCCCTAATGCCCATCATAAGTTCTACGTGAGCAACTTCTGGACCGGACCCCGCGAGTGACTCGCCGGTCATCAGTTTGAAGCTCTTGATCATCTGGTCAGTCAGGCCTATTGAAGAGAGCCTTTCCGTGGCAGACTTTCCGGCTGGGACCTCTACGGCTACGGCCTTGGGTTTGATCTTTCCTATCTTTTCTAGGTCGAGCCTTAACTCTTCCATATCTTCGTACGTCAATTCCCCTCCCACAGAGAGCGGCAGTCGGACAGGCCCCGAATCTATTCCCAGCATTCTCAGGGCGGCCTTTGAACCCACCGGACCGCTTCTAACTGTGATTCTGCTTATTTTCTGAACCTTCAGCTGGATCTCTCGAGCAGTGCTCAAGTCCCCTTTCTTGAAAGCTTGGTAGAGTTTAAGCCATTGATCAGGTATGAAGTTCGCGCTTGCCAAGATCATGCCGGAGGCTCCGGCTGCGAGCGCAGGGAGAACGACCTCGTCATGACCGCATAGTACTGTGAGTCTTGAGCCGGTCTTCTCAAGGACTGAGAGCATGTAGCGCAGTTCTCCGCTGCTGTCCTTGAGTCCTACTATGCTTGGAATCTCGACTAGGTCCTCAACCATCTGCCAGCTCAGATTCACGCCAGTAGCTTGCGGAATATTATACAGAATTATCGGGAGGTCAACAGCCTCTGCCAAACATCTGTAATGTTCATAGATCCCCCTGTCTGTGGGCTTGTGATAGTACGGTGTGACTACCAAAGCCGCGGCGGCACCTGCATCTTTCGCGTGCTTGGTTGCCTCGATCGCCAGCTTGGTACCACTGCTCCCCGTGCCAGCAATAACAGGAACCCTACCATTAGCCTGATCTACAACAACCTCTACTACCTTCTTTCTCTCACCAAGCGATAGGTTCTGGAATTCGCCAGTAGTTCCACATGGGACAAGAGCAGAGACGCCTTGCTCTATTACGTAATCGACCAGTCTCCTAAGTCGTAGCTCATCGACATCGTTCCCGTCGTCTGTAAAAGGAGTCACGAGAGCAGGCATCACGCCTTCAGGCTTGAATACCATCGGCCGGTCACCTTAAGCAGCGTTAATCTGTCAACCCCCCATGAGTACCTTAATAAGATTAGCTAAGATAGTTACTGTGAGACTATTCTGAAAAGCCAGACCGAAATACCCATTAACCAAAAATGAAAAGAACTGCCACGTTGGTCGGCTGTAAGACCAATAGTTTTGAAGCTAGGGTCATCGTCAATCAGCTGCGAAACAGGAGAGGCAGATTACCCGGGTAGACACAGGAACGGCACAACGCGTGTCGATCTAGGTTTGGTGTTGAATAGTATGGCATATTCTAAGACTCGCAAAAAGAAGCGAATTGGCAGAAGAGCGGTGGAAATCGCGTTATTTCTTCTCATGGTCGGTCTTGTGCTGTTTGCAGCACAAGACTGGCTTACTCGACCAAGGTCCCAAGATACAGGTTCTTCTAGAAAGGTCGCCCTGATCGATCAACTAACTATCGCGTTTCCAAACCCCGCTTTCGAAGATGGACTGGTCCGGATGTTCAACGAGGCTGGCTTCACAACAGACATCTACAGAGGCCCACAGGTTACAGTTAATCTCTACAGGGATTTGCCTTCTATGGGATACAGAATCATAGTGTTCAGGGTCCACCAATCTACTCCTGTTGAGTATCTGCTACCTCAGAGCAGACCCGTGACTGGGCCTCCAGTATACCTATTCACCGGTGAACCTTACAATGAACGAGAGTACGTAATTGAACAGTTATCGGACTTGGTGGTTCCGGCAAGAGAGATAAACGGCTCAAAGATCTACTTTGCAATTGGCCCCAAGTTCGTCCAGTCGATGTCAGGAAAATTCCCGAACACCGTGATAGTTCTTGCCGGTTGTTCAGGCCTATACAGCGCTGACTTGGCCGACTCATTCATCGTCAAGGGCGCTTCGGTAGTAGTTGGCTGGCAGAGGTTTGTTGAAATGGACTACACGGACAAGGCTATTACGCGTTTTCTCAAAGCCATAGTTCTCGAGCGAACTACAATATACAGGGGCATACTTGCGATGACCAGCGATGTTGGGTTAGATCCCTCCTACAAGACCAATCTACTCACTTATCCTGAGGAGAGGATTGGCCTCACACTGGCAGAAGCTTTTGAACTGAAAGAAGAAGCCGTCGTAACCCAGCAAATACTCCTTGGTGAACCCGTCAAGCCGGGAGTTCCCTTTGTGTCAAGAAAATATTGAAAGTCAAATGTGATCGGGTACCTCAATTAGTAATATCTGACTTTTTCTGCGGGATGCCATCATATTCCTATTGGAATATTTCCTCCATCAAAGTATTAATAGCGTCCGACGGAAGTATCAGGGCAGATCGAGCTGAACCTCTTGAAGACCAAGCGAACAATCGAAGAGATCAATGAGAAGATCAAGAAAGGAGAAGCCACAGTCGTCACTGCTGAAGAGATGACTGAGATAGTGAAGAGCCAAGGGGTCGAAGTTGCCGCCAGAGATGTTGATGTAGTCACGACCGGAACATTCGGCGCAATGTGCAGCTCAGGCGTCTTCCTCAATTTCGGTCACTCAGATCCACCCATCAAGATAGAGAATCTCACACTCAATGGTGTTGAGGCATACCATGGCAATGCAGCAGTAGACGCGTATCTCGGTGCCACCAAGATGCATCCCGAGAAGAGGTTCGAATACGGTGGAGGCCACGTCATCGAGGATCTCGTCTCCGGAAAAGAGGTGGAACTGATTGCCACAGCATATGGAACAGATTGCTACCCAAGAAAATCTGTCAGAACAACGATAACAATAGAAGACCTAAACCAGGCCATACTCTGCAATCCAAGAAATGCCTACCAACGATATAACGCAGCTACAAATGGAAGAGATGAGCTGATATACACTTACATGGGCAAGCTGCTTCCGAACTTTGGCAACGCAACATATTCCGGTTCAGGGGAGCTCAACCCTCTAACGAACGATCCTGACTATGAAACCATAGGCGTAGGCACCAGGATCTTCCTCGGCGGCGGAATAGGGTACGTCACAGGATCAGGAACACAGCACGATCCAAGAACTGGCTTCGGCACACTGATGGTCCAAGGCGACCTCAAGAGTATGAACCCGAGATTCCTGAGAGGCGGCAGCTTCACGAATTATGGAACAACACTCTACGTTGGTCTCGGCATACCCATCCCCATACTGAACGAGGAACTGGCCAAGAAGACAGGCATCAGTGACGAGGAGATCAAGACCAACCTGCTTGATTATGGAGTTCCGCGCAGAAGCAGACCCATCATGAAAGACACTGACTACGCCGAGCTGAAATCAGGAAAGATAACTCTGCGGGACAGAGCGATCCCCGTGACAGCCCTCTCAAGCCTCAAACTCGCGCGAGACGTAGCCTCGACCCTCAAACGCTGGATTGAGGAAGGCAAGTTCCTACTCACGTCGCCTCAGGAGAGGCTGCCAGACTCGGGAGCTTTGAAGCCTATGAAGATAAGCAAGGAGACTATCTTTGCTCAGAACATAATGATTCCCGCTGTAACCTGCACAGCTGATGAAGATATCGACACAGTAGCCAGGAGAATAGTTGAGCAGAACGTAAATCACGTGGTGGTTGTAACACCCGCAGGAACACTCAGCGGCATAGTCACCTCTTTCGACGTCACGAGGGCCGTGGCCTTGAGGGAGAGGAAGCTCTCCAGCATAATGACACGACAAGTTGTGACAGCCTCACCTGACGAACCTGTGGAGTCATGCGCGCGAAAGATGAAGAAACACGACATATCTGCTCTCCCAGTCATCGATGCGCAGAAGAACATACTCGGCATAGTAACCAGCGAGCGCATCAGCACGCTATTCGGAGAGTATCAGTAGCATGAAAGCCCGTTTGAGATTCGATAAGCAGAGAACAGCAGAGCCGATCATCTCAACTGTGATTTTGAAGACCAAGGCTCCTATCAACATCCTGAGAGCAGAAGTCGACGAGAGTACAGGGGAGGTTCTGATCGAGATCCCAGATGAGAAGGCTGAGAGCACTTTGGCGGCTTTCAAGCAGATGGGTGTTTCCATTCAAGTGGGAGCATTCATAGAGATCTCACGCCAGAGGTGTATCGACTGCGGACACTGCATAACGATATGCCCCGTCGAAGCAATATCAGCAGAGAAAGACCTGACAGTAAACATAGATCTGGAGAAGTGTGTAAACTGCGGAGCCTGCGTTGACTGCTGCCCTACAAGAGCCATAAGCATGCTACAGTAGATGAGGTTAGGATGCTGCAGATCCTCAGATTGCAACGCGTAATCGGGGAGTCGTCTGTAATGGTCAAGACAGATTCATATCAGGCAGCAGAATCTGCCTTCCAGACGATTCTTGACAATCGGAAGGCTCTGCAGAAGTACATAGAAGCGTATCCGGAGTTTCTATTTGCCCTTGATCCTATTGCTGCAGGTCACTCCGCTCCTGAGATAGTGCTCCGGATGTCGAGTGCAGCCGAGGAAGCAAATGTGGGGCCGATGGCTGCTGTCGCTGGCGCCTTGGCTGATCTTGCAACAGAGGCCATGATTGCTCAAGGAGCCGAGATTGCGGTTGTTGAGAATGGTGGAGAGATCTCTGTGAGAAATGATGCTAGACTAGATGTAGCGGTAAACTCAGGCGAGTCCTCTCTATCGGGGAGGCTCGGTTTCAGGATCCTGCAAAGAGATCTTCCTCTTGGTCTTGCTACAAGCTCAGGGACCGTGGGTCATGCGCTTAGCTTCGGCTTCGCTGACTCCGCCACAGTGATTGCTGAGGATGCCACTCTGGCGGATGCTGCTGCGACAGCAGTCTGCAACGCGGTGAAAGGTGACGACGCAGACGACTCCATTAGGAAAGGTCTAGAAGTTGCTCAACAGACCAGGGGAGTCAGAGGCGCCCTGATAGTCAGAGGCGACCATGTTGGTACAATAGGGCAGCTCCCAAGGATGATCACCGTCAGCCCACTTCTGGATCAGCCTGCGCCGGATGCCGTTCTTAAGCACGTCTGTCAATCCTTCTGAGTTCAATTCTGTAGAGTTCCACGTTTGAGCCTTCACATGTTGCGGCAAGCTGTCCTTCGTAGTCGAGACAGACAACTATCTTGCGGACCTTATCAAGAGGGATCTCGCTTGACTTAGCATAGCCGGCTGCGAGTCTGCAGACTTGTGCTACAGAGGAGTCTTTTGCCCTGGTCTCGGCTTCTAACACTACAGGATTTCCTGAGCTGTCTTCCATCAGTGCATCGATGACGCCTGCCTCGGTTTGAGCATTCGTTTCAAGGAGGACCATTCCTTTCTCTAGGCAGTCGGGATAGTCAGCGATTATCTTGACCAGTGGATCTTCAAGGATACCTCTTGCCTCAAGATGCTCGTCCGGGCCGACCCTGAGTATTCTTTCGATGGAGTCTTCGGGGCTGCTGTAGTTTGTGCCAAGAAGATGTGGATAGACATCCACGGGAAGACCATTCTTTCTGAGTAAGATTACTGGCGTGTTCTGGAGGTTGAGCCGCTTTGTTCTTGAGAGTGGGAGAATGTGGTTTCTTGAACTCACTATCCTGCCTCTTACTTGGGGAGGGATAGATCTTATCGCAGACTCTACTTTTTCTGTCTCATCCCGCGGCAGCTCTATAGACTTGACGAGAACATACTCCATCTTCCACCTACCCTTCAGTTCTTCCAGAAGTGAGATTAACGTTTGGATTCTGGGCGCGTATGAACCATCAGGATCAAAATACAGTTCGATCTTGTGCAGCTCTAAGACCTGCCGATAACGAATTTGTGAATCGATCTGTCTTCTTTACGGGTTCAAATATTAGCTTTGGCGCGACTTCTCTTACTGTAGTCTCTGCCTCTTGATGGGCGGCTGCAATGCGCTCTAATACGCGATTTGCTTACTGAACCATATAGATCAGGTGCAGGCCTATGATCCGGAGAATTCTCTGCGGCAACACATTTAGTCCTTATTGAACCAGTCAACTACGTGAAGAGGCGCGAAAACTCATGATGATTTGCGACGGTCCGTGCGAGCATGTCTATCTGGATTGCAGAAACCTACCTCATGAAGAGTGCCCGAGATGTCACAGCACGTTGTACTCAACAGAAAGATAAACCACCAAGAACCAATAAGAGGCCAACATATGAAGTGCCCAAGATGCAGAGGGAGACTCGATTCTAAGGCTTGGATCACAGACTATGCAGCCATTCTCGCACGAATATGTGAGAAGTGCGGCTACATAGCGAACTTGAGACCCTTGTCTTACGAGTAACTTCAGGGTTTCATGGTAGAGCAACGTCCGGTAAACATCGAGATATGCCATAACCTTGTTGGCCAAGGCGGCTGTCGCTCCACCTCCATTGTCAGACTCCCTCTTAGCACGAGAGTGAGAGTACACACCGAGTGTGCGTGAGAGCGTGGACTTGCGACGGGGTTAGTTCTTGAGATTCCCTGCCTGTCTTGTCGGCCTAGTCTAGTATATTGAGACCTTGGCGACCCCGGGCACTTTGAGTAGTTGTGGGATCAGATCTCCCGGCAGTTGTTTTTCAGCAATGAGTGTTAGTCTTGGTTCAGGGGACAATTCTGGATCATCAACAATTGCCTGCCTGATGCTTATCTTCTCCTCAGAGATCAGCGTTGAGGCTTTGGCAAGTATCCCAATCGAGTGTGGGTCGTCCGGGGTTATCTCAAGCACACCGAAACCCAGATGTTTCGCGATCTCTCGAAGCGAGAGGCCCGCAGATCTCATGTGCGCAAAGATCTTACTGAGTTCAGGGTTTGAGGACACTGTCTGGATGGTCTTGGTGACGGTTCTTCTGTCTACACCGGCTGCTTCAGCTATTCTGACTGTTGGGATCTCTATCTGGTTGCAGTAGATCCTGCCATTTCTAATTGAGAGGCCGGTTTCGACGAGAAGCCGGGCCACCGCGAGCCTTTCTGGGTGTCCCTCTAGGTGTTTTGCTATGTTATTCCACATATACATCTATGTATAATTGTGTACACGAAAGATTAAAATATTTCCTACAGGTCCACGAAAGGACAAAACAAACACAGGAGTGATAGAGAATGGCAAAGAACACAATAAAGGTTAACTTACACACAGAGGAGATACCGACCAAATGGTACAACATCCTACCACACTTGCCACCGGGGTATCCTCCACCGCTTCATCCAAAGACCTTCAATCCCCCTCCCTCACCTGACCTGATGCAACTAATGAGCAGACTATTTCCGAAAGAGTGTTTGATGCAAGCGGCCTCGTCTGAGCCGGAGATAGAGATCCCAGATGAGGTGCTGCAAACATATGTAAGCGTCGGAAGACCAACTCCTTTGCAGCGAGCAACGCGACTTGAGAAGAAGCTCGGGACACCAGCGAAGATCTACTTCAAGAGGGAAGATGTTAATCCTGTCGGAAGTCACAAGCCAAACACTGCCATAGCCCAAGCATATTACAACATGAAAGAGGGCGTAGAAAGACTAACTACTGAGACAGGCGCCGGACAGTGGGGTTCGGCATTGGCCTTGGCCTGTTGCCTCTTCAACATGGATTGCACTGTATATATGACGCGAAGTAGCTACCTCACAAAACCAGGTCGTAAGACAGTAATGGAAGCCTTTGGAGCCGAAGTATTTCCCTCACCAAGTGACAGAACTGATGCTGGAAAGAAGTTCCTGAAGCAAGACCCGAACCACCCCGGAAGCTTGGGAATAGCCATCAGCGAAGCCGCCGAAGACTGTTTCAAGCATGAAAACACAAAATACTCTCTAGGAAGCGTCTTGGACTTCGTGCTCCTACACCAGAGCATAGTCGGGCTAGAGGCCAAGCGACAGATGGAACTCCTTGATCAATATCCAGACATCGTTGTAGGCTGCATCGGAGGCGGAAGTAACTACGGAGGGTTCAGCTACCCGTTCCTACAAGACAAATTGAAAGGCAAGAGGAAGGATACAAGATACATAGCAGCTGAACCTACGGCCGTACCTTCCACAACTAAAGGCATCTATGAGTATGACAATGGCGATACAGCTGAGATAGTTCCAGTTGTGAAGATGTACACAGTTGGCCACACCTACCAATGCCCCCCAATACATGCAGCAGGTCTAAGATACCATGGCAAGGCGCCCAGCATGTCATATCTAATACACAAAGGCCTGATGGAGAGCCGCGCCTATGGTCAACGAGAGGCGATAGAAGCGGCAGATCTGTTTGCCAAGACTGAGGGCTTCATAGCTGCTCCGGAAACTGCACATGCCATCAAGGCGACCATAGACCTTGCTCTTGAGTGCAAGAAGACAGGCGAGGAAAAGACGATAATCTTCAACTACAGTGGCCACGGTTTACTGGATCTGCGAGTGTACGAGGAGTACCGTTCAAGCACACTGAAGGACTTCGAGGCTTCCAAGGAGATGCTGGAGGCTGGGCTCAGGGCACTGCCCAAGATCCCTGCCTAACCCCCCTTCTTTTCTATGATTATCTTGAGTTTTCACAACAATTTCTTTACTAACGAGACTTAAAGTACCCCTCTTGTCCCTCTCTATGAGGGCCCTTGCTAGAGGACATTCTCCGGGAATGTGATGGAGAAGAGAAGAGGCCATTCCTTTCCCGCCTGAAGGCAGGACTACTTAGGTCCAAGCCTATCAGAAAGAGAATTATTCTCTGTATATATCGGCTGAGAGTTCAAAAGGGCAAACTCGAGCTACTCATCCTGAAGATCCGAAAACGGGATAGAGAATTGCTCGGCCGATGCGTCGATGCTCAAGTGACAAGAGACGGAGGCAGGGCGACGATGTATGCTGAAGCTTGTCATGAGGTCAGGACGATCTTTAAGATCGTCTTCCACTGTAAGCTTGCGTTGGAACAGGTGATCCTTAGGCTTGAGACTGTTGAGATATTCACAGACCTCGCCGCGTCGATCATTATCCCGGTGAGCTTGGTCAGGGAGGTGAAGGGTAAGCTCTCTGGAATCTTGCCATTAATGGCCGATCACCTGGGCGATATAGCTTCTGAACTTGAAGGCATGATCCAGGCGGCAGGACGAGTAGAGTCCACTCCAGTCGGGGTGTCAAGCATTACGGAGGAAGCTAAAGTAATACTTGAGGAAGCAAGAGTAATGGTCGAGGCGAAAGTCAAGGAGGTCTTTCCAGATCTTGAGTCAGCGGCATATTCACCTAACCGAGAACCTGAGCCAGCCTAAAAGTGCTTAACAAAGATCTACCGAAGTGAATGATCAAGTCTTAGGTAGCTCAATAGCGGTCAGGTTCAGTACTATCTCAGCAATATCACTCCCGTATTCTCCCACCCGTCTCAGGCTCTCTAGTATAAGCCGCAGAGCCGTCATCTGGGCAGGCTCGATCTTCTGCTTGGCGATATCGGTGATTATCTCGCGTTCTGAGGCCTCAATTTGACTCATTCGCTTGAGGACATCCTCTGCTGCTGCATAGTTACGCTTGTATAGTGAGAGCATTGCATCCTCAAAGATCTTGGCGGCTGACTCGCTTATCTTGCTGATTCTTTCGAGCAGCCTCTGTGATACTGGTTGCTTCATCAACGGGACGTTCTCCGCAATCTTGGCAGCGTGGTCTGCGGCTCTCTCGACGCTCTTGGCAACGAGTCTGTACCCTATGATGTCTCTACCTGAGCTCAATCCGACCTGAGGAATGATTGATCTGTCTTGTGCGGCTGTCTTCAGCTGTCGCACAATGTAGAAGCCGAACCTGTCGACCTCGTCATCCATCTTCAATACCTCCTCAGCCAGAGTAGTATCCTTCTGTATGAGAGCCGAAGTAGCGTCTCTGAGCATAGCTAGTGTAATCATGACTATTCTTCTCAGCGCGTTTTCGACTGAGAGTTCTGGGTAGCTTATGAGCACTTGAAGCGCTATCTCGCTCGGCGATTCTGTTACAACCTCGGTTCCGACCAGTTTCTTTCTGACGAACTCTCTTACGTAGTCGGATTGGGTGGACCCGAATCTTGCCTCAGTTGTTCTTAGTCTGATGAAGTTGAAGCCCGTAAGGTAGAGAGCTATTATCTTCCGCGCGAGAGATTCAAGATCCGGGTTTGGTGAAACAACTATTGCTGTTTCTGGAGGTTTCGCCTTCCTTATGGCTGTCCGTGGGGTTATCCGCAGCGAACCGTCGTCTTCTGCCGAGAAGACTATCTGCTCGCCACGGTCAAGGTTCTTGTCTTTCACCCATCTCTTGGGGAGCGAGACTATGTATGAGCCTCTACCTGTAACCTGGATTCGCCTTACTTCACCAGGCTTCTCATCAGTCTTCATGGCTCGCCACCCAAGCCTCTAGGCCCTGGAGTCCCTGATGCATATAGACTTAGCATACATGCCAGTGATGACATAATTTTCATACTATATCGGTGTGATGTATATAGTTATTCTAAT
>CAZRDQ010000001.1:57266-70594 GCA_964598945.1 uncultured Candidatus Bathyarchaeia archaeon
ATACATCATTTACGATTACTATATCTAAAAGAATTCGCTGCATTGGTTCTCAAGGTAACCTAGAAATGAGCGACGAAAAACCAAAGGCAGGTGGACAGAGGTTGCCACAGAACAAGCGGACCTTGGCTGTGGCCATAGTCGCAATAATAGTCGTGGCAGTAGCAGCGGGATCAATGTATTTCACAGGGCCTAAACCGACACCTACAATTCCAACTAAACTATCACCAACTTCCACCTCTACGCCTTTACCGTCACCCACAACTTCGCCTTCCCCAACTCCGACAACCCCAACAGAGAAGTACACTATCAACCAGAAAGGCTCCGACACCCTGCTTGTGCTAGCTCAGCGGTGGGCTGAGGTCTACATGAGCAAACACCCTGAAGCTCAAATAGCTATTAGCGGAGGTGGAAGTGGCACAGGTATCGCGGCGCTAATCAACAAACAAATAGACATGGCAGATGCCTCAAGACCCATGAAGGAACAGGAGATTGCAGACGCCAACAAAAACGGAGTAGATCCTGTTGAATGGAAAGTAGCCGTTGACGGCATCTCAGTAATAGTCCACCCTAGTAATCCCATCAAAACCCTGACAGTCACGCAACTCAAGGCGATCTACAATGGAAGCTACAAGAACTGGGAGAATGTCGGCGGCAAAGACGCACCGATAATAACCTACGGCAGACAATCAAATTCCGGCACTTACATCTACTGGCAAGAACACATCCTACAGAACCAAAAATACAGATCAGACATGCAATCCCTTAACGGAAACGCTGACATTGCTGATGCTGTTGCAAGGGATCCTAACGCGATCGGATACGTTGGAGTTGCATATGCAACTGCACGCAAAGGCGAAGTCAAGATCATCCCTATCCAGTCAAAAGCTGACCAGCCCTTCTACGAACCTACTCCTGAAAATATCGCTAGCGGGAAATACCAGATATCCAGATACCTCTTCATCTACACCAACGGGGTACCCACTGGAGGCGCCAGAGAATACCTGAAGTTCATCATGAGCGACGAGGGACAGAAGGTAGCCGAAGAGGTTGAGTACATACCCCTACCGCCGGAGATTGGACAGAATCAACTGGACAAACTGAAGTAGACCAGATGTCCAGCTTCCAACCTTTTCTTTCATAAGGCAGCTCAGAGTAGTTAGAAGGCAGAATGTCGGCCTTAAGACACTCCCATACACATAGTTTCGTCGAGAGAGTCGTAGAAGGGCTGCTTCTAGTAAGCGCCTTCGCGTCAGTAGTAATATTGACCCTAATCTTCATCTTCCTATTCAGGGAGGGCATCCCAGCCTTCAGCGAGATAAGACCCTCCGACTTCTTCTTCGGAACAGTCTGGCAGGTTCAAGCTGTCGAGCCCAGTTATGGTGTACTTCCGCTGATGGCAGGAAGCGCTTTGGTCACCATTGGAGCGATGGCTATCGCTGTGCCATTGAGCTTGATGTGTGCAGTATATGTCGCTGAGGTAGCTCGCCCCTTACTGAAGGAGGTAACTAAACCATTTATTGAGCTGCTGGCAGGAATCCCCTCCGTTGTCTACGGATTTGTAGCTCTCATGGTACTGGCAGATATCACACATCAATTGACAGGGTCAGTACATCGGCTAAATGCGCTCAACGGAGCGTTGATCCTGACGGTGATGGTCGTTCCTACTATCGTTAGCATCTCAGAAGATGCGATTACCTCGGTGCCTAGGGAATACCGTGAGGCTGCCTATGCACTTGGAGCAGACAAGTGGGAGACCACGAGCAAGGTTGTGTTTCCTTCAGCATTGTCAGGCATAATGGTTGCGATAATGCTCGGTCTCGGCCGGGCTATCGGCGAGACCATGGCTGTTCTTATGGCGACAGGCAATGCACCTTTGTTGACTTTTGACATTCTCAGCTCAGTCCAAACAATGACTGCTGTCATAGCTATTGAGATGGGCGAGGTCACTTTCGGTTCAACACACTTCCATGCCCTCTTCGCTGTAGGGTTGCTGTTGTTGGTCATCACGTTCTTCGTGAACATCGCTGCCGAGGTTCTGCTTCGCAAGTTCAGGAGTGTGAGGTATTGAAGCTGAGAAAATTCAAGGCACATCTAGCCTTCGCCGTAATTCGAGCGTCGGCAGCCATAGTCATAGGTGTCGCTTGCCTCATCCTTTACCATCTGTTCATCAATGGGTACAAGGTGATCAGCTGGTCATTTGTGTCCGAGAGCCCAAGACAGGGCATGACTGCGGGGGGAATCTTTCCGGCGATCTTTGGAACAGCCTACCTGATGGTATTGACACTCATGTTTGCGCTTCCCATTGGGATAGCGTCAGCGATATACTTCTCAGAGTATGTCAGCGCCAAAAGGTCTAGACTCGCAGTTGTCATGAGATCCGCGACCAGCATGTTAGCCGGAGTCCCTTCAATTGTGTACGGTCTGCTCGGCCTTGGTCTCTTTGTCCTAATGATAGGTTTTGGGTTCAGTCTTCTCTCTGCCTCTCTCACCCTGAGCTTTCTAACCCTACCCGTAATCATAGCTGCCTCAGAAGAGGCTCTCCACAGCGTCCCTCTATCTTACAGGGAGGCAGCCCTAGCTCTTGGAGCAACAAAGTGGCAGATGATCAGACACGCGGTTCTACCTTACGCCGTTCCAGGGATAATGACAGCGTGCATACTAGCACTGAGCAGAGCTGCTGGCGAGACTGCGCCCATATTGCTGACCGGCGCAGCATACTATCTGCCAAGACTTCCAGCCTCGATCCTGGACCAGTTCATGGCTCTTCCATTCCACATCTTCACACTCTCCACACAGTCTGTAAACCCCGTGAAGACTAGGCCCATCCAGTTTGGAACCGTTCTAGTTTTGATTCTGTTAGTGCTCGGCATGAACCTTGTAGCCATACTGATAAGAACACACTACAGAAGAAAGATGAGAACTTGATTCACACATTACTTGAGAAGAATGGTGCTTTGACAGAAAAGCCAAAGGAGAACTATGCACCAATGAATGAGAAGCTCAAGATCAAAATCAGCGACCTGAGCGTACGTTTCGGACTGACAGAGGTGCTCAAGAAAGTCAATCTGGGACTAAGAGAGAACTACGTAACAGCGATAATGGGGCCATCAGGCTGCGGAAAATCCACACTGATAAGGACACTCAACAGAATGAATGACATCATACAGGACTGCCACGTAGATGGTGCGGTATTCCTCGATGGGATCGATATTCTAGATACAACAACAGACGTTGTTGAGCTCCGAAGAAGGGTTGGCATGGTCTTCCAGAAGCCAAACCCTTTCCCGAAGTCGATATATGATAATGTCGCTTTCGGCCCGAAAATCCATGGCATGGCGAAGGGCAAAGACCTCAATCAGATAGTCGAGAGGAGTCTTAGAGATGCTGCTCTTTGGGAAGAGGTAAAAGATAGACTCAAGGCCTCAGCACTGAGCCTATCCGGTGGCCAGCAACAACGTCTCTGCATCGCGAGGGCACTATCCGTGCAACCTGAAGTTATACTTCTCGATGAGCCCTGCTCAGCTCTGGACCCAGCAGCAACATCAAAGATAGAATCATTAATGGTCGCTCTCAAGAAGAACTACACAGTGGTCGTAGTGACACATAATATGCAACAAGCAGCTAGGGTGTCGGATTTCACAGCTTTCCTATACTTGGGTGAGCTCATAGAGTATGGAGAGACAAAGCAGGTGTTCAACAATCCTAGCAGCAGACTGACTGAGGATTTCATAACAGGAAGATTCGGCTAAGGGATCAGAAGATGAATAGCCCGCGACTTCTAGACAAGGGATTGACCGAGCTTTCTGAAATGCTAAACGAGATGTCCAAGCTAGCTGAACAGACCGTATCGGCTTCTATTGAGGCGTATCTCGAAGGCGGAGACGTAACTATCCAGGTGAGACAGTGGTCTGATACTCTTCTGAACTACTACCAGAAGGTCGGTGAGAAGTCTGTTGAGCTCATAGCGAGGTTCCAGCCGGTAGCTCGAGATCTGCGGTTCATAAGAGCGAGTATGGAGATCGCTTATGATCTGTCGAGGTTCGGCCGATACGCTTACGACATTTCCATGATCATGAAGACTCTCGGGGGTGGTGTAGAGTTCGGCTGGGAGACTGTGGCTGAGATGGGCAAGAGAACAATGAAAATGATAGAAGATAGCATAGAAGCCTACAGAAATCGTAATGCGAAACTCGCCGAGAAAGTGGGGGAGGATGATAAGAAGGTGGACGAAATATACTTCGACCACCTGAGGTATTGTGTGAAAAATCCGCCCCAGAAGGTAGAACAACTCATCTCAGATGTTTTGACCGTGCGCCATCTCGAACGTATTGCCGATCATGCGGTAGATCTAGCCAGCGCGACATTATACATGCTCAAAGGAGAGCAGATAAGCGCCTGGAGGTAAAGCTTGTATCGCAGTTGACCTTCCGAGTGCAAGCTGAAAGAAACCGATACTAAAGCAGCGAATAGGTCGGGTCATGCTCGGCGGAGTCTGATCAGACAGCCTTAGCGTGCGCATTGGGAGAACTGATACTCTTAGATCCCTTTGGCAGCAGAAGGCAGATTGCTGCCGCGCAAAACGCAAATGCAGATGCAAGAAACATCGCGTTTCCCAGTCCCACCTGATCACCGAGCTTACCTACAAAGAGGGGAGCGATTATTCCACCGGCGCTCCCAAGACCGGAGATTATCCCGAGCGAGGTGCTTATCGATTCCCTGGGAACATGATCTCCTACCACAGCATATGGTATTGGGAAGCCTAGAAATATCCAGAACCCAACTAGGGAGAGCAGTAACAAGGATGCAGGATAAGGAACCCACAGGAAGAGCATGAAAAAGAGTCCCATCAAGAAGCTACTTGTGCCCAGAACTGCTCGGCGCCCCATCTTATCTGAGATGTGTCCGCCTAAGGGTTGGCTGAGTATTCCCAAAATGAGCATGATTGATGTCGAGACTCCTGCAGCAGCGATATCTAGATGGAGTTCTCTGACCATGTATGTTGGGATGAAATTCACAGTTCCAGCATAGAAGACAGTTCTCAGTAGTTGAATCGCCGCGGCAGCGACAATAATCTTCGTAAGGCTCACTCTAAGCCTCCTTTCTCTTCGGCTCCCAGCCTCTGAAGACAGATTGAGAACCAAGGCACCTGCAAAGAGACCCACTGCCGCAGAGAAGAGAAGTGCAGAGCCAAGACCGTAAGCTGCCAGAAGAGCACCGAGAGCCGCTGGAAAGACTCCACGACCGACGCTGCCGCCCAGACCATGAAAGCCTACTCCAAACCCTCGCCGCTCCATGTACGCTGAATTGATCAATGATATTGCGACTGGATGGTAGACGCTATAACCTACACCAGAGAAGGAGGAAAGTAATATTATCCAGAGCAATGAGGGCGCGAACTGAATCATGTAGAAGCCTGAGGCCATAATGACCAGGCCTAACGCAAGATAGACTCTCCTATGGCCTGTAACATCAGCCAGGTATCCGAGAAGCGGTTGGAAGACCACTGTCGTGGCTGCGTAGCTAGTGATTATTGTGCCAGCCTCAAACAGATTGAGTGCGTATCTTGTCACAAGAATAGGCATAATGAGAGGCAAAACCATATCCAAGCCGTCATTAACAAAGTGTGCCGTGATACACATTATCAGAGTAGTCTCTGGCTTCTGGTGTGTTGAGGAGGCGTACAATGAAGACACATCAGTCGGATTCTTTTCAGCAGAAGGCTACGTATGCAACTCTTATTGTTTTCTGGCGCATTTCTCTTCCTACGGAGATAGGCAACGTTGCTGCCCAGCAACGGTACTGAGGCAAAAGATTATGGCTCTGCTACCTACAGGTGCAGGTAGATCTGGTTTCTTTCTATGGAACCTTTTCTTTGAGATAAAATATGACTCGGAAGGCCCAATCCTCCCAGCTGAGATGCTGAGACGATCGTTTCAGACCTTTGTCAGAATCAGCTTTTCCTTGGTAACGTCGACTTCCATTATCTTTGAGTTATCGATCTTCTTTGAGGATCCGAGTATATCTTTCAGCAAGACACTGCTTTCCGTCGCCTTCGCGTATACAGCTCCTTCGAACACTTCTTCACTGCCTAGGAATACTTTGAACTCGCACATGAGATCTCTGGATTGTCTAGAGCACACTGAATACTTACGCTTTTGCTCTGAGCCAGATACTTCACATGGTCCTATTTTGCAGGTTCTCCTTCCAAAATCTGGTGGGATAGAGTCCAGTAGAGCGCAAAGGACACTCATTCGGATTTCGAAAACAAGAAAAAGCTGGCTCGGGCGCTGATCGCTTAGTGCCCAGTTGTTACGTATTGGTGTTGTCTACGCAACAGCATTGCTGCCGCTCCTATTGCAGAGACTGCTGCCAGTATTCCTGCTGGAAACTCTGGGATGGGTATTCCTGATGCCTCGAGGTAGAAGTCTTGACCGCTATTCTTGTCTGGCTCCTGTCGCCTGCCTCGTTCCCTGGTGGCACCAGACTCATTGTCATTGTGTAGAGTATCAGGCCTGACCGGGAGTCAATAAGACTACCGATCGAAGTCAAAATCGATAGCGGATAGGAACTTAGATGGATCCTTGGCGGGGAGGACCCAACGCAAATCATAGATCAAGATGGCCGTTTGCAGGCGCACAGCTGCTTACGGCTTAGATTCTATCTCGTTTCACCAAAGCCATAGTCAGCTAGTAGCTTCTGACCTTCTTCCGAGAGCCAGAAACTAACGTATCTACTTGCCAGTTCGATCTGGCCAGAATCCTTTATCACTGCTATTCCGTAGGTACCCTTTGTGTTCACCGCATCCGGTATTTCCACGTATTTGAGTCTGGTTCCCTGGAACTTTGCGTCTGAGACAAAGGCGAAGCCGGCGTCGCACACGCCGAGCATAACCTTGCTTACGACATGCGAGACCGTAGGTTCGTATGAGACTATGTTTCTAATGATCTTCTCTCTGTAGTTCTGATATTGGACGCCTCGGTAGGTTTTTAGGACCCTGTCACCCCAAATCTGTTCAATCTTGGTCAGTGTCTTATTGCTGTATTTCCCCACCGGTACAGTCCAAGATGCTACAACGATCTTGATTCCAGGTTTAACCAGGTCTCCGAGCGAAGTTATATTCTTGGGGTTATCAGCCGGGAGTACTACAATGAGTTTGTTTGTTGTCAGGTTCCAATACTGACCTCGGTTCAGAAGCCCGTCCGTCTTCAGTTTATGAGTCCATCTGAAGTCAGCGGACATGAAGACGTCTGCGGGTGAACCGGAGGCTATCTGCTGGTAGAGACTGTCAGAGCCGCCGAAATTGAAGAGAAGTTTGACGTTGTTCTCTTCTTCGAAGATCTCTTTGGTGTGTGTCTTCACAACACTGGCTAGGCTGGCTGCAACGAACACTCGTAATTCTGCTGGTTGGCTGTTGGTGGATCGGTTGTTCGATGTCGGGCTTTGCGAGGATTCAGGAGTGTTTGAGTTTTGTGGTGTTATGGTTGAGTTCACAGTTTCCGGTGAGCCACTACCTTTGGGAGGCTTGAGGACGCTTAGGCTTGACAGCGTCAGGCAGCCGCCGGCAACAATTGAGAGAACCAGCAGGATGACAATTTTGTGTCCCATGTCGCCTCCCTTGTTGGCAGGTAGATTCCTGCAGCTTAGTTAATATATAATGTTTATCTAGGCCACAACCGTAAGCTCATATGCTTACAAAAAGAATGGTCAGAACTGGTCGCTCCGATTGTAGGCCTGTCTGAACCAAAGGGTTTTGCAGAATCCGCTAACATTTCAGCCTTCTTATTGCCTCCGCGCTGAGGCGCGGTCAAGCCCAGTTTAGTCACGCTTAAATACGATGGGGAAAACTCTTCAGCGAATTCACAAGCCACCACAGAGGAATGAGTCTGTCGATTGAGCGAGGCAAGAACTGTCAAGATGCCTGAGTGCAACTGGTGCGGCAGAGTAATCATACCAGGCGAGGCCGCAGTGAAGTTTTCGTGCCCAAGCTGTGGCGATGTCTTGATCTGGCGCTGCGAGAAGTGCAGACTGTTCGGCAGAGACTACAAGTGCCCGAAATGCGGAAACATCGGGCCCTAAGAGAGGACAACCTGTGGCAAAAGTCCTGGCATCGATCAAAGTATTCCCTTCAGATCCCTCAAGAGATCTTTCTCAGCTGAAGGCCCAGATAGAGAGAAGTTTGCCGAAGGACGTTTCAGTGCTAAGGTTTCAGGAGGAACCGATAGCCTTTGGTCTGGTGGCACTCATCGCAAACCTTCTCATGCCAGAAGAGGTTAGCGGTAAGATGGATGAGATTGAAGACGCTCTGAAATCAACTGAAGGAGTCAGCGAGATACAGGTCGTGTCCGTAACACGAACCTGAGAGCGGCCTAGAATGATCGATTTCTGTTACTTTAAGTAACATTTATAAGATGAAAGATCGGTTACTGCAAGTAACAAGGATAACGCAAATGTACATGGAACTCGAATCCAAAGCCAAGAGAGCCGAGCCGGAGCACATCAGTAGCTACCAGAGCTTCAAGGAATGGCTCACAAGCTCGATCCATGAACCAGAGCTACGCTTGTTACAGCAGTATCACGCCGCTACAGAACTCCTGAAGTCGGGCATGCAAGAAGTCTACGTCAACGCCCCGGTCAGGTTCCTTCCGGATGGCTTGAAGAGATTAATAGACGCCTGCGGCCTGGGCGATGACAAGTTCACAACCATCCTCTGCGAGGCTGGAGGGGGCGACGATGCCACTCTTGAGCTGCTTGAATTACTGGGACAATCATCAAACGTCGAGGAGATATGGGTATACCCGCTCTTTGACAACAGGCGGGAAGCTTACAGACGGGCAACGAAGCCTCAGTCAAGGAAGAAGATAAAGATCGAGAAGGGCACACTTGAGCATCTTGAGGACTTTTTCGAGGGAGCACTTGAAGCTCTAGATATGTTCGAGAGTGAAGCTCGGATGAGGATGCTCTTTGCAATGCTGGAGACCCCTAGAGACAAGAGATTCCTCAGAGAGCTTGTCAACCCAAAACTCCTTTACGAGAACCTCACGACCTTACAGAGAATGCATCTGGTAGAGGAGACCTCAGGCGGGATCTATGCTCTAAGCGGTCAGGGCGAGAACCTCATGCACGAGTATCTTCTCTTCCTTGACAGAATAAGAAGATCGATGAGAGATTTCCGGGAACTATAAGAATCGAGCAGGTGAAGAACCTGATTATGAATAAATCTAAACATAAGAACAGACTCAAAGCTATATTAGCTGAGCCGAGGGCTGTTACAGTACAGGTTTTGGCTCTTAGCCCACACTGTATGACAGGAGGAACAGTCACGATTGGTTAGAGAGGAAGCCCAGCTCAGAGTCGCCGATGCCAAGCAAAGAGATGTCGGCCACGGAAAGGTAAGGATAGACAACAGCACCATGCGCAAGTTGACGGTTACTGCAGGGGATTTTGTTGAGATACGTGGGAAGAAAACGACGACAGCAGTCGTCTGGCCTGCCTACACTGAAGACCAAGGCCAAGACATCATACGCATGGATGGACTGCTAAGACGGAACGCTGGAGTCGCGCTCAATGAGTACGTGAACGTCCGAAAGGGAGAGGTCAAGGAAGCCCAGAGCATAGTATTCTCACCGACAGACGTCCGACTTAACATCGATGACGAGTTCGTGGGGTTCGTCAAGAGAAGATTCATGGATATGCCATTCGTTGAGGGAGACACAGCTATGCTCTCGATCTTTGGGAGCGCGGTCCCCCTGGTTGCAACGAGAACCAAGCCGAAAGGCCCAGTCCGGATCACAGAAAACACCCTGGTCCAGGTTCTGAGCGAGCCGGCTCCTGAACGCAAAGGCATCCCGATGGTAACCTACGAGGACATCGGCGGCCTCCACGGACAGATACAGAGAATACGCGAGATGGTCGAGCTGCCGCTCAGGCACCCAGAACTCTTCCAGAGGCTAGGGATAGACCCACCAAGAGGGATCTTCCTATACGGCCCCCCAGGATGCGGAAAGACACTCTTGGCCAAGGCTGTCGCGAACGAGTCAGACGCGAACTTCTACGTGATCTCAGGGCCAGAGATAATGTCAAAGTTCTACGGTGAGTCAGAGGCGAGGCTGAGGGAGATCTTCCAGAAAGCCCAGGAGACAGCTCCCAGCATAATCTTCATTGATGAGTTGGATGCGATAGCGCCCAAGAGGGAAGAGGTTACAGGCGAGGTTGAGCGCAGAGTAGTCGCTCAGCTGCTTTCACTCATGGATGGGATGGGCTCCAGAGAGAACATCATAGTCATCGGCGCAACGAACAGGCCGAATGCGATCGACCCGGCTCTGCGAAGACCAGGAAGATTCGACAGAGAGATAGAGATCGGCGTTCCCGACAAGCAGGGAAGGCTGGAGACCCTGCAGATACACACAAGAAACATGCCCATAGCAGCTGATGTCGACTTCAAGAAGATATCCGAGATAACCCACGGCTACACAGGGGCCGACATAGCAGCGCTCTGCAGAGAGGCAGCCATGAAGTGCCTGCGCAGACACCTGCCAGAGATAAACTTGGAGGAGGAGAGGATACCTCCAAGCATACTTGACAAGATGGAGGTTAAGGCAGAGGACTTTACGCAGGCTTACCGGGAGGTCACACCCACAGCCATGCGCGAGGTCTACATCGAGGTCCCGACGGTTCACTGGAATGAGGTGGGAGGTCTGGATCGGGTCAAGTCTGAATTGATCGAGGCTGTGGAGTGGCCGATCAAGAACCCCGGCATGTATCAGAGGATGGGGATCAAGCCACCCAAGGGAATACTGCTGTATGGACCTCCAGGATGCGGAAAGACGATGCTCGCAAGGGCCGTTGCAACAGAGAGTGAGGCCAACTTCATATCGATCAAAGGGCCTGAAGTCTTCTCCAAGTGGGTCGGCGAGAGCGAGAAGGCGATTCGTGAGGTCTTCAGGAAAGGCCGCTCAGCAGCACCCTCGATAATATTCTTTGATGAGCTCGATGCGATCGCGCCAAGAAGGGGCATGGGCTATGCTGACTCTGGCGCAACGGAGCGGGTCATAAGCCAGCTGCTGACAGAGCTCGACGGCATAGAGTCACTTGAGAATGTGGTGGTGATAGGAGCAACTAACAGACCTGATATTGCAGACCCAGCCATCCTCAGACCTGGAAGATTTGATAGGCTGATCTTTGTCCCAGCACCAGATGCCAAGACGATAAGACAGATCCTCAAGATACACACGTCCAAGATGCCGCTCTCGCCAGATGTCGATCTGGATATGCTGGCCAGGTCGGCTGCAGGCTACTCAGGCGCGGACATCGAGAGCATATGCCGCGAGGCCGCTATGAACGCGCTCAGGAGAGACACCGAGTCGAAGGAGGTCACACTGATAGACTTCAAGGATGCCGGGGCGAGGATAAGGCCGAGCATAACCCAGGATATGAATGTGTGGTACCAAGGCTTCACAAAAAGAGTGTCAGGCGAGAGGGCAGCGATACCAGTAACCTAGGAGTATTCCGGAGTTGGAGAGAGTCTGGGGCCCCCACCCTATGCCGAATGCGATCGTCGAGATCCTCCAGAAGAAAGGCGCCATGACAGATGTTGATCTTCACGAGGAACTGAAGAACGCCTACGGGGACGTGAGCTTCAGGGAGGTCAATGCCATTCTGATGAAGCTGGAGGTCTCAGGCGTCGTCAGGGTCTCAAGGCTGCTTAAGAAGAAGAGAAGAGTCGAGTTGGTAGCCGCACCACCAGCCAGCTAGCCCTCAAGAACGCGAGATTCTCCTTTTCCTCACTACATCTTTCCCATACCGGACGAGACCTGCCTCAAAATCCACAAAGGACTTGCCCTCAACCTGGTTTCTCGACCAGAGTTCTTGAAGCTCCTTAAGAATAGCCAGCCTTCCAGCTTCATCCTTACCTCTCTTACTTGTTAAGCCTAGACTATGAGCTGCAGTGATAGCTAGTTCCTGCAGCGGCGGATCGGCATTCCTCCAGACACCTCTCAGCTCTCTCAGGAAGATGCTTGCTGTAACATCACCTATGCCTTTGCCAAGCTGCTTGATCTTCACCTCAAAATCCCTAGGGTCTGAAGCCGCAGCATGCAGCAGGTTCAGATCACCTTTGTACCACTCCTTGAGGTTGCTCATCACCTCAAGCAACTTCGTGGCGGTCTTGAAGTCATACCGAGCATATCCCCCTGAGTCAAGGATCTCGACTAGCATGTCCCACCCAGCCTTTACGATTTCGTCAGGGCTCTTGAGGCCGTTCTCCATGAATCTCTGGTAAGTCTTGACCGCGATCTTTTCAGAGATCCTGGCGCCGAAGAGCATCGAGGCAACAAACCATTTGAAGACCTCGTCTTTGTCTGAGGCCTCAAGACTAATTCCCAGTTCCGTTGAGAACCTTCCCCCGAATTTGTCCACTAATTCCTCTAAGGTTCCCTTGAGAGTTCCAGTTCGGATTCTCGGTGAACCTTTCATCATCGTCTGATCTTACGGTTACGGGTCGTCAACTATTTTAGGCAACTTCTGGAGGTTCTATATGGCATGGGCCCGTGGTCTAGCGGTTAGGACGCCACCCTCACAAATCCTCTGGATAGGACTATTGAGAACGGTGGAAGTCCCCGGTTCAAATCCGGGCGGGCCCACCACGATCTGGGTTCAAGTCCCCCCAATTTTTTGCCGGAAACAAGACAGAAGCCTGAGCCCTTTAAAAGGCATCCTGAAAGGTATGGCATGTCGAGGGCAAAGTATCTCCACCTGCTTGAGGACCCCGGGGTCAAACGCTGGTATCAGAATGTTGCTCGGGGATCGAGAATAACAGCAGACGTCTATCTGCGCAGGCTCGGCTTCTTCTGTCTCAGCCATAAATTATCGTTTGAAGACCTCCTGTCGATGAGGGAGCAGGATCTCAAGAACATGCTGCTTGATTACATCACAATGATGGAGGAGAAGGGGTACGCTGGCGGCTACATCAAGAGCACGATCAAGTCGGCCAAGTCTTGGCTCCGCCATAACAGTGCCAAAATACCGGCTTTCATCAAGGTTAATGGTGCTGACGATACCCCCACACTGACAAATGAGCAGTCACCAACCAACGAGGACCTCTCAAGAATTTTTAGGGCATGCTGGCTCGATGCTAGGGCTGCGGCCGCATTGATCGCATTCACAGGCATGAGGCCTCAATCCATTGGCGACTATTGGGGAACAGACGGGTTGAGGATAGGCAACTTCCCGGATGTAGAGATTGATAATGAGAACAGGAAGGCTGAGTTCAAGATAATCCCCGCCATGGTCTGTGTCAGAAAAGAGTTGAGCAAGGCAGGCCACCAGTACCT
>CAZRDQ010000002.1:0-54517 GCA_964598945.1 uncultured Candidatus Bathyarchaeia archaeon
GTTCTCATCAACACCGAGAAGAATCCCGTTAGTCTCTAGTATGAACTGCTTGAACTGGGAACGCTCAACATGTTCTAGCAAAGACAGAAGGTGATCCTTTCCCAGTGTTGGCTCAGCTCCAGAGATCCTTAGTTTCTCAACACCATATCCGTGAGCTGCAGCAGCCAGTCTCCTAAAAGCTTCTTTTGGAGAGCAAAAGTCTCCGTGCTTCTCGGGAAAATCTCTGCTCCAACCAACCCAACAGAATATGCAGCGAAGACAGCAGCCGACAGCATATCCTGTCGCTATACCACCGTATACACCGGTCGCGTAGAAGTCTGTGTATTTTCTTTCCAGTCCTTCCGGACCCTCTCTGGTCACTATTCTCTCCGTCTCTCTTGCCAGCTCTAGGGCATCGAAAGGTTTGAAGCCAAGGGTCAAAAAACGTTGGTAGCCTGACACTCGATGGGACCTTCCAAAGGAGCTTCGTTTCCTAGCGCACTACGTGCTCGAGGACTGAGGGTAGCAAGCGCCGGCTCCTGAGTGCTACTAAGTCCTAGATGGAGTAAGCATTTTCGATTAGACACGTGCGCTGCTGACTGATTCAACTGAGTACTCTGACAGCAGGGTCGGGGATCACAGGCTCCTCAAGGCGTGTGCCCTCACAATACTTAAGCGAGGAGCAAAAGTGAAATAGTGACTTCACATAGGCGCGCTTTCCGCAAGTTCAGGCTAGCCTATATTATGAAGTACTTGGAGCAGATTTCCGATTTCCCGGCCCAGAAGGATACTTGCACGTCTCTGACTCCTGGTATTTTTGCGATATCGTCACCGGTCGCGATCAGATGTTCAAAATCTCTTACAACTCCAATAGCGAGCAGATCATGGTCTCCCACGGTCTTAGTGGCCAAGATGATATTTCGCATTCGAATCAGCGTTTCCAAGATTCTTGATGAGTCCGTGGAAGAAGACTCCTCAGCTAGTATATGAGCTGGTGAGACATTTATCATGAAAACTGCCATGCCATCGTAGCCGATCTTCTTTGGGTTGACTACAACCGTTGATCCTCGAATTACACCGTCGTGCCGCAATTTCTGATATCTATTGATTATCGTATCCGGAGAGACTTCAAGTTCCACAGCTATTTTTCTAAAGGATAATCGAGCATCATCCGTCATTCTGTTGACGATGAGCTGGTCGACTTGATCCATTTCGATACCTACTTTGTAAGGTGCTCAAAATCGAAATTCTCAGGGCACAACAAGATCTCATCGACCCATATGCTCGTTGTGACTTCCCTGACCATTGGATGACCCTTTATCAGATCCTTAACTTGGCTTAGGCGACCGACGTTCTTCAGAACCGTAATGCAGAATATGTCATGCTTGCCCATTGACATGGTACAGAAGATCGTCTCAGGTATTCGTCTTATCCACTCAACGACTTCTGCCAAGTGCGGGTGACTGACGTCGATACCTAGGCTTGCGATACAGTCATAACCGAAGCTTTTCGGGTTCAGGAGCAGCGTAGTGCCTCTGACTACTCCAGCCATCTTCATGCTACGGTATCTCTTGCTTATCGTGTCTGTTGAGACACCGCAATCCTTTGCGATATCCGCGAATCTTGCACGTGCGTCCTTCTGTAGACCTCTGATGATTTGTATGTCAATCCCGTCGATCTTGGATCCCGTCACCCCGTACACCCGCATTAGCAGATCAATAGTTACCTCAGATTATACTTTTGCTGGCGAGGAATCTTACAATGTCGAGTTACCCGGTCTGAGTCTCCCTTCAGACAAACTATTACAGAATTGCTGTTCTATCTTACAATATAGGGTCTACAGAGCGGTATGACTTACAAAAGTCATAAGTACTGTTCAAACAGCTAGGTTATGTGAGGTTATTTGGAGCTCACAGACATAATCGGAGAGATTGAGACCGGCCCTAGAGCTGGGGAGCTGAGCAAGATCCGGATGGCCTGTGCTCAATGCGGAACGACTTGGGTTGAGATGAGAGGACTTATCGTCTTACAGAAGAAGGGGTCCGAAGACACGTGCCTTCATATTGGCATGGAAGCAGAGGATTGTCAGACATGCAGATCTAGATCCCTAGATTGTCCAGAATGCGGCTCAAAAAATGTATACGAGATAAGTTTCGCTGAAAGAGGCGCCAACACTGCCCAGCTCAGCTACACGGACATAAGACAAGTTAGCTGGAAGTAATTTCCCTTGATTGTATCCAAAGAGACATGCGAGATCAACGAAGAGTTTGATTTCTTAAGGAGAACCAGGCTGGAATTCCAAGAGGCAGTACAGTTCATAGATTCAAAGACAAGATCCGTCGACAAAGGAGTCATCATGCTTCTCGAGCAACCATTCAGACAGACAGTCGTAAGATTCCCAGTACACATGGACGACGGATCGCTCCAGTCATTCACTGGTTACAGAGTGCAGCACAGCAGACTGTGTGAACCCGCGAAAGGAGGCGTACGATACGCTCCTGATGTTGATCTGGATATGATAACAGCTCTATCCTTGGATATGACATTGAAATGTCGAGTTGTCGATGTTCCTTTTGGAGGAGCGAAAGGCGGAGTCTGCTGTAACCCAAAGAAGATGTCTCGAGCTGAACTAGACAGGTTAACCAGAAGGTACACCTACGAGATCCTTCCCGTGATAGGCCCAGATTCTGATGTCCCGGCTCCGGACGTCGGCACCGGCGAGAGGGAGATGGCCATCATCTATGATACCTACAAGATGTTCAACCCAAGATGTCCGCACGGCTGCGCCGTCGTAACGGGAAAACCTCTCAACCTAGGAGGCTCTCAAGGCAGGAGAGAAGCCACAGCGCTGGGCGGCGCATATGTTTTGGAAGAGGCCGTTCAACAGAGGCAGATCAAAGGATTAAGTTCCTTGAACGACACGACTGTCATTGTTCAAGGATTCGGGAACGCAGGATACCATATTGCCGACATACTCGCCAATGATTACAAATGCAGGATCGTGGGCGTATCTGACTCGAAGGGTGGAATCTACTGCCCAGACGGACTGAATCCTAAGGAAGTCCAAGCTCACAAAGTGAAAAGTCCTGAGAAATCCGTGACCGGATACGACGGTCTTAAGATCCTAAATGTGAAACAGCTTCTGACGAGTCCATGCGATACCTTGGTTCCAGCAGCCAAAGAGACCCAAATCACCGCAGAGATCGCTAAAGATATCAAAGCAAAGGTAATCTTGGATCTTGCGAACGGCCCAACCACTAACCTTGCTCATAAGATACTGACTGAAAGAGGCGTCTATGTCCTGCCAGATATACTGTCAAACGCGGGCGGAGTCACCGTCAGCTACTTTGAATGGCTTCAAAACAGAGCGGGGGAAAACTGGGAACTGAGCTTGGTCAAAGAGAAACTCCGGAAGAAGATGGCCACAGCCTATGCCAATGTTGTAAAGACCTCTAAGGATCATAATCTGGACCTGAGGAAAGCAGCATTCGTCCTTGCCATAACCAGGGCACTAGAGATCATACTTGGTAGAGGCATCTTCCCATAAAGATAAGATCTGTACGTTTTCGTAAAGAACCCGACGGGATACTATCCCTTGATGATGCAAGGCTTCAACCGAACGGAATTCCCTGGCATGGTTTTGCCATAGGTTGTGACCGATGGCACTGGCGCGCTTAGTGAGGTACCCAGAGCACCATTCTTCCCTTCTGGTTCATTTCCTTGGCTAGATCCTCGACTTGGCCATGTCTGATGCACCTGGCCATGCAATGCTTCACACACGCCGGTTCAAGACCACTCCTCGTGCGGCTGGCGCACAGACTGCAAAGCTCAGTGGGAAACGGAATAAAGGAGAGATACGGTTTGCCGTTGGGCAGCATTTGGACCGTTTCGATTACTTGTATCCCCACTATCTCGTTTGGCCTGCGGTACTCCTGGGCACAGGCCACCTGACATGCAAAGCAACCTGTGCAATACTCGTAATCTATTAGGAGACCGTATTTGGTTCCCTTACTCATGATCGGACTCCTCTGTTGAAACCTTGTAGACTCTGCAGAGCAGGTGTTTGATGGGTGCTCCGAGGCCGTCTTTTCCCTGATACCCCATCGGGATTAGTTGGTTGATATTCGATTTCCAGACATCGAAGAGACTTGGCTCTGCCCCTTCCTTCTCTGGGAACCACCAACCATGTTCCGCCATAACCATCCATTCAGGCACCACAGGGGTGACTTTAGCCTTGAACCTGCATCTTCCAAGCCAATTTTCTGCCCAGATCCACTCCCCGCTACTGATTCCCAAAGGCTTTGCTGTGTTGGGGTGGATCTCAATAAGCGGATCTGGATGGATCTGTCTCAGCCATGGGATGTTTCTGTGTTCTGAGTGAAAGTAGACAGGAGACCGTCTTCCAGTGGACAGGATTAAGGGGTACTCCTTCGCCAGCTCTGGTTGACTGATGGGCGTGAACGGAGGTTCCTCGTAATGGGGGAGAGGGTCCAGCCCCCACTCTTCACGAAGTGAGGAGTATAGCTCGATCTTCCCGGATGGGGTTTGGAATCCAGGTTTTCTGTCCTTGCGCAGCAGCCCCTTCTTGAATCTGTGATATGGGGCGCTGGGGTGACCCTCAGCCGGCAGAGCCCAACCACCTCTCTGCTGCAGCTCACGGAAGGTCATGCCGGACGGTCTCAGGATGTCGTCGAAAAGATCGTGGATCGTATTCCACCTGAAATCCTGGTCAAATCTTTTGGCTAGCTCGAAGTTTATCTCTATGTCTGGTTTGCATTCGCCCACGGTTATTGTTTTGTTGATGGTCTGGAGCGGCGCCCACCAGCTTCTCACCCCGTCCTTTTCCAGGAAGGTAGCTGCCGGCAGGACTATGTCGGCCAGCTGTGTGCTGGGGGTGTGAAACAGGTCTACGGCGACCACAAAATCAAGCTTCTTGATGGCTTCAACCCATCTCTTGGGGTCCATGCCTATGCCCCCGATGGGGTTGCATGCCTGTATCCACATGCCCTTGATAGGGTAGGGATCTCCTGTGAATATCTGCTCAAGCACCAGGTCTGTCTGGGCCCGCCAGATGAATTTGTTCAAAGGCCCATAGCGGGCGGCTCCGATCCTTTTCTTGTCAACTTCCTTAGACTTCAGTTTGATCACTCCTTCAGCCCCGGGCAGAGCATAAGCAACCGCGTTGAAAGCGTAGCGGGAGATCACGTTCCCGCCCGGCACATCCAAGTTTCCGGTTAGGCACCAGAGGCAAGTTATCGCCTGGGCTGTGGGAGTGACTGCAGGGGTCATATCGATGGGCACACCCCAGTGTATTGATGCTGGTTTGCTCTTCGCGTAGAGGATCGCTGCGTCCCTGATGTCTTTCTCCAGGACAAATGTGATTTCGGCTACTCGTTCAAGGGGGTACTTGTTCACTTCCTCATAGAATGCATCCCAGACAGTTCTAACCTGCACCCGTTTTCCATCTCTCAGGTCAACTTCAAAATTCCCTGTCAGTTTTGGCTTCACGTTAGGCGACCGATACCCAGCCTCATCCGAGTCCCAGATAACCGGCTTTCCGCATTCAGCATCCCAGACAACAAAGTTGCTACGAGATCCACCATCAACCAAATCACTCTCCCGAAGAAGCCTTCCGGTGTCGCAGCGAATCAGATGGTGCGCATTAGTCCATTTCTCAACGAAGTCTTCATCGTACAGCTTTTCATTGATTATGATGTTGAGGAAGCCCATGGCCAAGGCGCCGTCTGTTCCCGGTCTCAGTCTGAGCCATTTCGCGGCCCTTGAGGCAAACCAAGACAGCCTCGGGTCGATGGCGATTATTCTCGCGCCTCTTTTCATGAGGTCGATTATCCAGTGGCCAAATACGTTGTCCGGGCAAGACGCCGGAATGTTATAACCCCAGACTACGATGCACTCGGGAACCTTGTACCTTGGACTCTCATAGCGGTCGACCAGCCACTGCCCGGCGTCGAGCACGCAGTAATCACCCTGGACAGTCTCCACAGCTGATATTCTTGGACTGTAGCAGGCTATCCCGCTCAGGCTGAACATGACATTAGGGCTACCATAGGCGTAAGCGAGCATGCATATCCAGGGTCCGATATCTCTACCAGTCCCCATCGAGAAGATGAAGCTCTCCGGACCATGATCTCGACGTATTTGTTTCATTCTCGCCTCTATGAGGTCGAAAGCCTCATCCCAAGAGATCTCCTTCCACTTCCCCTCGCCACGTTCCCCAACACGTTTCAACGGATGTTTTAGGCGGTCTGGGTGATACACGTATTGGGTTACTGCAAGGGCCCTTGAACAGAGACGACCTTGATTCCAGGGGTGTTCAGGATCACCTTCGATCTTGAGCAGTCTGCCATCCTTTACGTAGGCCAGTACTCCGCAGCCGCCATGGCAACCGGGGCCAGCCGACCAGGTTGTGGTTCTCAGAACCTGAATGTCTTTGCCGCTCATTCTTGAATTCACTTTTTTCGGAAGCTACCTGTTAAGACAAGAAGCATGTTCCACCGATGATAGTGAAAGAAACATATGTGCGCTATCATAAGAATAGCGTTCTTTAGTGAGATAGGTGGTAGACGCTACCGCAGCGCGGTGGTCATGTTGCAGTTCAGAAAGATCGGCAGAAGAGGCTTTGTGAAGTACGCGGCTGCTGGCGTGGTTGCTGCGGCCTCCAGTGCCTATTACACAAAGGGAAGTTGGGGGCCGTACCTCGAAAGCATGTCAAAGTCTACTAAACCAGCACCTACAACTCGACTTAAGGACTTGCATCTCGCCTCGAATATCCAGACAAGAGATTCTGATGCACTCATCATTGTCGATATGCAGAACGACTTCATGCCATCCGGAGCCCTAGGAGTCAAAGGAGGCGATGAGATAATTGCCTCCATGAACAACCTTGCTGAGAGATTTCATCGCCCAGGTAACCTAATCATTATGACGCAGGACTGGCATCCTCAAGGCCATCTCTCATTTGCCAGCAGCCACGGCAAGAAGCCCTTCGATCCTTACGAGTCCGAGGGGATAGGCCCGGTTCTTTGGCCTGATCACTGTGTTCAGGGAACCCTTGGAGCAGAGTTTCATACAGACGTTCAAGTGAAATATGCCAAAGCCATCGTCAGGAAGGGATACCACCCGACAGTGGATAGCTACTCAACATTCATTGAGAACGATAAGAAGACATATACTGGCCTCTCAGGCTACCTCAAGGAACTAGGAAAGAAGCGCGTCTTTCTCTGCGGACTTGCCTTGGATTACTGCGTTTATTATTCAGCCATGGATGGGAGAGAACTGGGGGTTGAGGCGGTCGTAGTCATTGATCTGACAAAAGCTATCGACTCACCACCAAGCCATCTATCGAACGCATTGAATACTATGATCCAGAAGGGAGTTCAATTCACAAGATCAGAGAACATAATGACCTAACATCTATTCACAAAACTGTACAGAGACAAGCGCGCCAGCAATATGCGAATCGTGGAATGAAGTGCCGTTCCCAAGTCCTTCGTGGAAGTAGAGCCTGCAAAAGAGCGCCTTGACCGGACACTCTAGGTATTCGTTGCCAGTTTATCGTAGATCCTCAACTTCTCCAGTCCTGCCTCGATTCCCTTCTCTGCCTCCTTTACTTCATTCTCCATGAAGAACCTCTCCACCTCTTCGACCCTGCCAATCCCGAGAACAGGGATTGTTGCATACAGGACCCGTGATAGCCGTGCAGTGCCCTCATGAAGCTTTCTCAGAGTCTCAATGTTGACTTTGATCCATGTCCAAACCATGTCTCTGATGTTAGGGTTCATCGCTGCTGCAAGGACTGCAGACGCTACATCCTGCCTCTTGACCTCACCACTAAGGGCCCACCCAAGCGCCATGGCAACCAAAGATCTTTCACTAAAGTTCATCATAGCATTTAGCAGTCGAATCCTCTCCTCATCCGAATCCGCCGACCTATACTTCTTGACAACATTCTCAAAGTTGTTGAATGCCCTTGCGTATGCAATGGCAACCGCTTGCCGCATATCCGGCTCGACATTACCGTAATCCTTGAACTCGTCTGCCAGCTTCATAGCGTAGTTGTCATCGACCATGACTAGTCTTGCTGCCATTGTGCCACGCAAGATCAGACTGTTCTCATCAGTCTTTCCAGTCAACACAGTAAGTTGTGATCTATGGAATTCCCTAGATGCCTCAGCAACTCTTGCAGGCATGACCAAGTGTAGGAATGTGAGTTGACTTGAAACTTCAAGCGCAGGAGCGTAGTCCTGTTCACTATAGTATCTCTTAACTAGGCTCAGGTAGTCGCTGAGCCGCATTCTTCCAGATACTAGAAAGGCCAGGGCATCGAACACTATTTGCCATTTGTCAAGCGCGGACAGATTGCTCTTCCAAACAGTGTCATAGAGCTCTTCGTAGTAGACCCTGTAGAAGCCCATACAGTCAAGGTTCAGTTTCAGAGATCCAACATCTCGGATATTCAGGATCTTCTCTTCAGCATCCAGCAACAGTCTGCTAGGCTGACCTTGCAGTCCCATGGTCACAGGTATCGGCCAGGAATCTCTCTCGGAAACGCCTGAAAGCAGGAATCTCTCCTGCTTCAACATCAGCTGGTTGCCACTCATCGTAACGGTTACTAGTGGGTATCCTGGTTTTCGTATCCACTCGCTCATGATCTTCCTTACCGATCTTCCTGAAGCTTCCTCAAGCGCAGACCAGAGGTCTTCTCCCCCAGCATTTGAGAACTGATGTTTAACCAGGTAGTCTCTTACTCCTTTCCTGAAGGATTCCTCTCCAACATAATTCTCGATCATTCGAAGTATGCATGCGCCTTTGCCGTAGCTTATCTCATCGAATATCTGCGCTATCTCGCTTGGAGTCTTCACGTCAGTCTCTATGGGATGAGTGCTCTTCAGCGAGTCTCTGGACATGGCCTCGGAAGCCTGATTTACCAAGAAGTCTTGCCACGGCTTCCATTGTGGTGAGATCATCTCCATTACTTTGTAGGCCATGAATGTGGCGAAGCTCTCATTCAGCCACAGGTCGTTCCACCATTTCATCGTGACGAGGTTTCCGAACCATTGATGCGCCAGCTCGTGTGCAACGACTTCTGCCACCCTCTTCTTTGTTCTGGCGCTGCTCTTCTCATCAACCTGAAGTGCAGCTTCCCTGAAAGTCACGGCGCCCCAGTTCTCCATTGCGCCGGCAGCGAACTCTGGTACACTTATCAGGTGAAGTTTCGGGAGCATGTAAGGAATGTCAAAGTAGGATTGGTAGAATTCCATGCTTCTCTTGGCCACATCCAGGGCGAATTGCCCTCTTTTTGACTGGCCTGGGGTCGCGGCAACTATCAGATCAAAATTACCTAGCCTCTGCCTAATCTCTTCAAATTTGCCAACGCCCAGGTAGAAGAGGTACGTTGACATTTTCGGGGTCTTCTGGAATGAGACTACCTTCTTATCACCCTCCATCCGCACGCTTTCAATAGGCATATTTGATATGGCATCCAGCTCTTTGTCGATCTTCAATGCCAGTTTGAATACAGCCTTGTAGCCAGGATGGTCGATGCACGGAAACATCCTTCTGGCATCAGCGGCTTCAAACTGAGTTGTTATCATATACTTGCTTTGATAGGGAGCCTTGTAGATCCCCATCAATGTGTCAGGAATAGATCCAGAATACCGGATTTCCACTGTACCGTTGAAAGGACCGGTCTTGATCTTGAGGCTCCCGTCTTTCTCCTGAAACAGTGCAAGCTTGTCGTTAGCAAGTGTCTCCAGAATTGTGAGACCCACGAAGTCTAGTACCACATCCTGTTCAGATTGAAGTTCTATCAGAACTTCTCCGTTGAACTTAAGGTTCCTGAAGTCCAGATCAACAAAAAGATCATAGCTTCTTACATTCATGGTGCTCAGCTGACCAATCATTCATAAAAGAGTTTGGCAACTAATGTTCATGAAGACTTATGTTGAGGAGACAATTTCTTGACTATAACCAACTCCTTAGTCGGTTCCATTTGAGCGCCTTAGCGCGTGCTGGGCTTTTCGTCGCACTTCACGCAAAGCCAAGCTGTCACCTTCACCCAAGATGGTTAGATGGCGGACCTATTTAGAACCTAGTCAGTCACAAAAGCGAGTGTCCAGGGCGGAGAAATGCACTTTCTTGCCTTGCCTCTTTATGTGACTACATCTAGAAGAATGGCAGACCCCAACAATGATCTCCAGAATAGGCGCATCTACCGGTCTGACTGTTGAAGATTCTTATCTTAGAATATCACAATGGATGATTCAGGAGGCGCCAGAGTAATGGAGTCTAAGATAGCGACATTGCGCAGGGAACTAGATGGACTCTGTGTAAGAGTGAACAAACGATTGAAAGAGATGGGAGATAAAGATCTGATGACCTATCGGTCGGATCCACAGATAAAGAGCCTACAATCAGAGATATGCAAAGTCTACTGTGAGAGTGTGAACGCATGCAAGACCTATGGGGAGGCTGAGAGGTCTGTGAAGTCTTCAGGGAGTACCCTGAGTGCTTGAACCAACTCATGCTTTCAGAGGAAGTTGCGTGTCCAATTATAGGTTGAGTATGCTGCAGAACTTTAGTGAGTTTGTGATCTGAACCTCTTTTTCTCAGTGGAAATCCATTTACAACAATCCCATAACGTGCCGTTCCAAGACCGGATCTCTCCTTGGAAACGCACTAGCGTTTCGTGAAACGTGCGATGAAGTACCCGACTCCATGCTTGGCTGGATCAAACCTCTGCAGTAAGGAGGCTTCATCACCGAAGCCTCTAAGGCCGCCCCCTCCTAGGCGGAGCCTTTGCTCTGAGAGGCTTAATCGAAGCTTCTCTAAACCATATTTTACGACTTCCTCACATTCCTGTCTGGTGATCGTACAGACACTGTACACTATAGATCCGCCTTCTTTGGTTATTCTTGAGGCTGCGCTTAGAAACTGCTTCTGGTAGTCAGCAAGGTTCTGGATCGATCTCTTTGAGGCATCTACGTACAGTTTTGGGACGAGTCCAAGAGCGCTGCACGGAGGATCGACAAGGCACTTGTCAGCCTGCAGGTCAGGGTAGTCGATATCAAGATATCTTGCGTCATGAGAGATTAAAGTCACGTTGCTGCATCCCAACCTCTGGAGGTTTCTTCTAGCGATCTCGATCTTCTTCGAATTCCTGTCAACACCTATTACTCTGCCAACGTTCTTCATCAGTTGTGATATGTGGGAGAGCTTTCCGCCAGGAGAGCAGTTCAGGTCAATTATCGTCTCCGTTGGCTGAGGATCCAGAACCCTTGACGTGACCATAGCCGGTAGCGACTGAGGATAGAGCAATCCCTTCTCATACTCTTCGGTCTCCCTTAGGCTAGCCGCGGTACATGGGTGAGGTTACCTCCACTGCGAGGCCTTTCCTTAATGTGAGAATCTCAGTCTCGCTCATCCGCATTACTCCAGCGCCCACGATTTGGTTGTGAGTATCTGTGATCGCGACCTCGTCGCCGCGATGCAATTTTGAGCACTTCAATACCGCTGGAGCGTATACGTGCGCGCCTTGCAGAACGGACTCGGCAGCGAACTTATCGACCACTATCCTCTTCTTTACATCAGGGATCTGGAAAGGCCCCTCGACATGTGTGAAGGCCGCTTCAGGGATCTGGTCGAACCGGTGTAGCTCCACACCCCGTGAATGAAAACTGCTAATCAGATCTTCGGGGGTGGTCTTTAGAGTGTTAACTCTCAGAAAATATCTCTGGCCTGGAATCTTGAGAGACCGAACGACCTGTTCCACGTCATCGCCGAAGACTTCTCTTAGCGCCTCGATCGCGTCTGCTGAGAAGAGGTACTTGTCTGCAAGCTCTCTGGTCAGGCTTTCCAGTTTTCGAATTCCTCACTAGACTCCGAACTCTTCAGCATCCGAACCGTGGGATCTCAACAATCTTCATAAGGTTCTTGATCTTCTCAAGTCTTGAGGTTTCCTTAGTTGTCGCGCGTAGGCGTACACGGCAAGGGAGAACTATCGATCCAGAGCCTTCTTGACTTCATAAAGGCTAATGAGAGGTCCAAGGAGGTGGGTGGAGTCGCCTGCTTCTTCGGATTCGTTAAGGGATTCACAGATGAGAATAAGGAGGTTACCTCGCTTGAGTTGGAGGTGTACAAGGAGCGGGCTGAGGAGACGTTCCGTAAGATCTCAGAAGACATCAAGACTCGCCCCGGAATAGTTGACTGCCTCATCCACCATGTCACAGGTAAGCTTGACCTTGGAGACCTGATCTTTGTCGTCATGGTTGCCGGCAGATCCAGGAAGGACGTCTTCCCCGCCCTTGTCGAGGCGGTTGAGCGTGCCAAGCGTGAGGCAGCGATATGGAAGAAGGAGAGTCTCGCGACTGGGGAGTCTTACTGGGTCGAGTACGGACAAGAATAAAGAAGTGGAGATGACGCATCACTGCGTCATCTAAACAGGTTTAGAATCTTCTTCTGGAACCGAACCTTCTGTAGCCTCTTCCTCTATCTCCTCGGTCGTCCCCACCGTACCGCGGCCTGAAGCTGAAACGCCGCTGCTCCTCGTACTGTTTGTCTGAGAGGTTATTCGAGGTATTCACGGTGGAGATCGTCTGGCTTGAAGGTGCGAGGCTTCCATACCTGCCTATGTTCAGTCGCATTGAACCCTTGAACAAGGAGATGTACGCGTTCTTGACGTCAAGGACGGATTCCTCCTTCACGCTCTCGATATTGTCATCCCAGAGGGTCAGGTATATCGCGGCGGTCTCATCGCCCACAAGGGCATCAGTCACTTTGTGAACTGAGCCGTCCCTTCTTGAGATAGTTTCTCTTACTGGACTCTTCGAGACAACCTTCACGACAGTGTTTACTTGTCTCGAGTTTGGAGTCAGGCTCTCTACTTTCACGAACTCCGCAGGTTCCGAACTGCCTGCTGCTTTTGGAGTTCCGCTTTCTGGAGTTTCTTCAAACGACATCTTACTTACTCTCGCTTATATAGCACAAGACCACTCAGCAACCGCGCACTTAAGAGTTTCCCAAAAGACCACGTTCGAGGCGAACCTGTTGGATGTGCTAGAAGCCATACAGAGAAGACGAAGCATCCGAAGACTCAAGAATACCCCCTTGTCAGACGACAAGATTGAAACGCTCATCGAAGCAGCACGACTTGCGCCTTCCGGCTCAAACATTCAGCCATGGAGATTCATCATCGTAAAGGACGAGCAGCTAAAGACTGAGCTGTGCAGAGCAGTTTTCAATCAGGAGTTCGTCAGGGATGCACCCGTAGTTATCGTGTGTTGCGGCGACCTGCTGTCATGGAAAAGAGCAAAAGATCAGACTCAAGAGCTGATCAACAGAGACGACATTCATCTCAACAAGGAATCCGAGAAAGCGCTCATGGAGCGTGCGGAAAGAGCCGCCTCGGCTGAAATGCATGAGCGGATACCCACAACAATGCTTAATGTCGCAATAGCCGTAGAGCATATGGTACTGGAGGCTGTTGAGCTGGGTCTGGGCTCCTGCTGGGTAAGACTCTTCGATGAAAAGAAAGTAAAGCAAGCCATGGGTCTGCCTGACAACATGTATGTGGTGGCTCTTCTTCCGGTAGGAATTCCTGATGAGGAACCAGAAGCTAGGCCAAGGTTGCCCAGGTCTACCATCGCATGGAGCGCGTGAGACAGATCACGTCAGCTAAGGCTTTCGTTCTAATAATTCGAGCCTCTTAGACCCTGAGAAATACGTTCAGTTCAGCCAATAAACTCTCCAAAAGACTCAGTTGACTTTCTCAGCTTGAAGATTCTTCAGTTTATCCTTTATGATCAGGTTGGCAAGCTGAGGGTCAGCCTTTCCCCCCGTTTCCTTCATCAACTGACCTACTAGGAATCGTATCGCCTTCTCATCCTTGAGTGCGTCCCTTACCGCTTCAGGGTTTGAAGCGAATATCTTCTCAGTTAGTTTCCTCAGATGCTCTTCATCACCGATCCTCTTCATCGACTTCTCTTCGATTATCTGGTTTGGAAGTTTCCCCGTTAGCAGCATTTCTTCGAGAACATCTTTCGCGATCTTCCCACTTATAGTTCCATTATCGATGAGTTCAAGCATAGAGACCATATGCTCAGGCGTGATCTTTGATTCTCTCAGCTCAAGATCCATCTCATAAAGGTACGATAGAAGATCTCCCACAAGCCAGTTACTGAGCAGATCAGGTCTTTTGTAGTTCTTGACGCACTCCTCAAAGAACTCCGCAAGTGCCTTATTCTCGGTGAGAACCTCGGCATTCTGCTGGGATATGCCATACTGAGCCATGAGCCTCTGTTTGTGGCTCTCAGGAAGCTCAGGCATAGCCGCCTTTCCGCTCTCGACCTGCTCTGATGTGATCACCACCGGAACGAGATCAGGTTCAGGGAAGTACCTGTAGTCCTCCTCTTCCTCCTTGACCCTCAGTGAGATAGTGATCCTTCTGGTCTCATCCCAGTGCCTTGTCTCTCGGCCTACCCGCATCCCTTTCCTGAGCAGGTTCCTCTGCCTTGTGATCTCGAAGTTCAAGGCCCGCTCAACCTCTTTGAAGGATGATATGTTCTTGATCTCGACCCTTGTTCCACCCTCGATCGAGATGTTAGCGTCACACCTCATAGATCCCTCAAGCTCTCCACTCGAGACGCCAAGGTGCTCAAGGATCGACCGCAACTTCTGGAGAAAGATCCTTGCTTCTCGTGGAGAGTTCATGTCAGGCTCAGTGACTATCTCAGCCAGAGTCACTCCTGCCCTATTGTAGTCCACCAGAGCCGCTCGTGAAGTCTCTATGGTTCCTTCGTAGCTGAGCTTGCCAGGATCCTCCTCAAGCTGCAATCTTGTGATGTGAACGATCTTTCCACCGTCCAGTTGCATCGATCCATTCCTGGCGATCGGGATGCCGCCCGCCTTGTCATACTGAGAGATCTGGAAGTTCTTCGGCATATCCGGATAGAAGTAGTTCTTCCTGTAGAAGAGTGTCCTTGGACTTATCTCCATGTTCAATGCAAGAGCGATCAGAACCGCGTCCTCGACCGCTTTCCTGTTAACTACAGGCAGGGTGCCCGGCACTCCCATACAGACAGGACAGATATGTGTGTTCGGCTCGCTCTGCCTGTAGTCCGCCGAGCAGCTGCAGAATAGCTTGCTCTTCAGATTGGTCAGTTGGCAGTGGACCTCAAGCCCAATCTTTATCTTAAGATCAACGACCTCTTGCATAGCTTAGTCCTCTAGATCTTCAGTTTCAAGTCTATCTGACCGAGGTTCTTTTCCAGCGTGTACGCGGCTCTTATGAGAAGATCCTCCCTGAAGGCCGGAGCCATTATCTGTACGCCTATCGGTAGGCCCTGGCTTGAGCCGCATGGGACCGATACTGCAGGGATACCTGCAAGATTCGCGACAACGGTGTCCACATCACACATGTACATCTCAAGAGGATCAAGCAACTTCTCTTTGAGCCTGAAGGGAAGGATAGGCATCGTCGGCGCTACCAGCAACTCAAGATTCTTGAAGGCCCCTGCCAACTCCTGTCTTATCAGTGTCCTGACTCTCTGAGCCTTCAGATAGTACTCGTCATAGTAGCCTGCTGAGAGAGCAAACGTCCCAAGCATTATCCTCCTCTTGACCTCGGGCCCGAATCCGGATCTCCTGTTTCTTGAGAAGGCCGTGCTCCAGTCATATCCCTCATCCTTGAGCCTGAAGCCGTATCTTAACCCGTCATATCGTGCAAGGTTCGAGCTTGCCTCAGACATAGCGATAATATAGTACGAGGCCAGCGCGTAATCCAAGCTCTCAAGCTTGATCTCGGTGCAGGATGCCCCTAGCCCCTCAAGCTTTGTAATGGCATTCCAGATGGTCTTGGCGACGCTCTTGTCAGTTCCCCTGCCGAAGAATTCCTCTGGGACCCCTATCCTCATCCCAGCAACGTTCTCAACCAGATGTTTACTGAGATTTGACTGACCTGTATTGATTGAGGTGCTATCACGATCATCATGTCCAGCTATGCAGTCTGTGAGCAACGCCACGTCAGCCACGTTCTTTGTTATCGGCGATATCTGCTCCAGACTGTTCGCGTAGGCGATCAGACCATACCTACTGATGAGACCATAAGTTGGTTTGAGTCCAACGACATTGCAGAAGCTTGCTGGGCACCTGACCGAGCCTCCAGTGTCCGATCCCAAAGCGAGCGTGGCCTCCAGAGCAGCCACGGCAGCTGCGCTTCCCCCTGAGGAGCCGCCAGGCACCCTTCTCAGGTCATATGGGTTGAGCGTCGGTCCGAATCGGCTGTGCTCGGTGGACGATCCCATGGCGAACTCGTCCATGTTCGTCTTTCCAACGATTATGGCATCTTGTGACTTGAGTCGCTGAACGACCGTTGCGTCATACGGGGGTACGAAGCTGTCAAGCGTCTTTGAGGCACAAGTAGTTCTCACACTCATGGTGCAGACATTATCCTTGACCGCAACCGCCACACCAGCTAGGGAACCGACATTCTCATCTTTGCGGATCTTGGCATCTACTTCACGACCTTTCTCAAGAGCTGAACTCTCAGTCAGAGTTATGAATGCATGAACCTTCTTCTCGACTCTTTCTATCCTCTCGTAGCACTTGCTGATGTACTCTTCAGCAGTAACCTCCTGCGTCCTGATCTTCTTGACCAGCTCTGAGGCGGGGAGCTCTAGGATACCTGACATGACTGTCAACTAGACGATTCTTGGGGCCTTGACAAACCTGTCCTTCTTGAGTGGCACTATCTCCAGGAGTCTATCTGGGGGTGTGGGCTGCGGCTCATCCTCTCTCGTGACATTCACTACATCAGCAACATGGTAAGTGGGGGGGATCCCGTGTGTGTCTGCGTCATCGAGTTTCCTGAAGTACCTTAGGATCTCGTTCATCTCCTTTGCGTACTTCTGCTCCTCGGCCTTGGAGATCTTGATCCTTGCGAGCCAGGCCAGGTGCCTGACTTGTTCTCTAGTTATCTGCTTGTCTTTGACCATACTGAGCCACGATCATGGAGTGAGTCTTTGTGGATCTCTTGGGAAGAGGACTACCTCACGAATGTTCTCAACACCTGTAATAACCATTATCAGCCTGTCGAAGCCCAGACCCCACCCTGCATGGGGAGGCATACCATAATCGAACATCTTCAGGTGAAACTCAAAATTCTTCGGGTCCAGCCCTTGCTCCTTGATCCTTCTGGTAAGCTCTTTCCTGCTGCTTATCCTTGAGCCGCCTGAAGCAAGCTCAACAGCGCCACACATGAAGTCGAACGATTCACAGATCTCTGGGTTGCTCTTCTTCGGTCTTATGTAGAAGGCTTTGGAGGCCGTCGGCCAGTCGATTATGAAGTGGTAATCTGAAAAAAGCTTGGCGTAGGTCCTAAGGACGGGTGTCGATAGGTCCTCACCCCACTCAACCTTCACTCCTTCCTTCTCAAGGACCTTGAGAACCTCATCGTAGGTGATCCTCTTGAGCGGTAGCTTCGGTGGCTCAAGCTTGACCTGAAGAGTTGACAGCTCATCTTTGCACTTGGAGTTCAGTGACTCAATCACATGGAAGATTGTTCTCTCAAGGAGCTCCATGACATCCTCGTATGTCACGTAGGCCTGCTCAACATCCACAGAGGTCGCTTCACTGATGTGCTTGAGTGTTCTGAACTGCTCAGCCCTGAAGATCGACCCTATCTCGAAGACCTTCTCGAAGACGCTTGACAGCTGCTCCTTGAACAGCTGTGGACTCTGAGCCAAGAAGGCCTCCTTATCATAGTACAGGAGAGGGAAGAGTGCAGACCCTCCCTCAGTCGCTGAGGCTATTATCTTCGGCGTGTTGACCTCGATGAATCCCTCGCCGTGTATGAACTCCCTAGTAGCATTCAGAGCGATACTTCTGATCCTGAAGATCGCTTGGGACTGAGGCCGTAGGAGATCTATAACGCGAAGATCAAGCCGCTTGTCTATGCTCTGTTCAACCCTCCCATAAGGATCAAACGGGAGCTTCTTCTGAGGCTCATCTAGAATCTTGAACTCAGAAGGAATGACTTCAGCTCCGTGTGGCGCTTTCGCTATGCTCTTGACTGAGCCCCTTATTCCAATCAGGCTGTACTGCTTCAGCCCCTTCGCCTTCTCCAGCACAGCCAAGGGAGATCTGTCTTTGTGGACAGTCGCCTGAACTATTCCCTTCATGTCCTGAATTATCAGGAAGGTGATGCCGCCCTGCTCACGTAGGCTCGCGACCCTGCCAAAGATAGTGACGTGCTTTCCTTCCAGTTCTGGAGTTACATCAGTAGAGTAACACGTCCTTCTCCATTCGCCTAGTTCTTCCCTGGCTTCAGGCAAACTCGATTCCCCTTGCCCCAGATATTCAAGCCTCTTTTATTACTTTTAGTCTCTCGGATGACCATGGAGCTTGATGTGGACTCTCAAAGCCATGATCTATTCTCTGCTTTCATTTCTCAAAGCATTTATTACTGCAGGTGCCTGAAGGGAAGATTCTGTCAACTCCGGGCAAACCTACCACTTTCGCGCAGTCTGAAAAGAACCAGATGTGAATAGAGTGAAGGCCCCATCCTACCTCGTGAGACTGTCAAATGTCTCGAAGAAGTATGGGAATAGATTCGGCCTAAGAGATGTCAGCTTCGCAGTTGAGGACCATGAAGTCTTTGGACTCATGGGGCCGAATGGAGCGGGAAAGTCGACTCTGATCAGGATACTGGCAACCCTGACCAAGCCCACAAATGGAGAAGCCACGATCGCTGGGTACAATGTCACCAAGCAGCTGCACCCGGTCAAGCGATTGATAGGTGTCTGTCTTCACCAGAGCCTGCTGTACGACGAGCTGACAGGCATGGAGAATCTCTCTTTCTATATACGCCTCTACGGCTGCAGAGACAAAGAGACGGCAAAGCAGTTGATAGTCAATGCGGCATCTCTATTCGGCATAGAAGACAGGCTCGAAGATCCCGTTGGAACATTATCGAGCGGACTGAGAAAAAGGCTTGATATTATCAGAGCAACAATCCACAGCCCAAGACTCTTGCTGCTGGACGAGCCCCTCGCTGGGCTTGACCTTCAGGGCCTCGAGTATTTCAAGAAATTCCTCAAGGATGCTAGGAAGAAGTCAGCAATCATATTCTCCACGCACAGCCTGGACGTCGCAGAAGAGATCTCGCACAGGATCTGCACTCTGAAGGAGGGCCAGCTCGCAGAGCTTCGTTATGCGAAGAGATAGTGGAGAGCGCAATGAATCAATCTGCTGATTTCAGGAACATCGCTGACTTTCTGGCAGATGTGTGGGAGATTCTCCTTAAGGATCTCCGCCTCGAGCTGAGGAAGAAGTATGAGATCTACTCGATCATCATCTTTGCCTTGCTCTCAAATCTCTCATTCGCGTTTGCCCTTGGACCTTCAAACCCTAACGTTCTCAAATTCATACCGGCGGTTCTCTGGATGTCCATTCTATTCATTGGCATGCTTGGCTTCACAACGGTCTTCATAAGGGAGATGGACAAAGGATCGCTTGACGGACTGAGGCTGGCACCGATATCACCTCAGGCCATCCTGATCGGAAAGACACTGTATACATTTATTCTCATGAGTGTCGGCGCGGTCTTCATCGTTCCCTCAAGCATGATCATTCTGAACTATATCTTCAATTCAGACGTTTTGCTCGTGGTCATGGTTCTGATTCTGGGCATCTTCAATTTGGCTATCGTGGGCGCTATCGTCTCAGCACTAGCCATGTATTCAGAGTCGAGAGCGCTCATTATTCCTGCTGTCTCCCTTCCTCTAATTCCTGGGACGCTGATCCCATCTGTCCTTGCGACAGGCAAACTCGCCACAGGCGCTAGCTTAGAGATGATCCTTCCGGAGATCCAGCTCAATCTAGGATTTCTCTTGTTGATGAGTGCAGTCCTGTGGGTAACGTTTGAATATGTGCTGTACGACTGATGAGAAGCCATGAAGGGCCAATATTCTTCAGCGATCATACTTGCAGCAAATGTTCTTGCCCTTTACATGATCTTCATCTGGGCTCCGCCTGAGAGGTCTCTCGGTGACTCTTACAGGGTCTTCTTCTTACACACATCCTCAGCCTGGGTCTCCTATCTTGCCTTCGCGATCACATTCATCAGCAGCATCCTCTACCTCAGGACCGGAAACCTGAGATGGGATCTTTACGCCGCGTCTTCATCAGTACTTGGCATTCTCTTCAGTATGATTACATTGATCACAGGCTCAATATGGGCCAAGCTGGCTTGGGGACTGTACTGGAACTGGGATCCACGAGAGACAGCTACCTTGATACTCTTCCTAGCTTATTTCGGCTACATCAGCTTCAGGATGGCGATAAGTGATAGAGATCGTCGAGCCAGAATCTCAGCAGTCTTGGGCATACTGGCTTTCATCAGCATTCCATTGAGTTACTTCTCCGCAGTCTTCTGGGCCACACTCCACCCGATGCCTCTGTTGCCAACTGCTAGGCTTCGGCTGGGTGTTGAGCCACCTATTCTTCTGACCTTGGCAGTCTCGACACTGGGGGCAACGTTATTATTCGCCTGGATGTTCTACCTGACGCTTAGCACATACAGGCTCATTGATAATGTTGAAGACAGTGTTGGCAGAGGATAAGAGTTGGATTCTCTAGAGTTGCTACTTGCAGTCTCCTTGGTCTTCTGGGGCTTGATATTCCTCTATCTGCTCTGGCTTCACTCAAAGATTAGGAAACTATCAATGACGATTGACAGACTGAAGAAGTGATACTGGATAGACGTCAAGTTGAGGCTCTACAAGATACTGATTCTGGCAGCTGTCCTTGTTGTGGCCGGATATCTGATCTTCCAAGCATCGACCTCTGTGATGAATCCCTATCTATCAGTCTCTGAGGTTAAGCAGCACCCCGACAGATACGTCGGCAAGGATATTCAGCTGATCGGTAACGTCACAGGACTCTTCAACAAAGATTCTGAAGATTTGAGCTTCACTCTCACAGATGATTCAGCCTCTCTTCAGGTGTCATATCGCGGACCGATTCCGCAGAACTTCATGGAAGGAATCCGCATCGTGGTTATAGGCAGGGTAAATCCGGATGGCTCTTTTGTCGCAGAGCAGATACTCACAAAATGCCCATCGAAATATGCGACCTGACTGCACTTACTTGCGCCCATGTTTTCATGCAACTTAGCAGCACGGATGTGAGTGTTGTCCGATGAAGATCACCCTCGTACATCCTGCAAGCGACCCTCTCTGCCACGAAGCGATGTTTGGATTGAGGGCCCCGCCTCTCGGACTAGCCTACATTGCAGCTTACCTTGAGGAAAGAGGCTACAAACCTAGTATCATAGACGCGTCAGCTCAACGAATGTCTTCAGAGGATCTTGAATTCAAGCTCAAGACTACAAATCCAGATCTGGTCGGGATCTACTGCTCTATCACAAGAGTGAAACAGAGTCTTGATGTGGCTAGGATCGCTAAATCCCTAGGAGCAACAGTGGTTCTTGGGGGCCCTCACGCCACTTTCGACCTCAAGACGCTGATCAATAATGAGAATGTTGACGTGATCGTGCGCGGTGAAGGGGAGGATGTCTTCACCAAACTGGCTGAGTCGATCGAGTTTGGTCGCAGCTTAGGAGGCCTAAATGGAGTGGCCTACAAGGAAGGCGGAACAGTAAGGATCAACCCGGAAGCCTCACTGATACCCAACCTAGATACTTTGCCCTTTCCAGCTTTTGGTCTTCTTCCGATGGAGTACTACAGGATATGTGACAGCATTCCGATCTGTACACTCTCCTCAAGCAGAGGTTGCTCTCGAAAGTGCAGGTACTGCATAGTGCCAGAGATGTATCAGGGCAGATGGCGCGGCAAGACGCCGGGCAGGGTTGTCGATGAGATGGAGCACATATCCTCAACCTACAAGCCTGCTCTCCTTCTCTTCTTCGACGAGTTCTTCACAGAGGATCTTAAGAGAGTGGAAGCAATTGCAGGTGAGATCAACAGCAGGGATTTGGATATCAAGTGGGCTTGCATGAGCACCGGCACAGACATCTCTAAAGAGCTGATGATCAAGATGCACAAGGCCGGTTGCCTAGCTCTCTTCTTCGGGGTCGAATGCGGAGTCATCACCTCAACACCCAACCCTGCAGGAGGCGGATACGGGGATATCGTCAGGAGAGCTTTCTCTAATGCTCATGAAGCAGGGATATTCCCGATAGCGAACGTGGTCTTCGGCTTCCCCGGAGAGACACGGACCGACTACGAGAATCTTGTTCAGTGGATCATCAACTTGGATCCTGATCACTCACTGTTTTTCAAGGCTGTTCCATACAGTGACTTTGAGGATGACGAGCTCACCCGCATGGAGGTCTTGGCCTACAAGAGATTCTACGGCAGAAGAAGTTACGTACTAAAGCACATTGCCAGATCGGTCATGAGGGCAGCTAAACAGCGACAGTTCTCACTTGACTTCGTCACGAAATACTCCAAGTGGTTCATGAAGACAATAACTAAAGTGAATGAACTGGGAAACACGTGATCTTGGGTTAGTTATTAATAGGCCGTCCCGGCTTGCCCATTGGTACAAGGTTGGTATTCTTGAGAAGTCTATCAATGCTTGAGATGACCAGACCTGCACTGAACTTCATGGGAACCACCATGGCCGGAAGCGGTGCGGCGTTAGCTCTCATGAGAACGTCAAGCCAGGAACCTCCGTGGCTGCATATAGCTCTGGGCGTCATTACAGTATTCGCATCTGTTGGGGCGATGCACACCCTCAATGACTACGTCGATAGAATTCGAGACAAAACTATCTGGCCCAGCAGACCACTTCCTTCAGGACGAGTACGACCGCGCGAAGCTCTAGCCTTAGCCACGGTATCTCTCGGTCTGGGCTTGTCGATAGCGCTGACAGCCTTCAACCAAACATGCTTCGTAATCATGCTGATAACCGCGGCTCTAGGGTTGGTCTATACTAGGTATTTGCGGAACAGAATCGGCTATCTCAGTCTGCCACCGATAGTAGGGCTTATCCCCGTTGGAGGGTATGCTGCATTCGCTCCCGGAACGGTTCTCAGTGATCCCGTTATCTGGCTGATCTATCTGACAACTGTATTCTGGCAATCGGGCCACATACTTGTCTACAGTCCCGCACACGGATTGACAGCTGATGGCGGTGTCACTAGGACAGCTGTTCCAGCGTTTGTTAAACGCCTCACCCCGGGCGGTACGGCTAAGCTAGCCTTTGTATTCTTTGTTGCTCTGCTGGGAGTCAATACTTACTTTTCTTTGTCCACGCCAATGAGTTTTGTCTACCTCACCATAACAAGCGCTTTTGGACTCTTTACTGTTATATCGAGTCTACGACTGGCGAAAGAGACGTCGGAATCGAACTCAGTGAAGGCGTTCAAGGTTGCATCAACGTACGCCATTATACTATTCTTGGCGATAACGCTTGAACTTCTCATTCGACTGTATGTCCTGTGACTCTGACCTAGGTGATTTTTCATCTGCCGATGTACAAACAATAATTCGAAGAATAATACTTCGTCCGGTAATGATCTCACGGCGATCATTACGTGCTCCACCTGATTAAGCTGCGATCTAGTACCGTGAGACCAGCTCGGCTAGGTCTTCAAGGATCTCTTGATTACAGAAATCCATCCCATTGATGGCTTTCTTGGCTTCTTCCTCGAATTTCTCTGAGAGGTTTTGAACATGCTGGATCGATGTTGAATTTTGAAGGAGGCCTATGGCGTCTCGTACTCTGTGGCAGTCCCTGTCTGAAGCGATTAAGCTCCGCAAGAAATTTCGCGAGGACTCATCGGAGTTGTTGAATGAATGTATCAGAACCAAGTTTGAGCCTTCGCCGAGAAGGCAATTACTGGTTGAAGTAGTGAGCATTGCTTCAACAGCCAAGATCTCATGTACATCGTCTCTGAGTTGCAGACTCAAACCCACGGATTCGCCATACTTCGACAGAGCTACTACCTGTTGCTCCGACCCGCCTCCAGTGATTCCTCCGCACTCCGCCGCCGCCTTGACCAAGGCTCCAGTCTTCTTTCTGGCCATCTTCAGGTAGTTCTCTTCTGTGACTGCCTCGGGATGCTTCTTGAATATCATGTCCATGTACTCGCCTTCACACATCTGTATGCATGCCCGGGAGATGGTTTCTCGGATCCTGCTTGGTGAGTTGGAAAGTATCTGCATAGCCTTTGAGGTGAGCAGATCGCCGCTCAGGATGGCTACCTCGCTTCCATACTTTACGTGCACGGTCGGAGACTCGCGTCTCTCCAAGTCCTCATCGATGAGATCATCATGTATCAGGGAAGCCGTGTGAATAAGCTCTATGGCAACAGCCACGGGCAAGACCTTCAGGATTTCTCCTCGAACTGCTTCGCAGGCTATCAATGACAGCATCGGGCGGAGTCTCTTGCCACCGGACCTGATCGGATGTGTTGAGGCTTCGTACAGAATTCCAGGTTCAGAGTCAGTGCCTAGGGCTTTGGCCATTTCTTCGTTTATGAGTGATAGCTTGGCTCTTAATGGTGGGCTACCTGACAGGTAATTGGTAAGTGGGTTGCTTGATCCTGAGGCTTCCTGCATAGTTCTAACACATTCGGCTCCCTAGCTTAGGCGTAAGCATGATGGAAGTTAATGGATCAACTCATCAGTTCTTGCGATCAATCCAGACGATGGCGGCTAAGCCGACTGTGGCGAGTGATGTCAGAAGCCAGCCTATGATGCTAGTGTCGGGTAGCTTTAGGTTTTCAAGACCTGCAAAGGTGGTTCCTTGCTTCTGGAAGGTCCAGTTGTGGCATTGGGCGCAGTGATTGACGAAGGGTTTGTGAGTCTTGTGGCATAGGGTGCACTGTATCTCGCCCAGATGGCTCATGTGAGGGTTAGGTTTCACGTTGCTGGTCTTCTGTGCTAGCTCGCTGTAGGTGCCGTGACATTTGAGGCAGTATTCTTTTGTGAGATTAGCCTCGGGCAGTGGCGTCGGGTAGTTTCCTGTGACGTAGTCTATTCCTTCCTTCGTGTACCTCCCCATCTCCATTATCTTAGGCTTTCCAGGTTCAATATGACAGTCAACACAAGTAACACCCTTGACTGCATGCCTGTGATCTAAATACTGGCCGGACTTCCATGACTCATAGTAAGGAGTTACAATATGGCACATGCTGCAGAACTCGGCTGTCCCGGTGTACTCCCAACCGATCACCCCAGCAACGACTATGACTGCTACAAGAACCAAGAAGTACTTCTTGCGAACTAACTGCCCTATCTTCAATCTAACCCACCGAGGGTTTTTTGTTAAGCAATACTCAAAGGGTATTTAAGATGAACTCTTGAGTTCCTCCATTACTAGCTCGATGATCTTAGGAACAGATTCCATCACTCTGTTCGTAAGTTCGATCTTCATACTTGTGGTGTCTTCTGGCTCGCAGCCGATGATCACTATGTCTTTTGGTATGCTGCCGAGTCTTCTACCCAAAGCGATCACTCTCTCCAGGTTGATCTCGTGCATACTCATGTAGATCACTCCCCGGAAGTCTTCATCTGTGACTGGAACCTCGCGCGGCGTTATTCGGTACACTGTGCCAACAGCCCTGCCGAGCTTGACGGCATCGATGAATATGGCCTTGTCATAACCCGCAGAATAGTGCAGAACATCCATCGCTGAAGTGCCGAGATCCATCACATCAACATCAGATGGCAGACTGATCTTGGCGAGTTCCTTAACAACATGCGGTCCGAGACCGTCATCGCACTTTAGGAGACTCCCAACTCCAGCAACCAAGATCTTCAATTTGGCTTTCCGGCCTCGAACGACAAGTAAGGCAAACAGTCATTCTGGAAGTCAGATTCTTGCTTATTCTTAATAAGATCATTCCGTGAATCACCAGCCTGTATAAGTGCTGGATCGCGATCAACAGATTCTTTGCACCGGCAGGTGCCGCCAACCTTAAAAAGTCCAGACATTATCTCAGAAGCCAAGTTCGGGGATTGAATCCATGAAGGAGCAAGCCCGCAACGCACTTTCCAGACGTCACTTTCTGAAGGCCGGCGTAGGTGCAGCTGCACTGCTCTCCACCTTCCGCCTTGACGACGCCATCATAAAGGAGGCCATGAGCCAAATACGCGAGGGAGGAGTCTCAGTACTCTGGGTTCACGGCGCAGCCTGCCAATCTTGCACTGTCTCACTCCTGAATACAACCTATCCAGATGTCGCTGACGTGATCTTTGGCACACTGCCAGAAGTGAAGATAGACTTTGACTTTCAGACAGTGATAATGCCGAAGTGGGGAGACAGTGCGCTTGAGGCATTGAAGAACCCACCGAAAGACTACATCCTCCTCGTGGAGGGGGCGATACAGACCAAGAACAACGGAACATTCTGCACCATCGGTGAGATCGATGGAAAACCGGTAACAATGATGGATTGGGTTAGGAGACTGTCAAAGGACGCGATGGCCGTTGTTGCGTTTGGAACATGCGCTGCTTACGGCGGTATACCGGCTGGTACCCCAAACCCAACAGGTGCAGTAAGTACCATAGATTTCCTAGGGGTAAACTACGTTTCTAGACTTAATCTGCCTATTGTGAATGTACCAGGATGCCCACCTCATCCTGACTGGATGGTCGGGACTCTTGCAAGCGTGATCCTTTCTGCGAAGAAGCTGTATCCTTTTCCAGAGCTTGACTCACTAGGCCGACCGAAGATGTTCTTCGGCAGATCAGTTCATGACGACTGCCCGAGAAGAGCATTCTATGATGAGGGAATGTTTGCGGAAAGATTCGGCCACGACGGATGCATATTCCAGCTGGGCTGCAAGGGACCGATATCCTATGCAGACTGCAACTCAAGAAAATGGAATAATGGCCTGAACTCATGCACGATATCCGGTGCTCCATGCTTAGCATGTGTCCAGCCGGAGTTCCCTGACAAGTCCTCACCATTCTTCGAACCTTTGCCTATTCCCCCGCTCTCAATTAAGGAAGCAGCTGGTATCGGAGCTGTTGTTGGCGGAATCCTTGCCGGAGCTTACTGGCTTCAAGGAAGGAAGGAGAAGCGGGGTGGCCATTGATGGCAGAGATTACAATAGACCCGGTCACCAGAATCGAGGGGCACCTCAACGTCAAAGTGACCTTGGAGAACGACAAGTTCACGGACGCTTGGACATCCAACTCGCTCTTCAGAGGCTTTGAGGAGATCCTTCAGGGCAGAGATCCCCGTGACGCTATATACATCGCATCTCGAATGTGCGGTGTATGTTACACCTCACACGGAATGGCCTCGGCACTAGCGCTGGACCAAGCGATGGGCGTCAAGCCGCCTCCCTTAGGTTCGCTGCTCAGAGTTCTCACTCAATACGCTGAGTGGATGTACGATCACCTACTGATACTGTTCGCATTAGAGGGCCCAGATTATGGTCCGCCTTTCGGAAGAATAGAGGAGTTCGCTGCATTCAAAGGAAGCGGCTACCTCGATGCGCTCAGAATCTCTAGAGTCGCCAGAGAAGCCACTGCTGTCTGGGGAGGCAAGATGCCCCACCAGGCATCGTTTGTGCCGGGCGGCATCACGGAGTTCCCAGACACGAAGAAGTTTGCGAACTTCACCTACAGACTCTTGGACGTGAAGAAATGGATAGACAACACAATGATTCCGTTGTTCGACAAGTTCTATGACACGTACAAGGATGAATTGACAGGTTCTGGTGAGCGGGAAACGAACCTTCTCAGCTACGGCGTCTTCGATGATCAGACGCTTGACCCTCAGAAGAGAGTTCAGAAGCCGGGAGCCATCATAAACGGTAACTTGGTTGCAACCAACCTCTATCAAGAGATCGCTCCAAAGATCACCGAAGACGTAACACATGCATGGTACACTGCGGATTCAGGTGGAGAGCCGAGCAAGGTCAAGGCTCCAACACCTCAGTACACTGGAATCCAGAAAGAGGGCAAGTACTCGTGGTGCAAGGCGTCACGCTGGAATGACAATGTGGTTGAAGTTGGACCTCTGGCGCGCATGTGGAGCACGGCCTTACAGAGCGGGGGGAAGATCGAGACTGACGCCGGTTCCTGGTCTCCACCGAAGAAGCCAGACACGATCGAAAGGATATACGCCAGAGCATACGAAACCGCGCTGGTAGCGACCAAAGTCATCGACAAGCTCTACGAACTCTTAGACCTCATCAACAAAGGTGAACGTGAGGTCTTCCAGCCCTACTCCGTCCCAGAGAACTCAGAAGGCATGGGGCTCACAGAGGCCGCAAGAGGAGCGCTCGGACACTGGGTCAAGGTCGAGAACAAGAAGATCGCAAGGTATCAAGTCATAACACCTACAACTTGGAACTGTTCACCGCGAGACAACAAAGGAAGACGTGGACCAACAGAAGAAGCGCTGGCAAATACCCCTGTTAGGAGCGCTGATCCGACGCTTGATGCGGTCAGAGTGGTTAGAGCCTTCGACCCCTGCATCGCATGTGCTGTGCACGTGTTTGATGGAAGCAAGATCTCAACTAGGAATCTGGAGATATTTGGAGACATCGTCGGGTGAAGACGGACAAAGAGACCTGATCGATAATGCTCGATCTAATGCAGATCTTCGATTTCACCAGGTCAGTTCTGCCACTGGTAACACTCGTCGTCTTCATCACAGGCGTAATGTTGCGACTCACCAAATGGGCGAGCCTCAGCTTTCCAAGACATGATAGACCGCGCGGAAAGTCGAACAGACTGATCGGAGCGATCAAGAACTGGTCAATCGATATGATCCCGCCCTGGGATCTGGCCGGAAGGGTTGAACCGGTCGCGTACGTAGTCGGAATCGCTATGCACGTCACCTGCATACTGATACTTCTTGGCGCATTGCACGCGGCCTCGGTTCAGAACATCATTGATCTTCCTTTCACGCAGTCACGGCTCAGGCTCCCCATGATACCGGCATCAAACATCCCCGTAGCGATCCCACGGACCCTTCTGACCTACGTCATCACCCCGATCTTCCTCTCAACATTGGGTATACTTATTCTTCGACGAGTCTACTGCAATCTTAGAGGCGGCCCGCTCAAGGCTCTGACAAGAAAGGAAGACTGGGTAGCGGCGCCACTATTATGGTCGGCTGGGTTCACAGGCTTCCTGGCAGTCGTCGCCGTCGAACCATACATGCCGATATTGACGCTGCACCTCATTTTGACTCAAGCATTCATAATGTATCTGCCCTACAGCAAACTGATTCACAGCGCCACCGTGTTCTTGGTCAGAACATGGTCTGGCTTCAGAAGGGCTATCTATGGGGTGTGACTGGTTTGGCTGACAGCCTTTTCCTCTCGCTGAAGAAGCTTGACGGCTACGAACTCATCAACATGGAGACCTGCACCAGGTGCGCTGTCTGCGCCCACTCATGTCCGGCGTATGCGGTAACGAAAGATGACTATGCCGTTCCGGCATGGAAGAGCGTAGAGTTCAGGAAGCTCCTGAACAGACAGCGAGGCTTCCTCTCAGCAATCCTTGGACAGCGGCCAGTCCCAAGAGAATGGCTGAGGAACATCTCAACCAAAGGCCTCTACATGTGCACTCTATGTGGCAGATGCATGCCCGGATGCGTCTTCACCATCCAGAACCTCGAGCTGTGGGAGGTACTGCGCTCAATCATCCACGAGGAGGGTGAAGCCTCACCCAACCTGCTGAAGGTCGCCGGCTCACTTGAGAAGAACATGAACCCTTACGACCGAGATCACACCGAGAGGCTAAGCTGGGTCAAGGAGATGGCACTGAAAGGCGTTAAGGAGGGACAGAGGGCCAAGACACTCTACTATGTCGGCTGCACCTCATCATACCAAGAACAAACGATAGCCTCGTCCACTGCTAACATCCTTAGCAGGATGAATGAGGACTGGTCCCTATTCGGAAAGGATGAGTGGTGCTGCGGCGACCCCCACATCGCTGTAGGCGATCAGGACAAAGCCGAGGAGTTCGCCAAACACAACCTAGAGGTCGCATCGTCTCTGGGCGCAAGTAGAATAGTCACGAGCTGTGCACACTGTTACAGAATGTGGAAGTGGAAGTACCCCAAGATCATCGGCAGACACAGTCTTGAGGTCCTTCACACAACAGAGTACCTCCAAGAATGCCTGAAGTCAGGTGCGCTGAAACTCGATAAGAAGCTCCCTAGTAGAGTAACCTACCACGACCCGTGCTACCTATCCAGACTCGGCGGAGTAGTGGACGAGCCTAGAAACATCCTGAACTCGGTTGCCGAGACCATCGTTGAGATGAAAGAGAGAAAATTCGACACATTCTGCTGCGGAGGCGGCGCGATGACAGAGGCTGCAGACCAAGAGCTCTGGACTAAGATCGGGAACGAGCGACTCAGACAAGCTGAGATCATCAAACCTGAGTTTATGGTTTCAGGCTGCCCGTTCTGCCGTCGATCCCTAACCCAAGCTGCACAAAGATCAGGAAGCAAGACGCAAGTCCTTGACATCACAGAGTTGGTAGCCAAGCAGCTGAAGGACTAGTCTTGGGAAGCGCGGCGGATTACTGGCGGCTCACCAAACCCAGAGTCACTCTTGCAATCTTTCTACTCTTCCTTCTGGCGGCGCTAGCAGGCGCTGGAACCACCATGTGGCAATCTGCAGCCGCACAGAATTGGAGACTGACTCTTGGAACGGCCATAGTTTTCATGTCAGTGGCCGGATCTAATGCTCTGAATAATCGGCTGGACTCTGATATTGACAAGTTAATGGGAAGAACAAGACTGAGGGAGATCCCTTCAGGAAAGATCTCGAATAGGTCAGCGCAGTACTTCGGCCTGTCAATCCTTGCGATATCTGTGATTCTGGCAATAGCCTCAGAATTCTACTTCCCTATCTTGCTTGCTGTCGGCCTCTCAAGCTATCTGCTCCTCTACACTATCATCCTCAAGAGGCATAATGTCCTGAGCGTTCTTGGAGCAGGTCCTGCTGTAGCGTCACCTGTCTGGGTTGGATGGATCATCGGAAAAGGATACTTGGATCTGGCCGGCTTCCTGACAGGTGTATTGGTTATGGTCTGGGGTCCGCTACACCTCTGGAGCCTAGCAACGGTCTTCTCTGAAGACTACAGAGTAGCCTCTGTTCCGATGTTGCCAGCGGTTATCGGAGTCAGGAGATCACGCTGGTTTCTGCTCGCATTCGCACTTGTCTTGTCTGCGGCGTCCCTGTCATTGTATTTCTTGGGATACTATGGTGCTATCTATCTCGCTGGGATGGCCTTAACGAATTCTCTTCTTCTCATCGTTTCAGTCATGTGTGTTGTGCGGCCTTCTGGAAGAAGGAACTGGATAATGTACAAGTTCTCCGCGCCGTACATGGTCATCGCCTTGCTCTTTGCTGCAGTTGACAGGATCTTTGTTTAACCTGTGCGACTATGAACAGTAAGGTCCCGTCTCACCTTACTCGGGCACTCGGGAATGTGGAATGCTTCACCGTCTTCAGATATGCGTTAGACCTATTTCTGCGAGCAGTAACCAAGGTTGCAACGAAAAGAGCGAGGACGACGGCGATCCATACACCACGCCCTTCAAACTCTGGGATAGTTTGAGTGCCGCCGACAACTACTTGGCGTGTGCTCAGGCCAGAGGAGAAATCGATCATGTATGCTTCCTGACTCTCGGAGACTGAGACAGACTTCTCAACTCCATCTACCAGGACGACCGGGGTTCCTTTGAGGAGCCTCTTCTCGATGTTGACTCTGATAGATGCGCCTCCGCCCCTACCTATCACGGTGAAGTTCAGCAGACTCCTCGAATTATCATAGATGACAGCAAAGACAGTGGCGTTGCTTGTTACCGAGATTGAGGAGTTGTAGCTAATTGTCCCTATGAAGAGTTCAGGATGGATTATGGAGGCAAGGTTCTCAAGACCCTCGATGATCCTTGGCCCTGTTCGGACGATTAGATTCTCATCTATGGTGTATACCTTACCTTCTTTGACAGCTTTGATCATGCCCCAGCCAGATCTCTTCTCGAAGTCCGAACTTAGGAATCCCCCCATATAACCCTCTGCAACAACAATGATCTCAGGATCTCTCTGTATGACAATCTCGCTGCTTGCGATCGGATACATCATTGTAATATTGTGGAAGATGTTCTGTCCGCCAGCTTTAGCTACTAATTCATCAAACACAGTGTTGCCGCCGAAACTCATCAATGGGTCATACCAGAGCTCATAGTATACCTTTGGCTTGGAACTCCCAGCAATCCTGCCATCAACGTAACTGATTCTGCGCTGAAGATTCTCAATCAGCCTGTTAGCCTCAGCGGTCTTGCCGCATATCGTTCCTACGAGTCCTATGTCATAGATCACGCCACTCACGTTCTTTGGATTGAGAGCAACCACGACGATCCCTCGATTCTGAAGGACCGAGACAAACTCAAACTGCAGATCGGTAGCTGCAAGAACGAGGTCTGGATTGAGCGCTACAATCTTCTCAAGACTTGGATCGGCGTAGCCTCCTATCACAGTGAGCTCTCCTTTGCTGACCTTTTCGGGAACTACTGGAGGCCAGTCGCAGTATGAAGTCACACCAACAACCCTCTCCCCAAGATCTAGAGCAAAGAGGATCTCAGTGTTGCTTGGAGCTGTCGAGACAACGCGTGTTGGAGGCGAAGCTATTGTGACATTTCTTCCAAAATCGTCGGTGACAGTAAGCGGGAAACCACTGTCACAACTCACAATAGACATAGGCAATGTAAGGGAGAGCGCGACTACTAGCAACAGTATGAGCTTAGGTTGGAACATGGATGGAGTATCCATCCATGCCTGTATTTAAGGCAAACTTTCTCTGTTCACCTGCGGCCAGATCTTTGTCTGGATGCTGGCTTTCTAGGGAGGGCATCACAGTCTGAAAGCGTTGTATGCGATCAATGCGATGTAAGCTTGGATAGCAACGACGCCTATGAGCCATTCAGAGAGTGGAGTGAAACCGATGGCGGCAACGGCTATGTTGAGCGCGACTACTGCATAGCCATAGTATCCTATTGGTTTGATGAATTTGGGGTGTGTGATGAGGGAGGTATTCAGCAATATCAAGGCTGCAAGGCTCGAGATGAAGAAGATCATCGTCCAGAACATGTGTTCTGCCGGATAGTCTGCTGGATAGATTCCTTCCATAGTTGATGCGAGAGCTGTGAGGCCGCCGGCTATTTGGCCGATGAACAGAAGGATCTTTCTCCGTCGTTCGTGTACCACTTGTTGAAGCCTGCGAAGAACGGGAAGAGCGCAAGCCCCATGAGGGCGTGGCCTACATTGTAGATGGGCGCGCCGCTAGGGTTTAGAGCTGAGCTCCCGAGATCAGCGGTCCAATGCTCGGTAGGAGCGAATGGTCTGGGAAACATGGCGATGGATGCTAAGGTAAAGATATTGTAGAGTAATATGACTGCGATGCCCGAGATGCCAGTTAAAGGCCATTTCAACGGGCAATCACCTAATCAGTACTTCGATTGATCCCATCGATTTGTGTTGATATAAGAGTTCAGATTCTTCAGGATGTCGTTCCATCGTGTAGCATGGCATCTTGCAGCCGCAAAAGAGATCGAGTTCAGAATTTCGTGTGAGTATCTCATTTACTTAACCTGTGTAACGGCTGCTTTTGCCCTCAATTTCCGATGATACATTATCGCAAATCTGTGAGCCTCATCTCTGATTCTCTGAATGAGATAGAGACCTTCAGAGTCTGAGGGAAGCTCTATCGGCTTGGTTCTGCCTGGCAGATAGATCTGCTCTAACCGCTTTGCCAGGCCTGCGATAGGAAGGTCGAGTCCTAGTCTTGCGAGTGACCTCTTCGCTGAGTTTGCTTGGGTAATTCCGCCGTCCACCATGATCAGGTCGGGTAGCTGCGATTTTTCCTCAAGCAGCCGCGTGTATCTTCTCTGGACGAGTTCACCGATCATCTGCGGGTCGTCTTGTCCGACTACGGTTTTTATCTTGAATCTTCTGTAGCGGCTCTTGAGGGGTTCACCGTTCTGGAATGCGATCATTGATCCTACAGAGAGCCTTCCACCTAGGGTGGAAATGTCGAAGCACTCGATCAGTCTCGGTTCATCTGGCAGGCCTAGAGTTTTCTGGAGTTCCCGGACTCCTTGAATCGCTTTCTTCTTTCTTGTCACCACATTGTCGATGTGGGATTTTGCGTTCTCAACGGCTAACTTGAGCAGCTTGTGCTTCTGGCCCTTCACGTTTCTGAGTATGATTGTTTTTGATCCGAATCTCTCCAGAAGCCATTCCTCTATTGTTGAGATATCTTTGGGTCTTGCAGAGACTATGATCTCAGGCGGCGAGAGGATCCTTCTGGCATAGTACTGCTTGATGAAAGACTCCACTATCTCTGCGTCTTCAGCCTCTTCTGCACTCAAGTCGTAGGATTCTGAGGAGACAAGCTTTCCTCCTTTAACTTGAAGGATCTGGACGCATGCTTCAGTCTTGGTCTTAGCAACTCCTAAGACATCTAGATCAATGGGCTTCGGGAAGACAACTGTTGTGCCTGAGAGTGTCTTCTCCAGTGCTGTGATTCGGTCCCTTATGAGGCCGGCCTTCTCGTACTCGAGGTTTGTTGAGGCTTCCAGCATCTCTTTCTGGAGTTTTCTCATCACTAGGTCTGTCTTCCCTTCCAGGACAAGAAGGAGGGCTCTGACCCGTTCGTTGTATTCATCCTTTAAGATGAGGCCTGCGCATATGCCGCTGCACAGACCCATCTGGTAGTAGGTGCATGGGCGCTTTCTTGGTTTCTTGGGGTCGAACTTGCACGCCTTAAGGGGGAAGAGTCTCCTGAGGGTGTTCAGGGAGTGGCGCATTGCTGCTACGTCTGCGTATGGTCCGAAGTACCTGTTGTCGTCTTTCTTGGGTCGCCTGACGATGGAGAGGGTTGGGTACTCCTCCTCGAGGCTGAGCTTGAGGTATGGGTATGTCTTGTCGTCGCTGAGTCGAATGTTGTACTTGGGCTTGTACTGTTTGATGAGGATGTTCTCCTCGACAAGTGCTTCAACCTCTGAGCCTGTGATGATATATTCGATCTTGGTTGTGTTGCCGACGATAAGTGACTCGCGCTGGTTTGTCTTGGCTGCTTGGAGGTGGTTTCTCACTCTCTCCTTGATGTTGAAGGCTTTGCCAACATAGAGGATGTCCTGGCCCTTCATGATATATACTCCGGTCTTCTCAGGCAGAGCTTCGATCTGGGTCTCCAGGCTGGGCTCAGACATCACTACTCAGGACTTCCAGAGAACAGTGTATCAGACATATGGTGATCTTAACCGTAGGGGGCGATCGATTGTCAGAGAGATTGTGCAAGAGGCCCTAATATTGGCGTTTCCTTAAGCGGGCTCTCATCTCACTCACTTACACATCAAGGAGCAACACCTTGTCAAGGGAGGCTGACTTGGCCTGATCGTGATATGGAGCGCGCTTTTGGACGGGGGACTATCTCCAGTTCTCGGAAAGCTTTTGATTATTGGAGACTGATCCGCAATAGGTGCCACTACGTTGGTGACTCACAAGGAGCGATACATGAAGGCGGTGCATCTTGAGGTTCCGGATACGGTTCCCGTGGATGGAACGAACCTCGATCTGGTTCACGCCCAGAGGATCCTTGGCAAGACACCGATGAGCGTATCGGTCTTGCGCTCACAACATGGCGATGTTGATATGAATCATATCATCAGGCATAACCAGACGCTCATCAACGAGGCGACCATGAAGCTCGATTTCGATTCGCTTATGGTGAACGATTGGCACCTTTATCCTGAGAATTTTCGACCAACCTTCATCAGTAATGATTCCTATGTTGATCACCTTGGCAGAATATTCAGAATAAGGCCTGATGTCAAGACGACGTACTGGGTTGATGGAGTCGTGAAGTCACCTGAAGATCTTGAGAAGCTTGAGTTCCCTGATCCGGATGAACTCAATTTCGGTATGGTAGAGGATACAGTCGCCCAAGCAAGAGATGAGTATCCAGTTGTGGCAATGTGTCATTCGGTTGTTACAGCGCCATTCCAGATAAGGGGAGGAATAGACAAGCTGATCTTCGACTTGTATCGACAGCCGGACTTCGCTAGAAAGCTGATTGAGAAGATTTTCAGATTCCAGATCGGAACCGTCAAGAGGTTCATAGAGTGTGGGGTTGATGTCGTAACCGAAGGTGACGATCTAGCAGACTCTAAGGGCCCTATGCTCTCCCCGAAGATCCTCAGGGAGTTCTTCTTCCCCTACATACGGAAGTTCATCGAGGAATGTGATTCTCACAATGTGCCGGTTATGAAGCACTCTGACGGAAACCTGTACCCGATAATTGATGAGTTGATCGAGTTGGGAATTGACGGTCTACATCCAATCGAGCCGAGCGTTATGGATCTTGGGGATGTCAAATGTCGCTATGGTGGTAGGATCTTTCTGCGTGGGAACGTTGACTGTGTTCACATTCTCCCTTACGGTTCAGAGGAGGATGTTAGGCGTGACGTCAGAAGGTGCTTAGACGCTGCGGCGAAAGATGGAGGCTTTATACTTTCAGACAGCAACTCGCTTCATAGCAACGTGAAGACAGAGAACATTGAGATAATGGTTGACGAGGCAAGAAAGTACGGAAGATACAACTAGACTGAATTGATTCTCTTTATTCTTTCCGTGTTTCTCGTTAGTTCACAGCCCGTAAGCCAAGACGGTGCGCGCTCGAGAATCTTGCCGGGTTCGACGGGGTCCGCAGTAACAGTACCAATACGGCCAGTTAGTTGAAAAATGATAGATGATGAATGTTTGAGTAGTGATCTATTCAATGTGCGGTTCAGGATCTACTAGCGATCAAGTCTTCAAGTATTGGCAATGTATCGTTTTCTCGTGCTCTCCTCTTGAGAACATTTATCTGAACATCTGAGAATTTTAGAATTGCTCTCACATCATCTACATCCTTCAAGGATCTTTCTCTTGGAACTGTGGCCTTTATCATACGTAGCTTTGCTAGAATCAAATCTTCAGGTGTCTGGTAGAAAGTGGGTAGACCTAGGATGCTACCAGCTCTCTTCTCAAGCTTCGTACTGGAAAGTATTATATCTACTGTGAAGGGGGTCTTGCTGTCCCTTAGCGTTGCTATTCTGAAACTTGATCTAAGGGCCAAATCGATTCTTCGTCTATCAACTTTCAACCCCGCCATCTTCAGTGCAGATACGAGCTTGGTAAGTGAGTCTCTCTTGGAGACTTTGGCTACAACATCTATGTCCATGGTGGTACGAGGGGCCCCATAGTAGCTTACTGCGAAAGCCCCAGTGAACATGTAGTCTAGTCCAACAGAGTTGAAGGCGTTAACGATCCTTCTGACTAATCCTTCAAGAGTTTCCAGTTTCTAAACCTCACGCCAGCGACGTCTGCCATAAACGATTCGCTCTCTCACCCTTTCCAATAGCTCTTCTTCCTTAATCCTTGGATATCTTTCCCTGACGGCGTCGGCACAGATACGTACACAGGTGTCGATCATATTAATCGCAAGATTGACCTTCTCTTCCGCGATACTACTCTTCTTCAGTTTCAGCGCGCTCCTGGACAACTATATCAGCTAGATCTCCTATGGACTTCGAACTTCCTATCGAATTAAGAAGGACTTCCCTTAAATCTGAGTTAAAAAGATTCATCACATTGTAAAGGTGAACCTCGCGCAGATCCAACCCTAGTGTAAAGCGCGGACCCGGACAAAAACTGTGGCTGGCCCAACGGGATACCAACCCGCTATAACGCATGGATTCAACTCTAGTCTTTATGGCGTAGAGCTCTTCCAATCATCGATTCAACTGACCGTGTGTAGCATGCAGACGGAAGAATCTAGCGGAGAAGAACATGCCACACGAAAAATTCGTTCACCACTAATCCCCTTAGCCACGCTGAGGTCAGAGAGAAACTGATGAAACTGCTTTAAACCATTACTTCTTGAAAATTTTTCGCCAGGGATCTCATCCTTTAGGGTTAGAATTCATTACTCGGCCACCGGGATGCTAGCCTAGAATAACGTAGGATCAACCACAAAGATATCCCGCGAGTGACTTCCTGACCTAAAGCCGATACAATTACCGCTGCCTGAGCTGGCTCGTTTAGGTTCCTTTCTTGTTTACTATCTCGCCTCTGCAGCTACTGCCCCTTCCAGCGGTGCAGCCATAGCAGTGTGCGCCAGTGCGTATTTTGATGCCTTCTAGACTTTTGTCATCGACTGAGTCTATTGTCAACGGTTTTCCTGTCTGTGGGTCATGGATCTCAAGGCCAAGCATTTGGTTAAAGTCACAGTCGTAGAGCCTTCCGTCCCATCCCACATTCAGATAGTACTTACACATAAGGCCCTGTAGAGTTGCTGGGTTGAAGTTCTCGTATAGGAGACTCATGTAGTGCTCGTATAATCCCTCTGTTCTTAACCATCTGTCGAAACGATTGATCGGCATATTGGTCAGGGTTATCACGTGATCAAGGACTATTCCGTGCTCTCTGCGGAGTACTTCTCTGTAATCTGCTTCTAACTCCTGCGTAGGCGGTGGGAGGAAGGCCCCTCCTGGATTGTAGACCAGATTGAGAACTAATGATGGGTCTTTCCCGTAACCGGCATCATTGAGGAGGTGAAGAGCACGAATACTCTTTTCGAATACACCCTCTCCTCTTTGTTTGTCGACGTTCTCTTTGGTGTAGCATGGTAGTGAGCAGTAGAGCTCTACCTTGTACCTCCTGTAGAGGTCTGGGAGGTGCGCTTTTCCTGGTTCAAGAAGCACTGTTAGATTAGATCTCACGACTATCTTCTTCTTTATGCTGAAGATGGATTTGATCAGTTCTTCGAAGTGAGGATTGAGTTCCGGCGCCCCTCCGGTAATCTCCACTCTTCCAACATTTGACGACCTGAGAAACTTCAGGCAAGCACTCAGAGTATTCAAATCCATTGTTTCTGTTCTGTAAGGTCCAGCATCAACATAGCAGTGACTACATTCCTGGTTACAGGTCTTGGTGACATTGATCTGCAAAACCTCTGTCCTTGCCCTCAGCAATCTCGCAGAATACTTCGTGAGCATCTCATCGAAGGACGGTAGAGCACACTGCATAGTTGCCAGATCCCGTCTCCTGCATTTCTGAGTTTCCTAAGCCCAGAGAGCTATCTAAACTAAGCTACAGCCGCAGCGGTCGTAAGGGAATCATCAGTCCCTACTGTGATCATCCCAGATAGGACCAAACTAGGCTCGCTTCCACGAGGATCGTGGAAGCAAGTATGGAGAACAGCAGAAGTATTGACCAGCCTCTCAGATTGCAAACTGATTGACGACGTCTCAGAGTTGAATATGAAGCAATCCATAGTCCCGCCCAAGCCAAGTAGCTGTAAAGCCATATGCCGCTGAAGGTTCCTGCCGGTGGATAGACCTGCAAGAAAGTTAGCTCATTCCTGAGGAATGTTAACGCGCCTATGAGCAAAATGGATATGCTCGCGGAGAGAAGGGTTGAAGCCGTTGCGCCCGTAGCTTTCACCGCTCTCACCCCACTGGTGCTATCATTGTAGGCACTATTCCAGTGAACGCAACTGCTACAGTCCACGTGGCGAAGAGGATTGTAAGAAGGAGTAGGATTCGTCGTAATCCCGAATCTGTGGCAGCCCGTTCACCATTGTAGATGATCATCCACGCAATAACTACCGACCAGATTGGGCCTATGAGCCCCAGATACTCCATGGTCTCGAAGAGTATCTCATGCGCGAACGGTTCTGTCTTCAGTATTAGAGATTTCGGGCTGTCAGGACTTGATAGGCGATAGGGTAGGTATCCATAGGTGCCCGTAATGTTGGTGGCGAAGGAAAACACAACAAGTAGGATCGAGAACGTCTTCAACTCACGCAATGACTTTGCTTGCAGATGACCCCTTGAGATCATCGATGCAATGATCACGGCTGACACAACCGAGAATGTTGCAGATAGCCCGTGAAGGAACATCACAGATTCAAGAGAAAACTGATTCATACCCATCCTCTTGGTGCACCTTTCTTGTACGCTCTCCATGAGAACAGACCTGCTAGAACTATCAAAAGGAGGGTCAGACGCTGATCGACTGGTGTGTAGACCTGAACTGCCAAGATGATGGTGATAATCACAAGGAACAAACAGACTGTTGCCATCTTCTTTCTGAGAGTCCTTAACGGAAGAAGCTTGGAAGCGATATCTTCTGGGACACTCTCTCCATGTACCTGGAGGAGGAGTTCATCTATCTTTGGTTGGATGTTGAAGTGAACGACAGAGAGCATGCTCATCAATGTCCCAAGCAATATCCATTTCATTAAGATGACTTGGTTTGTGAATATTGACGAAAGTGGATCACCGCGCAAAGCGACGAGGAATACGCCGGTGAAGAGCGCCGTTAACTGGTAGATATAGCAGCGGGTTGAGTTGCCTCTAAGAACGTTCTCAAGATATCTGTCAACTTGGATCGGTGCTTTTCCCAGTCGAGCCCTCTCACCGACAACTATCAAGTTGTAAAGAGGAGCAGACATGAAGACTACTGGTAGAATATGAAGGAACTTCATCACTTCATACAGCGAATCCAAGCCGCCTCACCAGGTTGATCCAAGTGCCGATGTTGCTACTGGTGACGTCAAGTCTACATAGTTAGCTATGCTATTTCTCTCTTCATCTTCTGGAATTCGTCTGTTGAGATCTCGCCTCTGGCGTAGCGCTCTTTAAGAATCTCGATTGCTCCTCTGTCGCTGTTCGAGGCCCCATAGGTAAGCTGCTCCTTACCGCAATATGGGCAGAACCTTGAGTTTGCGTCGATGCTTGCGCCGCAATTCTGGCAGTATCTGCTAGGATGTGGGTGTTCCGTTCTTGGAGCGGTCTCTCTCCCTACTAGGTACCCTCCGGCAAATCCTAGGAGTGGCCCGCCCAATCCGCATGCAAAACACATTCAGATACACCTCCAAACTATTGTAGTTCGGCGGAAAGCGGTATGCTTCGCGTGACGCATTCTGTTCCTGGGCAGCGCTCCTCAGCCAGCTTCACCAATCTCTCCAGCGTTGACCTTGGAACGTCAGCATTTACTTGGACTTTCAATTCAACCTTCTGTATTATGGGGTCCTTCGAGAGCCCCAGCTGCTTTCTAAGGTCTACCCTGTTTTCCGCGGTGACTCTCAGGGATTTCAATTTGACATTCTCACCTGTTGCAGTAGCTACGAATGTCGTTGCAAAACATGCAGCTAACCCGTATAGGCAGTATTGTATAGGATCTGGGCTGGTGCCCCATCCGCCTGAAAACGGAGCCATCTCACAGCTCAATGAGATCTTGCCTTTCTGGTAGGGAAGCTCGGCTACGAACTGAGGTTTCCCTGCTTGCAGAACCCATTCGCCGGTCACGCTTTTCTCCTTCAGTGCTTGTTTTGGATCCTTCTTTGCTGCTTCTGCGAACTTCTGCATCTGTTCGATATTGACGTTGTTCATTTTGGCCTAGACCAGCTCTTTCATTTGTACGAATGCGCCGTGCCATGTGTGGTACCAGACTTGGCCTGTGTAGCCGTTGATGCTTAGCATTCCGTAGGGCTTGCCGTCCCTGAGGACGTGCAGTGTGTAATATCCGTAGAAAGTATCCGGATCCTCTACTGATGAGCCGGGCAGGTATGAGGCTAGGTAGGTTTGGGCTATGTCTTTTGCGTCATTGGCTGTGACTGGCATCTCGGCTGTAGGCGTTCCACTATATGGTTGGTATCCCCATCCACGGCCCATCATGCCTCCCATCATTCCGCCACCCATCATTCCTCCGCCTGGTCCCCAACTTCCGCCCATCGGACCCCACCCGGCCATATGGCCGTATTTGGTGTTCCACATCATGTTTGGCCCTTGTTCTGGATGGATTATTCCCATCATTCCGCCCATTCCGCTCAGGCCGATCCCTTTCTCGATGATTCCCTCAAATGCGCCTATTCCTGTGCTTTTCTCGTATGCGATGAAGTAGTAGTTGTACTGGAACTCCATGATCTCCTTTACGGCCAAGTCAGGGTATCCGAGGGATGCGATGTAGCTTCTTGCTACTTCTGTTGCTTCATCGATGTTTCGTGGGATTGATGGATATGGTTGGTATGGTCCTGGAATCGGAGTTGGAGCTGTTGGATAGGGAGTCGTTGGTGCGAGAAAAGGTGTAGTTATTGGGCCCGTGTATGTCGGCGCCCATTGTACTGTCGAGAACGCGACTATGCCCACGATGCCGATTATGATTAGGATTACTCCAGGTAGGATCCTTCTGTTCATTTTGTTAGTGCTCCTAGGAGAGTTCCTTTTTCATCCGGTCATACTCTTCCTTTGTTATCTCGCCCTTGGCATACCGTTCCTTCAAGATCTCGAGAGCTCTGCTGCTAGGCATTGGGCCTCTGGGTGTTGGTCTGCCTCCACCTAGGAGGTAGTAGACTCCGAACGCTATCAGGCCAAGGAAGATGAGGAATACGATTATTCGGACGATTGCGCCGAGCCAGTTGAAACCGTAGCCGTAACCATAGCCGTACCCTCCCATCATACCGGGTCCCATCATCCCTGGGCCCATGAACATCATTGGGCCTGCGAAGAGAATTATCAAGACAATGACTGCGAGGATTATCCACCCACTATTTCTTTCACTCATACGTCTCGTGTCTCCATGCCATGTTATCATTAGAGGGGACAAAAAACCCTCTATCTGGTGTAGTTCCAGTATCCTTGCGGGGGATGCTGTTGCCAGTATGGGTTAGCGCCGTAGCCCCATCCCATTCCTGGGCATCCATAGCCGTCCCAAGGGTAGGCTCCCCAACCGTAGTTGCCGTAGCCAGTGTAGGGTGCATATCGATTCGGCCCGAATCTCCAGCGTGGCCCGTATTGCGTTGGATAGTATTGTGTGCCGGGAACCTGTTGAGTCGCCTGAGGCGCTCCAAGTGCCAGTGGTATCAAAGAAATCGCTGCTCCGCCTAAGATCACTGCTAGGACAGCTATCCCAAGGAAAACTTTCTTATCCAATATTCAACCGACCTCCTCAAATTTTTCCGACAGATGTAGAGTGCCCGAGGCTATTTAGGTAATTTCCGAAATTCAACCCACTTTACTCCCATTTTTATCCCAAATTATAATCAGATTACTATATAAGAATATTATTTTATATAAGTGCTAGTCATATATGTAGAGGAAGGAAACAAGAATGCCTCATCCAAGTTCATCAGAGGATAGGGTCTTTGAGTTACATGCAGCCATGTGCCAGACCCTTGCGAATCCTGTCAGGTTGAAGATCCTCTACCTTCTCAGAAGCGGCGAAAAATCAGTTAACGAACTTGCCCAGATGCTCAGGCTGCCTCAGGCTAACGTCTCACAACACTTGGCCGTCTTAAGAGACAAGAACATCGTCCTAACCAGAAGAGAGGGAACCAGCATTTACTACAGGATATCCAACCCGAAGATCACTCAGGCATGCGAGATGATCAGAGAGACGCTCTTCCAGCATCTCGCCAGCGAAGAGAGGCTCGTCAAGAGCGTACTTCAGAGGAAGTAGAGAGATTGAAACCAGTCTACATGGACTACAACGCCACTACACCCACAGACCCACAAGTTCTGGAGGCTATGCTTCCATATCTAAAGGATGACTTCGGCAACCCTTCAAGCAGTCATGTTTACGGCCAGAGAGCCCATGAAGCAGTAGTCGCAGCCCGCGAGAAGACCGCTGCACTGATAGGCTGCGAACCTGATGAGATCGTCTTCACCAGCAGCGGATCAGAAAGTAATAATCAAGCCATCATAGGGACTGCAGTTGCACACGGAGTGAAGAGACACATAGTCACATCTCAGACAGAGCATCCAGCAGTTTTGAAAACATGCAGATATCTTGAGGAGAGACTGGGGTACAGAGTCACGTATCTTCCAGTCGACAAGTTTGGGATCGTAAGCACTGAAGATTTGGAGAAAGCCATCACAGACGATACTGTCCTCGTCACGATTATGCATGCTAACAATGAGACTGGAACCATTCAACCTATTGAAAAGATCGGTGGGATTCTAGAAGAAAGAGACATTCCTTTCCATACTGATGCAGCCCAGTCCTGTGGGAAGGCCGACGTAGATGTAGACAGTCTTAACGTGGATCTCCTTACCATAGCAGGCCACAAGTTGTATGCTCCAAAAGGCATAGGAGCACTCTACGTTCGAAACGGAACGCAGCTGGACAGTCTAATCCACGGTGGCGGTCAAGAGCAGGGCAGACGTGCAGGCACAGAGAACGTACCCTACATCGCAGGGTTGGGCAAGGCCTGCGAGATAGCGAAGAGAGACCTCCCGGAGTTCAAACCTAGAATAAAAGCCCTCAGAGAAGGACTTTACCAAGGCATCTTGGACAAACTGGGTGGGGATTCCGTAGTATTGAACGGACACCCACGGGAGAGGCTTCCGAATACCCTGAATCTAAGCTTCAAAGGCCTAGTCGGAGAAGAGCTGCTGAGGGGTATTCCAGAGATCGCGGCGTCCACAGGCTCAGCCTGCCACTCAGGCTCCATGGAGCCATCTCCAGTACTGACAGCCATGGGATTACCCAAAGAGATTGCGTTAGGCGCTGTCAGATTTAGCCTGGGAAGATGGACTACCAAAGATGAGGTTGACTATACCGTAGACTTGGTCTACAAGAATGTGGGCAGAATTATGCTGCAGCTTGAGACCTAGTCTTAGAAGCCATTGTTGGTTGTGAGACTATGAGACTTCTGTTTGTGATCAACGATGCACCTTATGGAAGCGAGAAGGCATACAACGCACTCAGACTCATAATGGCGATACAGAAAGAGCATCCCCATATCGAAGTGCTCGTCTTTCTTTTGTCTGACGCTGTTAGCTGTGCTTTGCCCAATCAGTCTACACCGCAGGGATACTACAACATAGAGAGAATGCTTGAAGCAGTCATAAGAAAAGGAGCCAAAGTGAAGATCTGCGGCAGCTGCATAGCTGCTCGCGGCATGGAAGAGCTGAAGTTGATCGAGGGATTGGAAGCAAGCAATATGAGCGAACTGGCAGACTGGGTTGTAGACTCAGACAAGATAATCACGTTCTAGACATTGGCGACAGAACATCCCTCGCAAAGTGACGTGGTTGCTAAGTCAAGACACCAGCGACATGGAGAAGTTCGTCAGGTTCTGTGATTCTGATTTCGGCCGCAGGGTAGTTGGTCTAGAAGCAGAATACATCTATGGAGAACTGAAGGACTGCCGCAGAGTCTTAGATGTTGGCTGTGGGATAGGATCCTTCGAATCCCGACTTCAGCAACTTAGCATCGTCGGCCTAGACAGATCCAAGGATATGCTGAATGAAGCAAAGAAGAGAAGCGGAGCCGAATACGTTCTGGGTGATGCCGAAAACCTGTGTTTTAAGGCTCTGTCGTTCGATGCGGTAATGTACATCACAATCTTGGAGTTCATACCTGATTATGAAAAGTCCATTCAGGAAGCTTTTCAGGTCTTACAACCGAAGGGCAGATTACTGATCATGCTCCTAAACCCAATCTCGAGATATTTCAAACAGCATATCAATCGAGAGAACTCTTACTTCAGAAAAGTGAAGCACACAGAACTACCGCAAATCGAGAACTATGTATCGAATTTTTTTGTGGTGAGAACCGAATACTTCCTCGGCATAGATGGTGAAGATGTATTCGATTCTCACAGCGCGGAAAAATCAAGCTTGTACGTGATCAAGGGAGAAAGAAAGTGAAAGATCATTTGATCTGCCGTGCAATATACGAGAAGATTGGAAGGGCCGAGTCTGTAATTGATATCGGCTGCGGAGAAGGATATCTAGTCAATTGCCTAGCACAGAAACTGGGCAGAAAAGTCGTTGGATTCGACATTACAGATAAGGGATTTAGTGCCACGCATGATGTATGCAAGAGATTCGGGACGTGCCATCTAATACGATGTGTCAAGGGGGACGTTCACAAGATAAATAACTTCTTCAAACAAGAGAGTTTCGATGCAGCAATAATCGTATATACACTACATCATCTGGAGCACCCAATAAACGCACTGAGAATGATCGTCCAGACAATCAAGACTAACGGCAAAATCATAATAGGTGACTACTGGTTCACTGAGAGAAAGAAAAGGACTGAATGCTACCGATTCACAACAAAGGATATGAAGAATCTACTTCTTCGGAGTGGCTTCCGATTTCTGGGAGCGGACAAGATTGGGAAGGACTTTGTCTTGGTTGTCGGCGAGAAACCTGCCCAACAAGGGTAATTTGACGGAACTCAAACCGGGCTGCACAAAAAATTGAAATCACTCTATGGCCAACGCACATGGTGCATCAAGAAATCTGAGGCCACATCAAGCAAGAATCAAGTGGAGACTATTGTTTAGAGAAGACTCGCTCCAGAAAAGAGCGTTGCAGGTTCTGCGGCTGAAACCTAACGCAACCAGATCAGAGATAAAGAAATCGTTCTGGAAACTTGCCTTGAGACACCACCCAGACAGAACGAAGGAAGGACTCGCCGGCGATAAGATAATGCAGCTGCTAGTTCAAGCTTACGAGCTTCTAACTGAAACATACGTCGACCCAAGCAAATACAAATTACTGGAGGATGATGAGCTGATACTCTCCATTCTTCCGAAGGGCACAAGAATAGAGCCGCTCCGCCCTACTTATGAGGAGTGGCATAAGAAGCATTTCTACGGCCATGGAGCACTGTAGTACTCAATTGGGATCCTAGGCGATTCACTCTTATGCTGTCATGTGATAACTAGGTTTCAATATCGTAGCGCATGCGTGCACTCTAAAGGAAAGGGATCCGGACAATTTTGTGGCGGACCCGAGGGGTACAAGGCAGTTCTCCGACTGAGCCTCTACCGCAGCCGTCGGTATGTTGCGCTCAGTATGAACCTTGCAGAATAAAGAAAAGAGGGGGAGAGGAGGGGTTTAGTATCCTAGCTCCTGACAGGTGGCTAGGTACTCGGGCTTCCACGTGTGGCCTACGATCTCGAAGAAGTCGTACTCGCCGGTAGTCTTCTCTGGAGGCAAACCTTTGACCACGTACCATTCCTGTGTTGCTTGGCGGTCGCATGTCCTCCACTCTTCCGGCCCTTTATGATATTCGAACTTGTGGCCTTCAAGTTCTGCCTTGACCTTGTCAGAGTCTAGGCTTCCTGCTCTGTTTGCAGCTGCACAGATCTCCATCATCCCAACGTAGTTCCCGAGTGAGTATGCGTCAGGTGGGTGACCGTACTTTGTCATCCAGCGATCGATGAGGGCTTTGGCCTTTGATGCCCACGGCACGCTCTCGTTAGCCACCTTGTAATAGTAATCCATGCCAGCGTAGATTCCGTTGAAGGTCTTGGCTCCTCCAGCCGCGTAGGAGATAGCTGTCGTAGTGACAGTGATGCATACACCCATCCTTGTTTCCAGCCCGAACTCGTGAACTTGTTTGAGGGAGTTTATCTGGTCGCTGCCGCCGGCGATCAGGACTAGAACGTCTGGTTTGGCTTCATCTGCCTTCTTTAGCAAGGCTGAGAAATCGGTTGTCCCTAGGGGGAATCTCTCGCCGCCGATCCATTCTCCATTGAAGACCCTCAGAGCCTCCTTGGTCATCGTCTCCTGTTCGTGGCCCCAGACGTAGTCCACCGCGAGAGTGTAGTGCTTTGGTCCAACCTTCTCGATGGTGGTGGCTATATTTGCATATGCGGCGGTCTGGTTCACGGTCATTGGGAATGAGGTGTACGGGCTGAGCACATCCTTTGTGTGCATGGTCGTCTCGGTCTGATTTCCAACCATGAAATGTATCTTCTCTCTCTTTGAGACCTCATTGATCGCGAAGTTGTTCTGTGAGCCTATCTCGCCAACTATGAATGCAACCTTCTCCGTCTCGATTAGTTCCGTCATCCTCCTAGTTGCGACAGCCGGGGTTAGTTCTGTATCCCGAACCAGGTATTCTACAGGTCTGCCGAGGATTCCTCCGGCAGCATTAACATCGAGAACGCCTTCTCGAATTCCTTCCAGCAACTCATTTCCATAGTATGCGTAAGGTCCAGACATTGGTGCGGGAACAGCTATCTTCACTGGTTCACCCTTTGGTCCACCAGGGGTGGTTGTAGGGGGCTTCTGTGTCGAATAGTAATAACCTCCGCCTATTGCGGCCGCTGCCACTATGCCTGCACCGGCATACTTTATGAAATTGCGTCTGCTGACAGGTTTCTTTGATTCTGCCACGGATCATATCACCAGTATATGCTCTGATCAAACCCTTCGTTTCAGACGTTATTTAAGAGTTGACACTCACTTTTATACAACTGATACCGGAGTAAAATGCCGTTGATCTCGATGGTCGCGATTGACCCTTCCTACCTTGTCACGCAGCTTCTTAACGGTCTGGTATGGGGCTTGGTGCTTGCGTTGATCGCTATGGGGCTGGCGTTGATCTATGGCTTGTTGGACATAGTCAACTTTGCGCATGGTGCCTTCTACGCTTTCGGCGCATATGTTGCCTGGCAGACTTTGCTGTCAGGCGGCAACTATTGGGTTGCCTTACTGACGGTTCCAGCCGCGTCGATTCTTCTTGCCTTGTTCGTTGAGTCGACATTGCTGCGGCGGCTCTATGGCCAGGATACCAAGTTCACACTGATCTTCAACTTCGGATTGATGCTGGTCATAGTTCAGGCCTGCAGATTCATCTGGGGCGCAAGGGGCAAGCCTATATCGATACCCAGTGAGCTGGCTTTCTCTGTCGACCTAGGATTACTCTCTTACCCGGCCTACCGCTTGTTTGTGATAGCCTTGACATCTGCAATTGCACTAGCAGTGTTCATCTTCTTGAGGAAGACTCACGTCGGGATGGCTACCCGGGCAGGTATACAGAACAGAGAGATGGTTCAAGTCCTCGGAGTAAACATCGGCAGGATATACACACTCATCTACGCAATAGGGATATGCATCGCCGGAATAGCGGGGTTGGCTGCATCCCCACTCTTCGGAGTCTATCCTGAGATGGGGATTGAGGTGCTCATTCCAGCGTTCGTGGTCGTGGTGGTCGGAGGCATGGGAAGCTTTCACGGCTCAATACTTGCAGGCATATTGGTAGGACAGGTTGCCACCCTGCCGATCATCTGGGAGCCCAGAGTAGCACAGGTGATGATCTACGTCTTCATGGCCATCGTTCTGCTGGCAAGGCCAGCCGGTCTGTTCGGTGAGCTTGGAAGATAGGCTAAGATCACATGGGATCTCTTCGAAGTTGATTGATTTGGCTCAACGTGAAAAACTCCAGAACATTTTTGGATTGATCAATCAACATCCGATGTTAGTTCTAGCGATCGTCCTGATTATCATGCCATGGGTGATGCCGTCATTCGCCGTTTCCACAGACATACTCATATTCGGCCTCTTCGCGATGGGATTCAACATCCTACTCGGGCAGACAGGGATACTCTCATTCGGTCATGCCACATTCTTCGGTCTGGGCGCCTACGGCACAGCGATGTTTCTTATGAAACCCCAGGCTGTACCTCGCGTTCCAGCCTCCTTGGGGATGTTTGGCTTTGTCACCGGCATTGCATTGGCTACAGCAGTTGCTGTGGGGATTGGAGCGCTCAGCCTTAGAAGGAAAGGAACATATTTCTCGTTGATTACCGTCGCTTTCAACATGATGGTCTACTTCATCTTCATTCAGAATCCTTTGGATCTGACTGGTGGAGGTGACGGCATCATAGGAATACCGACCCCGCCGTTGCTGTTCTTGGAGAGATGGAGGACTCCTGTGACTTGGTATTACTTCTGCATGGTGTTTACACTAGTTGCGGTTGCCATACTCAGGATCATACAAACATCCCCGTTCGGGGAGGTTCTCAAAGGTATACGCGAGAATGAGGAGAGGGTGATGCTTCTAGGATATGACGTTGCCAGATACAAACTGATAAGCTTCACACTCTCAGGCCTCTTCTCGGGTCTTGCCGGCTCGCTTCTGGCCTTCCACCTGAACTTTGTGGGTTATGATACGCTCTACTGGATGGTCTCCGGCGAAGTTCTGATAATCACTCTCTTGGGTGGCTTCCGCACGTTCTTCGGCCCGTTAGTGGGCGCTGTCGCGTACATTCTATTGAAGGATGGCCTCAGCGCTATCACTGAGAACTGGATGATCTTTATGGGTGCGGTCGTCATGGCGATAATTCTTGCGTTCAGAGGCTCAGGCATACTTGAGATGGCTGAGAAGCGCATCTACAAGGGCAGAGGATGACCGCATGATAGATCATTTACGCTGGGAGTGAGTTCATGAGCGCGATACTGCAGACAGAAGGGCTCACGTGCAGATTCGGTGGCCTTGTAGCTGTAAACTCAGTGGATTATAAACTGGAAAAAGGTCAGCTCGCATCAATAATTGGTCCCAACGGGGCGGGAAAGAGCACCTTCTACAAGTTGATCGTTGGCGTTCAGAAGCCTACTCAAGGCAGAATATTCTTCAACGGTGAAGATATCACCGATGTTAAACCCCACAAAAGAGTGGAGATGGGCATCGCGAAGTCGTTCCAGATCGTCCAGATCTTTGCTGACATGAGAGTTATCGAGAACATGGCGGTTGCCGCCCAGCAGAGCTTGACTAAGGATAGGCGCACGTTCTACCTGTCATCATGGAAGAACAGCACGACGATGCAGAGATCGGAGGAGATCCTGAAAAGGATTGGTCTTCTTAATGATAAGGAGAAGAAGGCGGGGAGCTTACCGCAAGGGCATAAGAAGCGTCTTGAGATCGGCATGGCCCTTGCGACCGATCCGTCCCTGTTACTGTTGGATGAGCCGACAGCCGGCTCAACACCCGTTGAGACACAGATGACAATGAACTTGGTGAAGGAACTCAGCAAGGATCTCTCGATAATTGTGGTTGAGCACAAGATGGATGTTGTGATGAATCTGGCTGAGCGGATTACTGTGATGCATCAGGGAAGGATAATCGCAGACGGCACCCCCAATGAGATCAGAAATAATGAGCTGGTGAAGAACGTCTATCTGGGTGGTAGCGATGCTTGAGGTACGTGACATTCACACGTTCTACGGTGACAGCCACATACTCTTCGGAGTATCACTTGAGGTAAAGGAGCAGGAGATAGTTGCGCTGCTGGGAAGAAACGGTGTTGGAAAGACAACGACATTGCGGAGCATAATGGGGCTTACGCCCCCAAAGCAGGGCACGATACTGCTGAATGATGAAGACATCACGCGCGAGCCTATTCACCGGCGAGCCAAGATAGGGATAGGGTACGTGCCAGAGGACAGAGGAATATTTCCCGGACTGTCGGTTCATGAGAACCTCACCATAGCAGCAGATGGCGTGGGCACGCCGGGGTGTAACTATGAGGATGCCTTCAGGTTCTTTCCCGAGCTGAAGAAGTATCTTCCTAACAAGGCTGGACGCTTGAGCGGGGGAGAGCAGCAGATGTTAGCAGTTGCAAGAGCTCTGGTGGGAACCAAGCATCTTCTGATACTTGATGAGCCCACGCAGGGCTTGGCTCCAATGGTCGTTGACAGAATAACTCACGCCATTAAGGGGATTAGTAAGGAGACATCCATCCTTATGGTTGAACAGAACACTAACCTGGCGTTGCATCTTGCTGACAGAGTCTACATAATGAGGGATGGGCACATAGTCTTCTCAGGAGCACCACAACAGGTTCGTGATAACCCGGAGATCCAATCCTACCTAGTCATCTCGTAAAACCAACTTCTGAAGGCCCAGTACTTTGAATCTCGTGGGCGCAAGGAGTATCTCTAGGTGAAGGGGAGGATTGGGCGAGAAGTCACTTGGATTTGACTTGTCTAGGTGTTCTTGGATAGGCTGGGATCTGTATTCTTGCTGCTTTCTCAGCCGCTTGTCTGCCTAGGGTCTGGTCCAGTTTCAGTAGTTCTTGGACGACTGTGTTGTCCTCGTTGAGTTTGTACAGTTCTGCTCTTCCAATCTTCCTTGTCTTCTTTATGAGTCCGGTGCGTTCTATTGCGGGCCATAGCTTGTAGAATGTGTTCCTGCTGACCCCTGAGCCTTCCATGATCTCGTTCCTGCTGTAGTCTAAGGACCTGTTGTCTATCAGAAAGTCTAGGATGCGGAGCTTGGGGTGGTTGCCTAGATACTCAAGCAGTAATGAGCTGCCCTTCATCTGTGTCGCCTCTGTATTATACTTGGGCAGTTAAATACTTAAATCTATACCAATAAAGTACAAAAATCATACTTGTGATTGTCATGCTCACAGACTATCAGATTAAGTCGATCATTCTTGAGAAGCTCTACCGCAGAGGCAAATGGGGAGGAGCACACACAGCATCAGACAATATCAAACGGTGGATACTCCCACGCAACCTCGGCAAGAACGGTAGGCGCATCGACAGGGCAATGAAAGAGCTGATAAAAGACAGATGGATAATCCTGAAACCAACCCACTACGGTGAGCAAATATCTCTTAACCCACGTTTCAAGGGCCAAATAGAAGAATGGATCCAGGCACACTATCCAAAATGATCCAAGACTATAACAGGTTCATGATAACGAGGAGGTCCAATCCTACCTAGCCACCTCGTAGAATCAACCTCTGAAGCCCCAGCACTCGCACCGCTCTTTACCACGACGGTATGTCGAATGTTCTGTTAGATTAGTGTACGCCTTCTCCTGACTTGACACCACGCTCTGACGCTTAGGTATTGACCGAAGAGCTTGAATGAATTAAGTTGCCTCAGGACATACAGTTGGATTCTTTGAATTGGCTGCACGCGGCGCGTAACCCAAGTTCAAGAATCTGTATCAGGGACATCAACAGGCTGTACGAAAAACACTTAGTTACCTTTTCGAGATACCGATCAGAGATACAAGTATCATCAGATCGAAGGCAGTCTCATGGAAGGCAGAGGAGTCTCTCTCTTTCGCATCCTGACGATTGGAATTCTGATAGGCACAGTCACCGCGCAGCACTCCTTCACTATTCTTTACGTCCAAGCCTCAGATGCATCGACCTTTGGGAATAACGGCGCTTGCGGCGCTCAATCCATGATAGTTATACTCGTAGAGTTCAAAGATGTCAAACATCATAAGACGAGGCAGGAAATTGGAAAGCTCGTATTTGGAGACCTTAACAGGTACTTGACAGAAGTCTCTTACAATGCTACATGGGTTACTGGAGACACTACTGACTGGGTAGGGCTGCCCCACGACATAAGCTACTACGGGCGCGACATGATACAAGGTGTCGATTCTGAGATTCGACAACTATTCCGCGATTCTATCCGAGCAGTCGATGGTCAGGTTAACTTCAAACTCTACAAACAGATCATGATCGTTCACGCTGGAAGAGGCCAAGAGACCAGTGGGGTTACGTCCGATATCTGGTCCGAGTATATCGCATCCAACCCGCCTGTCTACGCGGATGGACTCGTACTCAGGAATGTTATGGTCGTCCCTGAGGAAGAGGCTGCGGGTAAGGATCCTCTAGGTGTCTTTGCACATGAATTTATGCACAGCCTCGGCCTTCCAGACCTATATCCAGCTTACGGACTCAAAAGCAATTATCTGAAATACTGGGATCTGATGGATCATGGTTTCCGCAATGGCAAGCCCCCAGGCGGATCCAGTCCCTCACATCTTAGTGCTTGGAGCAAACTCTACCTAGGGTGGCCGGTCAAGACCAGAACGATCTATGCTGGATCCATGGTAGAGATTACCGTGGGGCCCCTTGAGGTTGCCTCAGACCAGGTCCAAGTTGTAGTACTGCCGATGATTCCGGGCAAGTACTATCTTGTTGAGGTTAGACAACAACTGGGTTTTGATGAGTACCTTCCCAGCCACGGTGTTCTGATAACCGAGGTTAATGAGAAGCTTCCTCCGCAGTCGGGCATGGTTAAGGTCGTCAACGCTGACCCAAAGACAGCAGACTTAAGAAACGCAACTTTCAAGGCAGGCCAAAGTTTCTCTGACTCTTCCAAACTGGTGAAAATATCAATAATGTCCGAGGATGGAGCCTGCACGCTCCTCATAGATAGAACACTGAGAAAATAATCTCTGACTTCCCAGAGATAACAGCTATTGTGATAATTAGAAAGAAACCAATAGTAAGTTATGCAAAACCTGATTCTGAAACCTATGTCGACGATAAGTGCCAAGTTTAGCCTCTTAATACCGAGATTTATGTACAGTAATTTATGTTGCAACCTTTTGTTTCTCGACTCTTCTTGCGGCTAGCACTGCAGCTTCAAAGATTACCGAGCAGAAGCACCATACGGAAGATGCAGAGTGGCCGAATAGATTCTCTCAACTTATCCTTTTATCAATCGCGCCAGTTCAGAGACCAGGTTATTACATCTATATGTGTTTCCAGTGGAGCTCACTGGCCACCGGAACCTGATGGGTTTGTTCGGGGACAAGGTGGTGGAAGCGAAGTCGGCGGCGTGGCATTTGTTCTTTGCGCGCACTTGAAGCTCCCAAATGTTAACTATTTAAGCAAAGGAAACCGAATAGTAAATAGACTCCCTAATAGGGAGTGTAAATGAAATAGACACCCTGATAGGG
>CAZRDQ010000003.1:0-52409 GCA_964598945.1 uncultured Candidatus Bathyarchaeia archaeon
TATCTCTTGAGCGTACCACGGAGACCTCCATGCAAGCCATGGTGGCAGCGATGAAATGACTGGGAATGGGGACCAGGGCCAGAATGCTGAGTAGTAGAAGGCTGGATACCTTGGAGGTTGGAACCAGAACATCCTCCTCACCTGCTAGTCTCTGTCGCTCATCTTGTATGTAAAAGTAACTGATATGAGCGATTCTATCTTCGAAGTTAGATCCGGAGCCACCCCCTAGGTGGAGTCTCTGGTAGCGCCGGTCTGCGGGCGAGTCTGTGACCGGACTTGCATGAGAAGTTCTCTGTCTGACAGCTCAATCTGGAGAGGGATTCGTGCGGTCTTCGTGTGAATTCAGTCTAGGTTGGTAAAGTTACAGCGACAGAATGGCAAACAAGAGGGTACATATGCGTTCAAGTAGACCACGCAGCAAGGAACCTCAATCTAGATCTACTCTCGTGTGTGAGGAGGTGAGAAGCGTTGTCCTACTATCCATACTATCCCATGAGCTACGGCAGTTACCCGTGGTTCATGTCCAGCCCATACTACATGCCTAGCATGTACTATGGCTACGGCTACCAACAGGGGTACAGTTACCCATATTCAATGACCAGCATGCCTGGCTATGGAGGATACCCACAGCCAATGTCTTACTATCCGCAATACTATCCATCCAGCCAGCCCTATGAGATGGCAGTATCTCCATACTTCCCCACAATGCCAACAGGTTACAACCCGTACAGAGCTCTCCCAATGCTGCCTTCCTACTAGCCATACTCTTGACCAGTCAGGAATCAACAACCCCCTGACTTTCTTTCCATTTTCTTCTAGACCGTTCTCTTCAGTTCGGAGCGCGTACCTTTCCTGTGTCAGCTAGTTGTTGAGGAAACGTAATAAGCAGTGTTATCAGTTACCTTCGTCGGGTAATTCCGGCTGAACTATGATCTCTGTCAGTGTTGTGAGGGTGACAGTTTGAGAGATTGCGCGACCGCTCAGAATTGTGTCGGTTCTGTGAGGAGAAGATATTACCTAGATCTGGCAGTTGCACTTTCTCCTGCGATAATTATTTTTGTTGGTGCCCTAGTCATCTCATTCATTGTAGGCACTACCACGAGTCTGTTTCTGGTTCAATCGAAGACGCGCATCCTCGTAAGATTTCTGGCTATCACAGTAGTACTGCTGGCTCCTCTGCCGATCCTGCCTCCGCTTGTAACTTTCATCGGGAAGACAGTAACCGCCGAGGGTTTTCTCGGGCGCCTCGTCAAAGACAGGATAGGAAGGGGCGCGCAATTCAGCAAGTACTTACTCTGGATCATTAGGCCTCTACAAGGTATCGGCTTGTCCCTGATATTCTCCAATCAACTGCTAAATCTGTTCAGGACTTATCCTGAAACATCTTTTCTTAGCGCCCTGGTCCGTCCTATACTGTTTATTGTAGTCAGCATACCAATCTCAATTCTCTTCTCTGCTATCTGGGCGCTGGATGATCTCGGTGTTAAGCTGTATCTGCGTAAGACTGGTGAAGTGCGTCTGGTTGGTGGCTACTTCGGCACAATTCTGCCAGTTATCTCGGGAGTTATAGGTGTCTACAGCCTGTTCCAGCGCAGTGCACCGATGGACGCGCTGGTATTGGTCGCTTTGGTCGTAATGGTTCTTTATCCTCCATACGTAGTATTCGCCGTAATCCACCACAGGTTCTTGAGCAGTCGGAGCGCTGCCCTCTTTGATGCTCTCCTCTTGGAGAGTGTAGAAGTCAAGGTAACGTAAGGATTCCCCATGCGAATTCAACGGTGCGCAATAGAATTGCTGCTTCCAATGGCCTCAACAGTTTTCCTGCTGCTTGATATCTGATTGTGCGCCAAAGAGAACAATCGTGAACCCCACATGTCCGACTTTGAGTTCCAGCTTGGACACCGATCGTTTCTCTCCTCGTAACTGCAGAAAATGATCGAGAACATGGAGTTCGCCAAGATAGACTGCTCATGGAAAATAACAAGGACAGAACTTCTGGACGCTAACAAAAACAATGGCGGGCCCGGTGGGATTCGAACCCACGACCCCCGGCTTTCCTCCAGAAAGCCAGTAGAGGGCCGATGCTCTCTCTGGCACCTCTGTTGTATCCAGGCTGAGCTACGAGCCCGCATCGTCTGTGCACTGAATCAGTCCTTATTCTTTTCGCTTTGGCCTCGAGGATCATAGCGGGTATTGAATGAGTCAATCAGTTTTGTAGGACTCATTGCGCTTGAGGGGGGTAGGGCCATGTGTCTGTGTGTCGGAGTCTATGTCAAAACCTGACACATGTCGCCTTTTCTTTTGGGGTCGAGGTAGACTAGACTAGCGTGCTATCACTGTATCGGACTAATTCGATCTACACCGACTATGCAAGAGGGTATGTAATGCAGTTCGGCCCGCTTGTAGGCCGAACCTTGGTGATGCGAACGTCTGCTATGTTAGTGTCCTTCTTTGCGTTGGCTGGAGCGGTTGCGTCAGTATCCATCGTTCCACTGATGATGGAGAAACGAGTCCCGCTAGGGCATCACGTCCGGATCCTATTGCTACTCTTCCTTTCTAGATCCTTCTGAGGTAGTCAAGAAAAGACAGGCAATCTATATCCCCACTCAAGCAGACCGCAGGCATCTTAGATCTCCCTTCGATCACGTCTGTGAGAGTGGGCATAGAGTAGCCATGACTCGCCACATACTCCACCAGACTCTCCAGAAACCCAAGATAGAATCGCTGACCAATCCTTATCGGATGAAGTTGCAGCACGCTCAGACCATCGTCCGGTACCTGATCCATCTGTGCAATGAATGCCTTCAGAACGGTCTTCTCGGGGAATCGGTCGAGCAACTCATCGCTCAGATGACAGACTGGAAAAGAAAGGAACTTTGATTCTGCACCGTCGATGGTCAAGTGAAATGGTTTTGATAACCTCTGAAAGTACTCCTCTCTTCTGACGCCTGCATCATAGGAGAAGCCGAGCTGATCCAAGCATCTGAATGTATTCAGGTCATACGAATTATATGGAGCTCTGAACCCTCGAACATTTACCCCCTTTTCGTGGAGAATCTCAAGGGATCTCTTGGCGTAGCTTAGCTGAGTCTTGAAAGGAAGGCCTTTGTGCTTCACATGGTAGAGGCTGTGAGATGCGATCTCATGTTCTCTTTCTCGTATCTCCAACAGCAGGTCTTCAGTGGCGATAGATGCCACAACCGCAAAAGTGAACCTCGCCTCATATCTGTCCAGGATGTCAAGGATGTTCTTCAGTATGGTAGGGAAGGGAGTCCTGTGGTATCTGTACATCCGCAGCATCTGGCTGATGCTTGCATGAACGCCTCTGACTGAGCTCAGGTGTCTAAGCCAGGAGATGAGGTTACTGGCCCTCACCTTGAGCGGTCACATCCCTTATCTGCTTAGCCGGAATGCCTGCTACGACCGCGTAATCAGGCACGTCACTGGTGACAACTGAACCTGCTGCGACTATTGCACCTTCCCCGATGACAACATTAGGCAGAATAATTGCGCCCGCTGCTATCCATGCTCCTTTCTTGATCCAGACTCTCTGTGGGCCTTTATGATAGAGTTTGAGCCTCTGATGGAAGGGGCTGGCGCCTGAATGAGCAAGCATCATCGTGAATGGCGCTATTGAGGCCTCATCCTCAATGGTGATATACTCAGGATACTGCCCGTCCATCAAGACGAAGTTACCCACATATGCTCCTCGGCCGATCCTGACACCGCACAGCCGGTGAAAGAAGACTCGCATAGGCGAGTACGGCAAGAGCCACGCGAAGATCCTGAATATCCGGCTGCCGAGCTTCCAGCTCTTCTTTGGTCTCATCGGTCTCAGAGTTCCCTGCTGGATAGAATGAATCATCTGCTTAAAGATATGCAGGTAGAGGAAATCTTAAGCCGAATTCAGTATCTAGTGTAGTTCATGAGCGGCATAAAGAGAGTCAGTTATTTTGAGGGCATACCTAAACCCAGAGCATCCTACTCAAACCTCACAAGAGCAGGGAATTTCGTCTTCATCGCAGGCCAGGTAGCCATGGACCCTGAGACCGGAGAGGCTCCCAAAGACCTCGGGGACCAGCTGAAGCTCGTTTTCGAGAACATTAAGAAGTTGATTGAGAGCGAAGGCGGAACACTAGCCAACATTGTCAAGACCACAGCGTTCCTAGCAGACACATCCTACCATGAAGAGTACGACAGAGTCTACCGTTCATACTTCAGTAGCGGGTATCCAGCCAGATCAACAGTGCAAGCGAAACTAATGCGCCCCGACTTCAAAGTGGAGATAGAGGCCATCGCATACATACCGTAGAAAAAGCCAGCATCCTCAGCGCCGAGTCTATGGCGGGCGCCTAGCCCTCCTGATCATCACTGCAAATAGGATGCTGATGCTGGCTACTGCCGTGAATACGTTAAGCATTCTGTACTCTGCATACTCAGGGATAGGTATCCCGTTCGGTCTCAAGTAGAAGTTCAAGCGGGCAACCTCCCCGTCAGGAACTGCGGCGGTCACGTTCTGTGTGGTCAGCCCGGCCTCCGCTACTGTGATCGTGTAAGCTCCTCTTGGAAGATACGCTTCATAGAAACCGTCCCAAGAATAGATGGTGCAGGCGGCTGGGCCGTTCATGAATACTGTTGCCCAACTGACGCTCCTGAGATCCCCCCGCATGTTGTAAAACGCAACAGTACCGGTGACGAGGCCCCTTAGATCGAGTGTGACTGTTGTTGAGGCTCGACCACCAAGATTAGCGTTCGGTATGATGACCTCTTCTCTTGACTCGAATGGGCCCAAGTGATTATAGGGCAACAGAACCGTCAGAGCGGTTTGGTGGACCTCACCTTGGAGCATGCCCTGAGGTGGGGGGTAGAATTCTGATGGTCTGTACCAAGGAACGAGTTCGACCAGTACCCGCCATCTTCCATTATAGACTCCGGGGACAGGATTAGGAGAGCCGCCCCAGACGCCAATGTCGGGCGAGAACTGTGTAAGTCGCCTCAGGGATTCAGCGCCCTGCGTGGGGTCTACATAGCCAAGTAGTCCTGCCAGTCTCTTGTACTCTACCTGGAGGGTGCCGGCCGGTATTGGTGAGACCACGCCGCCAGCGTTCGTGATCTTCCTTCCGTCAGCATAGAACCCGGCGTCAGCTAGTGGCTGAACTGAACCAATATCAAGAGACGTGGATGCTGCGGCGACCAAGGTATCTTTGTCATCATAGACTCGTATGCGCATAGACATGTTTGAGGCCAGACCTGTTGGTAGGCTCTCCTTCATGAATACTATCTTGAGATCGAACTCGACTCCTTGGATGAGCCGGATCGATGTGTCTGCGATCTTACCGGTCGTGGTAGCTACCAAGTGTTTTCCAAGATCGCCTAAGGTGGCTACTTCCTCCTGGACGTATCCATATGTCCAACCTGTGATCGAGTATTGGCCCGGGTAGATCGCGACGGTTGATCTGTCTCCATACCTGTAGTAGTAGGTACTAAACAAGAACCCCAAGTGTAGTGAAGACTGGAGGAAAGCGTTACTTGCGATATCTTGATCTGGAAAGAGCGAAGGCGAAGAGGGAAGGTCTGGTCCAAGACGCTCAAGTATCGTCGACCCATTCGTGATGAGCGTGCTGGATGTGAACCCAAAGAGAGCTCTCCAGTCAGGATGTGGGATTCTGTCATAGTTGGAGTCGGTTTGGGGTGTGCGCCACGTGTTCGAGACCGAGTCCCAGAAACTGACGGCGTCGACAAGTGATCGAGATGCCACATCGTAGACTACGACCGATACTGATGTGCCGTCCCACCTCCAGGGTTTAGGCGACGGTGGGTCCTGCCAGTTGACGGAGTAGGCTGTGATGTTTATCCCTGCACCTCTGAACATGTGAGCACTGATAGATGACGTACTGTCGCACAGCGAGATAGAGAAGCCAGCGGGCTGATCTAGGTTACGAAGTTCGTCTGCAGGAGGTACTGCCTGAATGTAGCCCCTCATATACAGGTTCAGGAAGTAGGTTCCAGGATACACTCCATAGTCTCTGACTCCGCGATATCGGTAGAGTGAGTACTTGATTCCGGCTCGTGTGTCTGAAGGATGGAGTATCCCCGCCATCCCAAGCCCATCAAGTGTCAGTGTGGCGGAGCTTGATGAAGCCAGCACATAGGTGAAGTTGAAGGCTGCCAAGGCACCGTTTGAGTCCAGCGCTTCCGCCACAAGGAATCTCGCTGGGTCCGGTCCACCGATCGGTTGTGTCTGCATTCCCATGGGGGTATCGTGGAAGTGTACTGTCAGACTCAAGGTTCCGCTAATCCAGAGATCCATGAACAAGTCGATGCTGAGGGTCTGTTCAGGATTGATGGTGAAGTAGTAGTCACGGAAGTTCGAGCCTGAGATATCGGTCTGTATGTAGCTGTTAACGTAAGCACGTATGAAGTAGGTCCCAGGTTCCAAACCGTCGATCCAGGTTGCCAGAGCCTGCGGCACCATGCCGCTAAGCTGTCTGGGGGCTCCATAGTAACGCTGAGCACCGAACTGGAAGCGGAAAGAGGAAGATCCCGACCCCAACTCGGTTATAGGGTCAAACTTGCCTGTTGGGCTGACCCACCAGACCTGTGCAGGACCAACCCCATTATGAACCCCATAGGGATCTCCCTCCCATGGGAAGGCAACTGGTTTTGGCGAGTTTGGTGACGCGAGTTTTCCTGAGTCAAAGACAGTATTCCCATTGACGTAGGATGTGTAGGGAGCATGTGTGAGATTTATCGGTGAATATGATATGACATTATCCTCGATGTAATTGTCGCTATCGTATATCACGATGCTTATTGGCAGTTGACTCCTCCATGGAGTGAGGCCCGAACAGTTTTTGGAGTAGACTTCCCCGCGCACTTCAGGGCCTGGGTTTAGAGTGAGATCGATACCTAATGACTGGCCTCTGAGAAGCGTTATTCTCCTGGCCACTTTCTGCTCCGGAAAACCCGCAGCACTCGCGTAGAGGTCATAGACGCCTGGGGCTACGCCTTCTATCTCGAAGTGGCCTTCAGCTGTAGCGTTAAAGTACCCTCGAGCCTCAACCGCTCTATTGGTGGTGGCTCCGGTCAACGGATCTATGGCAGTGCCCACTGCCCGAACCCTTCCTGGCACTCTGATGGGTTCACCGAAATACGGTCCGTAATGACTCTGGCCGTACCTTATCGTCCCGTAGATTATGGCCGGGTCGACTTCTCCCTTGACAAGTAGAAGGGGCCAATTCTCCACCGGCATCGTGCTATCAACTAGAGGGCTGCTCTGGCGCTTGGCAGGATAATGATCCCCGAGGAATATTTTGAAGACGTATCTTCCAGCAATGTCTGGGGCTCTCAGCTGGTTGACTCGGATGTAGTACCACTCACGCCATTCTCGTTCTGGAGTGAAGATAATACCGCTTCCTGAGGCCGTGATCCTTATGGACCACCAGCCAGGGGCGAAAGGGTCATTCGTGTCTGCCCGGCCGACGAATATGCTTCCATAGTCAGCTGTCAGGGTTGTGATGATGTTTGAACTATCGCCGCTATCCCAGTTTATTCCGCCAGTCGGCTCAAAGCCATCCTGTGTAAGTTGTCCGTGTTTGTCAACCAACGGGGCTGGGATGTACAGCGTGATGTCGCTGTAGCTAAACCTTGGCGTCGGGTTTTCGGGAGTTATGTATTCTGTCGGTTGAGAGAGGTTTATCGCAAATATGAGATCGCCCACATTGTCATGTTGGGGTGTAGAAGTCAGTATTGCTCCTTCGGGTGAGTATGAGTTGCCTGCAACCTGCAAGGGTTCCTCATAGTTCTGGAAAGGCGACTGGTATCCTGGAAATCCGGTCCCGCCGGTGTAGAAGTTGAAACCCGCTCCTGGCCAGACATAGCCCAGAGGTCCTGGGACATGTGCTGTTCCGAACGTATTAGTAGGGTTGAGTTCGTGGTCATTTGATCTATAGTAAGGTTGTGTGCTGGTCAGGTTACCTATTGTCGTATGGGCAAATACTGGTGAGACTAGATCAATGATTAAGATAGATATTATGGCGACGAGGAGCCTGCGGTGAGTCATCCACCATTTGCCCCAGATCAACAGATAACATTCAAATTTCAACGCTTTAGTCTGGGAAGCTTGATTACCACTTTGCGTCTCCTAACCAGGAAATACCATCCTGCTGCTATTGCCGCTATCAGGATAAAGATCATTGTCGCGACTGGGGCTGCTGGCGACTGCAGATCGAATGATAGTCTTAAGGTATCGTCTAGCGGATTATCCTCCTGAGTCCAGTCAAGTCTTAGGTCAAACGTGTAATCTCTTGGGATTGCCTTTGAATCGACATCGACCGTAAAGAAGGCAACTTTTGATTCTCCAGCAATCATGGTGCCCAGAAAATCAGTCAAAGTGCCTGAGTAGAAATTACCAACCCTGAGTTGAATTCTTACAGAATCAGCTTTTACCGATCCCGCGTTCTTTAACTCGACTCTGATGACTCTGCCGGAGTCTCCGACTCTCAGGGTTGTCGGCGTATAGCTTGCCACTTCGAACTTGACTTTCTCGTTGAGGTAGATTGGTACCTCGCCTATCTGAATAGGCTTTCCGTCAACCTCTATTGCTAAGACAGCAAAGTATTTGCCGAATTTTGCGTTTTCGTCAATGTCAATTATGAAATTCGCCTCAGATACTTGACCTGCAGGAAGGGTTCCAACATAATGTTTGTCCGAGCCGCTTGAGGAGGGTTTGAATGGATCCTTTAAGTCCAGTCTGAGTTGAAGATCCTTTGCTGTGCCAAGTCCCGAGTTGACGATCTGCACGGCAAGCTGTACTTGCTTATTTCCTGGATAGATTTTTGTAGGTAGTGTGACGACGTTCTGTATTCGCAGGTCTCCTCGCCAAACGGGGACATCAATAATGGTTGATTTCTCCACCTGTTGTAGTTCTCTTGCCGTTCTATAGGATATCTTCAGGTTGTATCGGTAAGTTCCCTCGCCAGCATTTGGATCAATATTCAGTGTGTAGCCGAGAGTGAAGCTTAGACCGGGTTGCATGTCGCCGGCCATCTTGGAGACCTCGGTGGCTGTATACTGCCTATCGTCTATGTAGTATGTGTATGAGAGAGGGGGGCCGATGAACATGGTTGCATTGACATCACGTGCCACGTCATCACCAATATTTGATAGGACTACTGAGAGCTGAACATTGACATCTCCAGGGTGAGCGTTCAAGGGTGCTAACGGGTTTGTTCCCCAGTATATCGACGTCGCGACAATATTCCCTGTTCCAACAGCATTCACACTAACTGGCTGAAATAGAGTAACCGATATGAGGAAGCAAGTGAGCAAAGTCATCATGTAACTTAGTCTCAAAGCTATCACAAGCATCTTCTTATTCCTCGACAGCACGCGCAAACGAGATATAAGGATTGTCTAATGAAAGCCGCTTTGACGCATTTGTTGAAGGTTCTGACTGTGTCAGCCAAATGTTCTTATCTCCGTCTTGTCTCGTTTCTAGAGACTCATCAAAAATGGTTGGGATCCTGAGATGCCTGACATCACCATCTCCACGAGGGATCTAACAAAGGCTTTCGGCAATTTCACAGCAGTAGATAGTGTAAACTTGGATATCCCACAAGGGCAGTTATTCGGTCTACTTGGGCCTAATGGTGCAGGAAAGACCACCATGGTTCGTATGCTCTGCACCCTGCTTGAGCCAACAAGAGGTACAGCAACCATAGCAGGCCATGATCTCAGGAAGGAACCTGCTGAAGTTAGAAAACAAATTGGGGTAGTATCAGACGGCGTGTCACTCTATAGAGATCTGACGATCGAAGAAAATCTGAGACTTCTCAGCACGCTATATGATCTCCCGAAGAATAAGGCAGATGAGAGAACAAATGAGCTGCTCGACATGTTCAATTTCAGGGATAAATCGAAGCGTCTTGTGAGCGCTCTCTCTAGTGGCTGGGTCAAGAGGGCGATGATTATTGCAGCTCTAGTTCACGATCCTAAGATCCTTTTTCTAGATGAGGTAACCTCTGGTCTGGATCCGCAATCAGCAGTTGCCCTTCGAGAGTTCACCAGAGATCTCTGTGATAGTGGTGTCACTGTTATCTGGACTACGCATTACATGCAGGAGCCTGAAATGATCTGTGATCGCGTGGGGATCATCTTCGAGGGAAGGCTAATACAGATCGGAACGCCCAGCGAGCTAAGGCAAAGCGTCTCTGATCAGGCTGCGCTAGAAATCGAAACACCCAACCTTGATCCTGAGATAGTTAAGAAGATAGAGGGCTTGGAAGATATTTACAAAGTCACATATGATGCGCCTATTCTTCGAGTCACAAGCTCAAACGAAAGCACCGGTGAGATCGAAGAGAAGGTCACCAAATTACTCATCAATTCTGGAGCCAGACTCAAGGCTATTAATACGAAGAGACCTACTCTTGAGGAGGCTTTCATATTCCTAACTGGTGGAGAAGAAGAGATCGATCGCTTCATTGAGAAGGGGCGTCAGAAGAAATGATCGATTTCACTTAGGATTAGGCTTAACATGCTGATAGGTTCTGCTTGAGCATGCCTAGGCTTAAGGTTCTCAACGATATTCTCGCAGTTTTCGCCAATGAATCTCGACTTCTAAGACGTAGCCGCTCTGCTATCCTCATTTCACTAGTCGTAATTCCACTCTTCTTCACCTCATCCTTGGGCGCAGGTTCAGGACGAGCTGGAGAAGCATTCTCGCCAACAGCAAAGCTCCCCATAGCTTTCATTGACGAGGACATGACTGCTGCCTCAGGAAACCTATATGAAGTTCTCGCAATGTCAAAGGATTTCAACATGCTGATCCAAGGGCATTCTGAAGAGGATGTTTTAGCCACTCTAGGCAAGGGCGGAATCTTTGCGGCCATCATCGTACCCAAAGGATTTCAAGAGAATCTACTGACAAAGAACACAGGTTACATCATCGTATATTATGATGATGGCTCACTCGGCATGCAGGACATTGTTACCTCAAACATTCAAAAAAATATTGTGAATTTCAATCCTACTTCGAAGGTCATTCAGATTTTTCAACCTAGCCAGTTCGCCCAGATTCAAATTCTTCAGAAAGGAACTAGGTTCTCAGGCTTCTCTGTAGGGTTAACCATCACAATGGTGATGGTGGTTGTATTTGCAACCTTTTACGAAATAGCTGGCAGTATGTCCCGAGAAAGAGAATCGGGGACCTATGCTAGGTTACTGGTGACTCCAATCAGTCTTGGAGCAGTGATAGTGGGTAAGACTCTGTACGATGTGGGACTAAACGTAATTCGCAGTTTCATTGTGCTGGGGGTGGCGATCTACGTCTATGGTGCGCGTCTGAATACAGATCTTGCCACACTGCTAATCAGTACGCTCCTCATCGCACTCTTAACAATGGGATTCGGCTTTCTCATAGCATCCTTAGCAGTTGGAGTGCGCGCTGTAGTCATCATCGAATTCTTCTTAGTGCTCTTTCTGTTTGCTTTCAGTGGCTCCATCCTTGATAAGGAATTGATGAGAGGCATCCCGCAGACTATTTCAACAGTACTTCCATGGGCATATGGCATCGACGTCTTCAAGCGTACAATACTGATAGGGCAGCCTTTGGCGAGTTTAACGTATCAGTTGCAGATCATCGGATTCTCCATCATAGTTTTCTACGGCATTGCCTACCTAATGCTCAGATCTTATCGAGAGAGGCTTATCAAATGAATCGCATGCTGCGTGATACAGGCGTAATAGCAAAGAAGGAGTTGAAACAGCTCAGCCGCGATCCTTTATCACTAGCCCTAACAGTAATGTTCCCTATTCTTTTGATCAGCATATTCATGGTGATCTCTTCAGCTTTCAGAGATCCCAATGCCCTCCCTATCGTAGTAGCTGATCTGGATGGTTCAGGAGAGTCGAAGTTGCTTATTGACAAGATCTCGCTTTCTAGATTGGTCCGTATTGCTGAACTAGTGCAGACAGAGGAAGCAGCCGTGGACGCGGTTCAGACAGGCAAAGTAATAGGGTCAGTAGTCATACCTGCAGGATTCGGCAACAAGATAGTGAACTCTAAAGAAGCATTCATAGTAGTTCAAACTGACAATTCCAAGCTTACTGCAAGTATGATGATCACAGCGGCAGCTGCACAGCAATCGCAAGCATTGTTGGAGGAATACAAGACTGAACGTGATCTAAGGCTTACTGCCGTTGAGGTAGTGTCTAAACCTATTTCAGGCCGGCCGATGACTGGCGATTCCATACTTCCAGGCTTTCTTGGATTGATCACGATCCTTGGTGCCTTCGACGATGCTGTGAATGCAATAACTCGAGAGCGTGAGCGTGGCACTTTTCCACGTCTTGTGCTTACTCCTATGAATCTTATCTCAATCTATGGTGGCAAGATGGCTGCGACACTTGTTACCAATGCTCTTCGAACCACATTCGTACTTATCATCTTTGTTCTGAGAGGGATGGTTATTCGAGGCAGCATACCGTTTGTCTATCTGACAACATCACTGATGGCGATGTTCACATTAGCTTTTGGTCTGATGATCTCTACAAGAGTCCGAAGCTCCTCAACGTTGACTATTCTCGAGATCGCCATCACATTCCCGCTTTTCCAGCTGTCAGGAGCCTTCTCGAGTCCTGAGACGCTGGCTCCAGGAGGCCGGGCAGTATCAAGAATGCTTCCTTGGACATGGGGGAATGAAGCTCTAAGAAGGATAATGTATCTCGGGCTTGGGCTGGAGGGGATAGGTATTGACCTGCTTGTACTCTCAATTAGCACCATAATACTCTTGCCACTCGCGACCCTTTTCTCAAAGAGAACGATGTGACAGTCTGCAAGCTAGACCCTGGGCATACGCTGGCGGGCATCCGTCTGGGCTTGATCTCGCGAACATAGTAGGTGATGTTATGAACGTTCGCTTACTCAAGTCGCAACGATGAGCTTCAGATTATCTCCATTCCCTCACGCTTCTTGGTAAGAGCGATCTTTGCTGGAATCCCTTTCTGAATCTCCTGAATTATCTCCTTCTCAGCCGTCTCGACTCTTGCAGCGATCTTGGCTACAACTTCAACTTCTTCTCTGGGAATGACAACAACGCCATCATCATCTGCAAAGATTATGTCTTGAAACTTAACAGGAACTGTTCCGCATAGAATCGGTTTGTTGTAGCCGGTGTATATTCTTCTGCCCTTTGGGGAAGCAGGCACAAGACCTTTGGAGAAAACGGGAAAACCAAGTTCCTTGATCTCTTTAAAGTCCCTAGCAGGCCCATCCGTAACGACTCCGGCAACACCTCTCATCATTGCGCATCGTGTCACCAATCCACCCCAACTGTCACAGGATTCATCTCCACCCACACCGACAACGATCACATCTCCTTTGCTGCACGAATCTATTGCCTCAAAGAGGATCGATGTTGTGCTCGGACTTGTGCTTGGAACTGCTTCGACAGTCACAGCTGGGCCGCAGATCTTGAGCCCTTCCAAGAGAGGCCGGATGCCCGCAGACATAGCCCCTCTGAAACCCATTTCATCGAGTATGTCAGAGATCTTCGCCGTATCGTATCTGCCAATATCGTCAACAATCTTGCGAATGCTAGACATTCTTCATCACTACCTAATCAAGCTCACAACGAGCGAACTAACTGTTCAGCAACATATATGAGCTTTTGAGAGACTCCATCGGCAATATCTGTGAAATGTGTCTTATCCTATCCATATCTGTAAGCGACAAAGCGCGCGCACTTGCCTTTGAAAGATCCTCCGACGAGACAGGGGCTCAATAGACTTCCCTCTTTCTATGATAGAATATCAGATAGGGAAGGCCGACCACTTTCACAAAACTTGACCCGTTACGGCTCTTAGGTGTGAGCATCAAGGGCTCTCTTTTCTATAGAGTGTTCTAACTTAGATTTTCCCACTTATCAGAGTTTGCTGCAGAACTTCTGTATTCTGTCCATGCCCTTCTCGATCTCTTGTAGCGAGGCAGCGTAGCTTAGCCTTATGTTCTCATCTCTGCCGAAAGCGATTCCTGGCACTACCGCAGTAAGGGCTTCGCGGAGAAGTCTGTCTGAAAACTCCATTGATGAAAGACCTGTAAACTGGATCCTGGGGAATGCGTAGAATGCGCCTTTGGGCATCTGGCATTCTACGTTCTTCATCTCATTCAGTCTAGCCACCATGATCCTTCTTCTCTGGTCGAAAGCCTCAACCATTGTCTTGACAGAGTCTTGCGGGCCCCTTAGGGCTTCAAGAGCAGCCATCTGCGCTATGCTGGTAGGGTTACTTGTCATATGATCTTGGAGTCTTCCGATCGCTTCAATAACCTCTTTTGGCCCGGCGGTGTAACCTACCCTCCAACCGGTCATCGAGTATGTCTTAGAGAACGCGTTTGATATGACCGTTCTCTTCTTGATCTCTCCACTTAGAGAAGCAATGCTGACATGTCTCAGGCCATCGTAGACAAAAGCCTCGTAGACCTCATCAGAGACGATCCAGAGATCATGCTCCCGCGCAAGATCAGCAATCGACTCGAGCTCGCTTTGGCTAAGTACGGTTCCGGCCGGGTTCGAGGGTGAGTTCAATACGAGTAGCTTTGTCTTGGTTGTAACCTGTCTTCTCATCTCAGTCATGTTGATCTTGTTGTCTTCATCTGTCTGAACAAGTCTCGGCTGAGCGCCCGCAAGCTTGATCTGTTCAAGGTAGCTGACCCAGTATGGCACAGTCAACAATGCCTCATCGCCTGGGTTGAGAAGGACCTGCATGATATTGTAGAGACTGTGTTTTCCTCCGCATGAAACGACTATCTCCGAAGGCTCATACGACAACCCATTGAAGCTCCGGAGTTTATCAGAGATGGCTTGCCTGAGCTCGTCGATCCCGGCTGTAGGTGTGTAGTAGGTGAAGTTGTCGTTTATGGCCTTGATCGCAGCCATCTTGATGTTATTTGGGGTTGGAAAATCTGGCTCTCCAGCCCCGAAGGTCACTACGTCCTTTCCTTCTTTCTTCAGCTTCTTGGCCGTGGCGGTTATGCCGAGGGTTAGGCTTGGATTGATTGACCTTGCTCTTTCAGAGATCATCTTTGAATCAAGAACAAGACGGCGATGAAAGCTAATTAAGACTTGATGCTTCGAACTTCATGGCACGCATTCGCGTCGTCTCTCAAAAGCTTTTTCACCCCCTATAGTGAACTCAGCTGGTGTCCAGGGGGAAGAAGATTGGTATCCCACAAAGATCGGTATATGAAGGCTGTACATCTTGAAGTTCCAGACGTGGTTCCGGTCGATGGAGCTCTAGATCTAATCCACGCGCAAAGGATTCTCGGCAAGACGCCTATGAGTCCCTCTATATTCCTCACGTCGAAGAAGGATGACCTTGACATGAATGATGTGTCAAAACATAATCAGAGACTTCTGAATGAGACCGCGATGAAGCTTGATTTTGACTGTTTGATTCTCAATGACTGGAACGTTTATCCCGACGGGTTCAAGCCCAGCTTCATCGATGAGACTAGCTACGTTGATCATCTGGGAAGAATCCATAAGGTTAAAGCAGATGTCAAAACTGTGTACTGGATCGATGGAATAGTAAAATCTCCAAGTGACTTGGAGAAGTTTGAGCTGCCGAATCCAGAAGATCTAAACATGGATCTGGTGGAAGAGACCTTGAAGGCAGCTGCGGATGAATACCCAGTCATGGGTTGGTGCCATTCCGTAGTGCATGCTCCTTACCAGATTAGAGGCGGCCTCGATAAGCTAGCCTTCGACATATACCGGCAACCGGAATTCGCAAGGAAACTGATCGAGAAGGCCTTCAGATATGAGATCGGCATGATCAGACGACTCATCGAGATGGGTGTAGACATGATTGTTGAGGGGGATGACCTGGCAGACATTAAGGGACCTATGTTCTCGCCCAAAATTCTTCGGGAATTCTTCTTCCCCTACATCAAGAAGTTCATTGATGAATGCCACTCTCGTAACATCCCCGTCATGAAACACTCTGACGGGAACCTTTATCCCATACTCGACGAGCTCGTCAATCTTGGCTATGACGGCATGCATCCGTTTGAGCCAGCAGTCATGGATCTTGGGGATGTCAAACGCCGGTATGGTAACAGGATCTTTCTGCGCGGGAACGTTGACTGTGTCCACATTCTTCCTTACGGTTCAGAGGAGGATGTTAGGCAGGACGTCAGAAGGTGCATAGATGCTGCGGCGAAAGATGGAGGCTTTATACTTTCAGACAGCAACTCGCTTCATAGCAACGTGAAGACAGAGAACATTGAGGTAATGGTTGACGAGGCAAGAAAATACGGAAAGTACTCCTGACACCGATGTCTTTGGCACAATCCTGAGGCTCCGTACAGTCGACCGACGTGTGTTCCGTTCAAAGAACGTTTAAGAGCGGGCAGACGGAAACAGAGACTCAGATTACTAAATGCCAAGATGGAATCTGAAAAGGCTGAGTCACACAACGCAACTAAGCGTCTACAGTATTGCCTTAATCGCTGTCGTCTTGTCCGGAGTATACCCACCCAAGATATACTATGAATACTTCTTCAGGGACATAGTGATCGAGGCGCCCGCGACGGTCTCTGTGGGACAGACATTCACAATCTCAGGAACCAGCTATCACTCAGCTGCGGAGAGAGTAGTTCTCTATACTCTTGATTCTAGGGAGCCGATCGGATATGCTGTAGTATCAACGAGGCCGCCTTACGAATTCGAATTCGAGGTCTCAGTATCGAGCGACGGCCTCAGCCTCGACGGCTTCAAGTTCTACAGTGGATCCACAGAAGGTGGAACCTTCTACTTCTATGTCCAATCCTACCAGCAAGGCTTCAACACAAGCCCGTTAGCTGCTGTTACCATCAAGGGCTGAAGTCGGTTCTCGGTCAGGCCCGTCAAGGATCTAGAATCTTAACAGAAGCTCACTCCGAAAACCTGTAGAACTCACGCTGAGCTCTTTTTGCCTCTTATCCTTCTCCGCATTCTCATTCTGGCAACCTGTATCTGCATTACCGTCCCAACAGCAAGACCAATGCCAATGAATATAGAAGCCAACAGAAGTGGGCTGGTCACAGCCCTTTCAATCCCATAGTATAGCCCCCAAGCAAGCAGCCCTCCGGCAACAAGCCCAACAAATATCCCGATCATCGCGTGAAGTATCTCAAGCTCAGTGATGAAGGCTATCATCACAGCCAGCCACCATCCGGCGAGAAACGTGCTCAAGGCCAGAATGCCGAGGATGCCAGATCTCCCGGCGTAGACTCTGAGAAAACGATAGACTGGTTTGAAGCGACTCTTGAGCGCTTTTAGGTAACTCTTGGCACTTGCATGACTCTCCAAATGGTACAAGATGCAAAGAGAAGCATATGACAGGAAGGTGAATATGGCCAAGCAGAGAATGATCGACTCGTGAGGCGACAGCCCTATTCTGACACCGTATATTATCGGCAGAGCGAACCCGCCAATAATAGCTAGGAGAGTGAATATGGCGAAACTCATCCTAAGTAATCCTCCCACTGCCAGGGCAAAGAGGAAGACCAACACAACTGCGAACATCGGACACTTGCGCAAGAAATCTCTAACACGCAGTATCTCTTCAGATTGTCCAGCCGTCAGGTCCTCGGGCCTCATAGACTATGAATTGTCCTAAGAGGCTTAAAACTGTCATGTGCTCTGTCGAGCTACTGCAGTTGCGATGAGTTCTTTTCGGTAACATCCCAAGAGATGTTATTCACTTCGACTTTGAGGCCCGTGAACCTTTCGACCTAGCCCTCCTCCACTGGAGAGGAACAATATCACACCGGTCGTTACTCTAAAGGTACATTGAAGCGATTAGTCTCTTGACAATGCTGTCCTTGGGCTCTTGCAGGAGTTCTGAAGGCGTGCCGATCTGAATTATTCGACCTTTGTTCATTACAGCGATCCTGTCTCCCAAGGTGAATGCGTCCTCAGGGTTATGTAGGACGCACACCGTGGTTGCCTTTGCCTCTTTCAAGATTTTCTTGAGGCGTTCCCTAACATCTGTTTTTGTGGCCTCATCAATGCTGCTGAGGGGCTCATCAAGAAGTAGCAGTGAGGGATTGGTGGCTAAGGCCCTAGCGAGGGCTACCCTCTGCTTTTCTCCGCCACTGAGCTCGCTCGGCCTCCTATCAGAGTATTGAGTGAGTTGGACAAAGGATAGCATCTTGTCCACTGTCTGATCGATGATGTTACTGGGAGTATCCTTGACCTCAAGTCCGAAGCCGACGTTCTGCCGGACACTCAGATGTGGAAAGAGGCCGAAGTCCTGAGGTACGTAACCCATACCTCTGACCTCTGTTGGAAGTTCGTCGATAACCTTTCCGTTCATGAAGATGTGTCCTTCATCAGGCTGAAGTGCCCCTAGGACTACTAGGAGAAGCGTCGTCTTTCCGCATCCGCTAGGCCCCATGACGACCACGAATTCTTCCGCGTTGATCTCCAAGTTCACTCTGTCAAGAGCTTTCACTTCGCCGTAGCTCTTGCAGATGTTCTCAAGCCTGAGTGTCTTCATCTTCTCTCCCTTACGCCGCGCTTCAGCGAGATTAGGGCGATTATCGAGAGTGTCTCTGCAACGACCGCCGCAGCTATGGCGGTATGTGGCTCGGTCTGGGAGACGCTGTACACAAGTGTTGGTATGACTTCTGTCTTCCAAGGTATTATCCCCGCGAATACCATTGTGGCACCCAGTTCTCCCATTGCTCTGGCCCAAGTGAGGGAGAAGCCAGCAAGCAGGTCTCTCCTGGACAGTGGGATTATGATGCGGACGAGCAGCTGTCTTGTGTTGGCTCCCAGAGATCTTGCCATCAGGTCAAGCCCTCTTGCCTTGACCTCCCTGAATCGCCTGGCAGCGAAGCCGACCATGAATGGTGAAGAGACATAGAATTTTGCGATGACGACTGCAGCAAATGTGAATGCTATGTTCGCAGGTGATCCGGGTCCGAACAGGAGCAGATAGACGAGTCCAACAGTGACAGGTGGGAACGTCTGCGGAAGATCAACCATCAGGGTCTCCAAGGTTGACTTGAACCTGAACTCCTTGTATGTGAGGAAGTAGGCGAAAGGCACTCCAACCAACACCGCGAGTATTCCAACGATGAATGATGAGGACACACTGATGAATAGAGCCCCCAGCACCCTACTGCTTAGAAACTGTGGGGCAACCTTGTCCCAGGATGCAAGGGTGATGAAGTATATGTAGAATCCGGAGGCAAGCATGAACGTAGCAAATGCCACTGCGCCAACGGCAAAGATGAGGCCGATCCTGTCTTTCATCGAAATTCCTTCCGCTAGTCTACTTATCACTGCAAGAACAGATTAGCCTTATCCAGATAGATCAACTAGTTCATAGCCGCGCGATCTCCCGCCTTCAATCAGAAATCCTAAGAATCCCAAACTACACGAGACGGAATTCGCGGAGAGGAGTTCAAAAAGACCGTTGTTCAAAAGACTATCGGGATTGAACTGTGCGGTAGCTTTCTAGAATAGAGAGGATCAGAATGCAGAATCACCACGAATGAGCCTTCATGCTACCATTTGATGGTACGCCGCCTTGGTTCATCCCAGGAGACTAGCATGTCAGATGCGAGCTAGTTGGCATTAACATACTAATCTCTACTGAACCCGGATGTTCTTGCCGTTGGGGCGGAGCTAGTGCGAGATGCTTTTGTTGCTATGAGGGTGTAGCGATTGCACGAGCATGCTAGGTGAATGTTTTTGGAGCATTATTTTCTTTCGCGGAGTTTCTTCTCAAGCTCTGCTATGCGTTCTTCCAGCAGCAGGATCTTCTCCTTGAACGGGTCTGGAAGTTCACCGTGTGCCAGGTCTATCTTCGGGATTCTCTCACCTTTCCTGGCTATTACTGTGCCTGGAACTCCGACAACGGTGCTGTCTGGGGGTACGTCTTTTGTGACCACTGAGTTTGCGCCTACCTTCACCCTGTCTCCAACAGTTATCGGGCCTAGGATCTTTGCTCCTGCACCTATGACTACATCGCTCCCGACTGTCGGATGTCTCCTCTCACCGCGAGAGCCGCCTGTGCCTCCAAGCGTTGCTCCTTGATACATCGTAACATTGTTCCCGATCTTTGAGGTCTCTCCTATGACCACGCCGGTGCCGTGATCGATGAAGAACTCTCTTCCGATCTCTGCGCCAGGATGAATGTCGATTCCAGTAATCTGACGGCTCACAAGGTTGAGGTAGCGGGGAATGTAAGGAAGTTTGAGGTCCCAGAAGAAATGTGCAATCCTGTGCAGAAGCAGTGCCTGAATGCCCGGGTAGTAGAGGACTTCCATGAGCGACCGTGCGGCAGGGTCTTTCTTGAAGGCAGCCTCTATATCGGATCCGAGATGGTCTACTATCCTCTCCAGTTCACTCTTGAGCCATTCAGGGTCGATAGACCGCTCCAGGAATCGCAGGCCGCCTATGCAGCGGACGCATATTGTTCCGTTCTCTGTGAACCCTCCACACTTGAGACATATCAGCTGAGGCTCTCCTTTCTGTTGCACAAACGCCTCTCTTGTGGGGTTCCGACCCTCGTGGATGTGACGGTGTGACTCGGCACTCTCGGAGGTCATCAACAAACCATCCTATAACGGTGTTATGGCAGAGATGATCTCACACTACGATTACTTAAACTATTTGAGCCGTCACGAGCTCTGGATCAAGGCGCTCTCAATTATCTCTAGCATTCTAAGACCATCGTAGACTGAGGGGGCGGGCTGTTCTCCTTTCTCAATGCATTCAAGGAAGTATCTTAGTTCCCGCTCAAGAGGCATATGCCAGTCGACCGCAACCTCTGCGTTGTTCATGTAGAGCCTCCATCTGTCACTCTCAAAGAATGCGAAGATATTGTCTGTCGGGTACGTCAAGACCCATCGCCGAATCTTGGGCCCAAGGCAGTCCGATATCACTATGGCCTCGACGTCACCAAACCTAACCTCGACTTGACTGAGATAGAACCCTTCTCTGAACCTCACAGCTGCAAAGTCGGGCTCACCCAGATACCACCTCAGGAGATCTAGGTCGTGAATGGCCAGGTCTTTCAATACTCCTGTCTGCCTAGCGACTAGTGTCGGTGAACCGGACCTCTGGCAGAAGATCTTCCCCGGTCCTTGAAGGTCTCCGATGATTGATTGGAGCTTCACAAATACGGGATTGAATCTCTCGATGAAACCAACCATCGCTACCTGTTCTTTGTGAGAGTTCGACACCTTCTGCAACTCCCTAGCTCCAGCCGCGTCGATTGACATCGGTTTCTCGATCAGAACGTGTTTAGATGCCTCGAGGGCCGCGATAGCGGTGTCCGCAAGACTGTCAGCTGGAACAACAATGTCGATTGCGTCGGCGGCCTTCAGCAGCGAAGTCAATGAGTCTTTGAATATTGTGCCCCTGTAGGCCGGATCGTAGACTCCTACTATCTCTGCTTCTGAGATCCTGTTCCAGTTCTCATAGTGTCTCTTGCCCCAGCTCCCGAAACCGACAAGTCCGATCCTGATCTTCACAGCACCTTCTCCATTCCATCATTGAGCCCAAGTTCTAGCGAACTGGATCACACGGTCAGCCAAGATCTCGTCATCGAGTCCAAGTTTAAGCACTTCCGTTCCTCTAAGAGCGAGGCTGCAAAAAGCGACCACCTCGCCTTTCAGACTCGAAAGATAAGTGTTCTTCTCAGCCCACTCCTTCAAACAGATGATCTTTCCAACATTCTGCTCTCTCAGCAAGAGCGATGAGAAACCCTCAAAGACTATCGCGTTGACTTTTTTAGCCAAGGAGTTGAATTCGTTCAAGTCCATCTGTCCACCGTTTTTTATCATTATGGCTTTCTCAGAATCGGAGATGGTTGATACTACTTTGGCGCCTGCCTTCCAGTGTCTCCACGTGTCAGTACCTTCTCTGTCCAGAGTGAACCCTTCCTGGCTGACGTGTTTCACAGCCATTACAGATAGGGGTATGCTGGTCAAGGCTTTCACGATGATCTCGACAGCAGTAGTCTTGCCTGAGGCCTTCTTACCGACAACAGCCAGAGCAGGGATCTTCGGTTCGAACATCCTCAATCAACATTAGCCAAGAATTAGCCATTCGAATTGAACTGTGGTAAGAGCCATCTAGATCAGAACAATTGTCCGCACGGTGTTCGATCGATCTGTCGCTTTTGGTGGGGCCGAAGGGACTGTCATGGCCTTAGGAGCCATTTTGAACCCTCGACTTCCGCCATAGATTGTGCCTACGGGTTTCTTCCCGTGCTCCTGAAGCTCTTCATTCCTCTGGAGGTCAGCAAACCCTTACTCAGGTCTCTTCTGGAGCCCTTGGCGGCCGGAACCCAGCAGGACTTGCCGGGTCGGCTGTCGTCATCCCTGACTAGAGTCCGCGTGAATATGCTTGATGGCATAATCATCTACGGCCCCTTCTTGGGATGATCGACCCCACCCAGACGACAGCACCTGATTTAATTAAACTTTGCCAAGATCTCAAAGCTGGCGACTTGCGATTCGAAGATTGGAAAGGCTTATTGCAACGTTGAAATCAATAGTGACGCCCAACGGTCTGAGCAGACAATGATCAAACTTGAGACAGAGGAAGCAAACACTATCGCAAAGATGGATCTCTTCTTTAATCCCAAGTCCATAGCGGTGATAGGTGCTTCCAGACACGTTAACAAAGCGGGCAACGTGATCTTCTCGAACTTCGCAGAGAACAAACGTCGAGGAATCTTCAAAGGCGAGATATACCCAGTCAACCCTCACGACGACAGCGTCCTCGGCTACAAATGCTATCCATCGCTGAAGAAGGTGCCGGACGACATCGAAGCAGCTGTCATAGTTGTTCCAGGCAAGAACGTGCCCGAAGTAATGCGTGACGCTGCAGAGAAGGGTGTCAGCGTAGCTGTCATAATCTCGGCAGGTTTCAGCGAAGTCGGGAATCACGAGCTAGAGGAACAGGTTAAGAAGATCGCTAGGGAAGCCCGAATCAGACTGCTCGGACCGAATTGCTTGGGGGTTTTCGACTCCTACTCAGGAGTCGACATGTTGTTTCTCCCTGAGACGAAAGTCCTCAGCACAGGAGACGTGATGGTTGCAACCCCACGCCCGATGCAAGGAAATATAGCAATGGTCAGTCAGAGTGGGGCCTTCGGCGTAGCTGCATTGGACTACCTTACGGGAAGACAGATCGGGATCAGCAAGTTCGTCAGTTTCGGAAACAAGAGCGACGTAGGCGAGCCAGAGATGCTCTACTACCTAGGTGATGATGAGAAGACCAGGGCCATCCTCCTCTATGTCGAGAGCATAGACAGAGGCAGAATGTTTATGGAAGTGGCCAAGGAGGTTACGAAGATCAAGCCCATAGTCGCCCTTAAGTCGGGTAAAACAAAAGCAGGAGCCAGAGCAGCAGCGTCACATACAGGTGCCATGAGCGGAACTAGCGCCGTATATGATGCAGCATTCCTCCAGGTCGGGGTGGTGAAGTCATCAAATATGTCGGAGTTCTTCAACATGGGAAAGGCCCTTGCCTTCCAGCCTCCAGCCAGAGGCAGAAACATCGCCATAGTGACCGATGCTGGAGGACCAGGAGTCATGGCTGCAGATGAGTGCGAATCACGTGGGATCAACGTCAAGATCTTCTCTGATGAGACCATCACCAAGTTCAATGAACTGAAAGAGAGAGGGGTGATCCCGACGTTTGTTCAGAATAGGAATCCAGTGGACCTGACAGGATCAGCAACATCCGAGATGTTTGAGATGGCGATGAAGATAGTGATCGCGGACAGTGAGGTAGACGGCGTCATCGTCATTGGGATACACCATCTTCCAGCGCTCCAGGAGGATTTCGTAGATCGAATAGGTAGGATGGCTGCTGAGACATCAAAGCCGATCGTTGCGTGTGACATCGGTGAGACTGAGATGGCCTTCTACATTAGGTCTCGATTTGAGAAGCTGGGTATTCCAGCCTACCCATCGCCAGAGGATACCGCTCAGGCTATGGCTGCTCTGGTTTCATACGGAGAGTATCTTCAGGGCAACAAACACTTCGGCGAGTACTTAGAGAGGTTCTTGAAGATTCAGGGAAAGAAACCAGTCGGCGCTGGCTAGAATCGTCGGCGCTCACTGCTTCTTGTAGACAATATCGTGTTCTCTGACCTTTCCCTTAACCTTCAGGCCTATCGACTGGCCTGGCTCAGCCTTGTCAACGTTCTTGTGTTCGATCTGCATAGAGTCAACAACCTGTTCAACATTGGTAGTGGCACCCTTGATCACGATTGTCTCGCCAACTTTCAGTGGGGCTTTCAGTTGGATGACGGCAACCTCGATCTTTGAGTAGTAATGGTTTATCTTACCTATCTCGGTCAAGCCTTCCATTAGCTCACCGTCAATAACTAGATCGGGGCTTATGCTTCTAAGACTTACTGAGGCGTCTTTGTCTACACGGGTTACTGTGTGTGAACGTTCGCCGCCCTCGTTGTGGGACCAATCAGTAAGATATACGCCACTCTTTTATCGTACTTGGTTTGGAGTATCAGGAGATGTTTCCGGTAGGATTGCTCGGTTCAGCCTAATGGTTGATTGTCATGTCAGTACTGCGCCAGAATGAGATACAGATCATTTCAGTCCTGAAGGAGATTGGCGGGAAGGCGCCACTTCCAGAACTGATCGATAGAACGGGCCTCAGAGACGCGGCGGTCATGCGTGCGGTTTTGGCTCTGTCAGAGAATGGGTTTGTCAAGATAAATGAGAAGAGAATACTCTTGGTCAGGCTTAACCAGGAGGGTACGTCATACGCGCAGCTTGGTCTCCCAGAATCCAGGTTGGCCAAGACGGTTCATTCACTGGGAGGCGAGGCAAGCCTTGATGAGGCTATCGCCAAGGCACATCTGGGAGAGGATACGATCCCCATAGTCTTGGGCTGGATCAGCAGAAAACGCCTCGGTGAGATCCTGAAACGGGAGGGGCTAGTTCGCATCAAGAGCCGCGGGCGAGTCTCGTCTGATCCAGACGAGGAGGCTTTGCGTCTCATACATCAAAAGGGCGAGGTTAGATTTGAAGATCTCAGCCCTCAACTGAGAGAGACCATATCGAGGCTCAAGAACAGGAACCTTCTCGAAACCTTCCAGAAGATTGAACGAGAAGTGGAGCTAACCCCTGAAGGTCTTCTTCTAAGAGAGCCCGAGATCAAAGCCACTAAGGCCGTTACAGCTCTAACCTCCAAGATGATAACAAGCGGAGAATGGAGGAACGTTGAACTCAGAGAATACGACATAACAGCCTCGCCGCCAGCAATCTATCCGGGCAAGAAGAACCCCTATGTGGAGTTCATGGAAGAAGCCCGAAGAATCCTTCTTGCAATGGGGTTTACGGAGCACGAAGGCCCCCTAATCGAGATGGAGTTCTGGAACTTCGATGTCCTATTCCAAGCTCAAGATCACCCTGCGAGAGAGATACATGACAGCTACATTCTCAAGGATCCGTCCTCTGGACACATAGATGATGAAGAGCTTGTCGAGAGAGTCAAGAGAACTCATGAGAATGGCTGGAAGACAGGCTCCACAGGCTGGGGATACAACTGGAGCAGGAAGATTGCTGAGAGACTCATTCTAAGAACTCAGACAACAGCCGTCTCCATGAGGTATCTAGCCTCACACAAGACCCCTCCGGTGAAGATGTTCTGCCTCTCAAAAGTATTCAGGCCCGACGTGTTAGATGCAAAGCACTCAATGGAGTTCTCTCAACTGGAAGGAATAGTCGGGGACAGAGGGATCAATCTGCGACACCTGCTCGGTTTTCTTGAGAGATTCGCCTCAACATTGAAGCTCGGCGAGGTCAAGTTCAAGCCCGGATACTTCCCGTTCACTGAGCCGAGCGTCGAGTCCTTTGTCAAGCACCCAAGGCTGGGGTGGATTGAATTTGTTGGAGCAGGAATGTTCCGTCCTGAGGTTCTTGAGCCTCTAGGGATCGATTTCCCGGTCATCGCTTGGGGAATGGGTTTCGACAGACTCGCCATGATCGCTCTCGGCGAAGACGATATCAGAGATCTTCACTCCAGAAGGCTTGAATGGCTTAGAGAGAAACCTATCAGGTGAAAAAGGATGCCAACGCTACAAGTAGGCTACAAAGACCTCTGCAAACTCGTGAGAAGAGAGATATCATCTGAACTCCTATCAGAGAAGCTATTCCTCATGAAATGTGAGGTTGAGAACATCTCAGGAGATGAGATCTCCCTCGAAATCACCTCAGACAGACCGGACCTACTGTGCTCTGAGGGGATAGCCAGAGAGCTAAGGGGCCTCCTTAATGTGGAGGTGGGGCTAGCCAACTACAGGGTAGAGAAAGGAGACCTGAGTATCCGAGTCGACCGGTCAATAAAGAATGTACGACCATACATCGCGGGCGCGATCATAAGAGATCTGAGACTCACCGATGATTCTGTAAGACAGATAATGCAACTTCAGGAGAAGCTCCATCTGACTTACTGCAGGAACCGAAGCAAGGTTTCGATTGGGGTTCACGACGCTGACAAGGTAACGCATAAGCTGACCTACGCCGGCATCGAGCCCAGCAAGATCAGATTTACACCCCTTGGCGAAGAGCGAGAGATGAACGGTCACGAGATACTGGGATCCACTCCAAAGGGACGCGAATACGGATGGATCATCAAGGATTTCCCAGCATATCCGCTGCTCTATGACTCTGAAGGCAAGGTCCTCTCGCTGCCGCCCATAATAAACGGGGTTGTGACCCAGGTAATCCCAGAGACATCCAACCTTCTGCTAGATGTAACAGGAACAGATATGCGACTTGTCAGCTTCGTCAACAACATACTAGTTACGAGTCTGGCAGAGCGCGGAGGAAAGGTAGAGTCGGCAAGAGTAATTTACGGCCACCAAGAGATCAAGACGCCCGACCTAAAACCGTACACAAAGCAGCTCCACCTCACTTTCGTTAACGATACGTTAGGTCTTGATCTCAAGGCTCTTGAGGCTGCGGCTCTTCTTAAGAGAATGAGGTACGGGGTCAGGTCGGTTTCGAAGAGTAAGCTTACAGTCACCATACCTGCGTATCGGGCGGACATCATGCACGAAGTCGACCTTGTGGAGGATCTTGCAATAGGCTACGGCTACAACAAGCTGAAGCCCGTCATGCCTCCGACAGCAACAATTGGCTCAGAGAGAGAGCTAACCAATCTGACGAGAAAGGTACGCGACCTGATGGTTGGCCTAGGATTCGTTGAAGTGCTAAACTACGTCATGACAAGCAAGCAAATGACGACTGAGAGTATGAATGTCCCCGCTCAGAGGACGGCAGAGGTAGCTAACCCTCTAAGCCTGGACTTTTCAGTCCTGAGGAATTGGCTTCTTCCAGGTCTACTCAGTTTTCTGGGTTCTAACAAACACGTTCCGTATCCGCAGAAGATCTTTGAATGTGGTGACATAGTCCTAATAGACGAGACTATGCCGACGAAGACCGTCACCAAGAGAAAGGTCGGTGCGGTCGCTTGTGACTACACGGTCAGTTATGAGGACATCCAAGCCTCCCTGTATAGCCTCCTCAGGAACGCCGGAGTCGAGGGTTGGAACCTTCAGAAGACCGAACACCCCTCCTTCATAAAGGGGCGCGCCGCAACAGTCAGGGTCCGTGACGAGAATGTCGGCGTAGTAGGCGAGATACATCCGCAGCTGCTTGAGAACTTTGGGATAGAGAATGCGGCTGCCGCATTCGAAATCGACCTAGGGGCCGCATTCCGGATAGAGAGTCGGTGAGGAGACGCAACATCTGAAACACTCCTCTACCCCAACCTGAATCCTAGAAGACAACCTAGACCTTCTAGCGTGGTTCTTGTATTCACATGATAGGTGATAAGTTTGGGTAAGATTTGTCTGAAACCCATAGGGTTCGTAAGGACGGAATTGACAGAGGATAAGCTCCGAGAACGACATTTCGATTCACAGATCGTGATCAACAAAGAGTACGAGCAAGCTCTAGAAGGGATCGAATCCTTCTCGCATCTGAATGTTATGTTCTGGATGCATGGTATCAGTCCCGCTGAGAGAAGAATACGACGAGCAAGGCCTAGAGGTCGTCGGGACATGCCGCTCGTAGGCGTATTTGCGACGCGCGCACCTCACAGGCCAAACCCAATAGGACTGACCTTAGTGAGGTTGCTTGAACGCAGAGGCAACATTCTCAAGGTTAAAGGACTCGATGCTCAAGATGAGTCGCCAGTCTTGGATCTGAAGCCCTATGATTACTGGGACCGAGCGAAATGCAAAGTCCCAGAATGGTGGATGAGGCTTGAGCGTACCAGGACAGCCAGAATAACATAAATAATAGAGGTTGCCAATCTCAACCTCTCATCTTTCGCAAAGGATAGATCTCCCGAAAGAATTGTGACTAGACAGTAGGTAACTGAAACTGAACAAGACAGAGAAGATCTGGATGGACGGAAAGTTCGTAGACTGGGAAGAAGCAAAGATTCACGTGCTGACCCACGCGCTACACTACGGTACAGCGGTCTTCGAGGGCATAAGGTGCTACAACACAATCAAAGGTCCAGCCGTCTTCAGACTCAGAGATCACATGAAGCGTCTTTTCAACAGCGCAAAGATCCACACGATGAAGATACCTTACGATATGGATGAACTCTCAAAAGCCGTCAAGGACACTGTGAAGATCAACAAGATCAAGGAATGCTACATTAGACCTATCGTGTACCGAGGCTACGGAGAGATGGGTCTGAACCCTTTGAAGAACCCTGTGAACGTTGCCATAGCCGTCTGGCCGTGGGGGACATACTTGGGAGAGGAAGGCCTCAAGAAAGGTGTCAGATGCAAGATATCATCCTGGATAAGAGTCGATACGCGCATGCTTCCGCCGCTCGCCAAGTCTACTGCCAACTACCTTAACTCTGTGCTCGCGAAGCTTGAAGCCCTCAACTGTGGGTATGATGAGGCAATACTCCTGAATATGAACGGATATGTTTCAGAAGGCCCTGGTGAGAACATATTCATGATCAAAGATGGTTGCCTGATAACGCCTCCCAGAAGCTCAGGCGCCCTCTACGGATTCACGATGGACTCCGTCATGGAGTTGGCCAGGGAGATGTCGATCCCGGTTGCAGAGAGGGAGATGATCCGCGACGAGCTCTTGATGGCTGATGAAGCCTTCTTCACCGGGACGGCTGCAGAGGTGACTCCTATACGCGAGATAGATGGTCGCGTGATCGGTTCAGGCTCGAGAGGCCCTGTAACTAAGCGGCTGCAAGACAAGTTCTTCGAAGTAGTTAAGGGAAATGATCCCCGGTATGAGAAGTGGCTCGACCTCGTCTAGATAGTCCCGCTACTCTATGTAGATCGCTGGTCTGTGCGGCCTGGCCAGCTGAGCCCTACCCTTAGGGTCGTACCTTGAGGCATCATCTTCCCTGTAGACCTGAACCTCGGCTTTGAGTTCTCTGCTGAAGAACTCTACCGCCCTTCGTAAGGCCTCTCGCTCATCGATGGCTCCTGCTTCAAGAAGCTTCTCCCTAGATTCTGGGGCCATCTGTGAGATCTCCTTCGAGACCGTCTGGACGTACTTGGAAGTCTCCTTCATCCTGTCTCTTGTGGTCGGGTCCGATGCAAGTTCCTTCAGCACCCCTATGATCTCCGGGGATCGAGTCTGCGATTTATCAAGGAGCATTAGTAAGGATCTCCACTTCCAGTCCGCAGCCGTATAGAGCATGATGCGTCTGGGCGATCTCTCTGTAACCCGAATGATGCTGTTCACGTCCTCGATCGTTTCTTGAACCATCTCCTCGATCAGCTCTGCCTTGATGTTCTTCTTGAACTCATCCGGCCTTGGCCACTCTGCTGTCGAGACGAGATCCTTCTTTCCAAGTTGCTCCCACACCTCCTCAGACAGGTGGGGCGAGAAAGGTGCCATGAGCCTCACCCATGCCTCAAGGACAGACAGTGCAGACTTCCGATTCAGATCCTGCCTTCTTCTGAGGTACCATCTTATGTCATTCGGGATCTCATAGATCACATTCTCAGCCGCAGCCCGTGTTTTCAAGTTCTCCAAACCCTCTGACACCTTGATAATCCTGTCATGTATTCTGCTGATCAGCCATCCATCGAGGTGGCTTGGTTCCCTGCTTTCCTTGGAGTCTATTATCTGCTTGGCCATATTCATGAAAGACTCCAGCTTGAGTCCGATGTCTCTCAGGTTCTCTGATCTCCAGTCAGGATCATCCATCTCGTCAGCACCAAGCAGGAGGGCACACCTTGTTACATCGGCGCCGTGCTCCTCTATCGCCTTCCTGAGTGTGACGATGTTTCCCTTGGACTTGGACATCTTCTGGCCCTCTATCATCAGCATGCCGTTGACTCCCACCCCCCTGGGCCAGTGTTCTGGCTTGAAGAGCGCTGCATGCTGAAAGAGGAAGAAGGTCAGGTGATTAGGAAGCAGCTCCTTTGCAGATACCCTCAGATCGACCGGGTACCAGTATAGGAACTCCTCACGCATCGACCTTAATGCTTCATGTTGGGTCTCTGTCTTTTCTGAAACCTCTTCAGGGCTTCCGAGTCCGAGGAGTGTGTAGTCGAAGAACTCATCTGTGAGCTGGTTGGGGGTGAGGTTGAGCCTGCGTATCTCTTTGTCTATTGTGTAGAAGGCCATGTATACTGTGGAGTCGCTGAGTGTCTCAACGATCCAGTCAGGGCTCCATGGTAGTGGGGTTCCCAGACCGGTTTTTCTCGCGCATGGCCAGTCTCTGTACCAGTCTATCACATCCAGGAACCACTGCCTTGCTGTCTCAGGGTAGATCCTGGCTCTTGAGAGTAGTGTCTTGGTCTTCTGCTTCCAGTCAGGGTCAGAGTAGCGTAGGAACCACTGTCCATGTAGGGTCTTGACTCTGCATAGGGTTGTGCATCGGCAGACGACGCGTTCCGGGAGATCGAACATCGAGTCGGCTATGCCGGCCTGCCTGAAGTCCTTGACTATTATGTCTTTTACGTCACGGACCTTTGTCCCAGCGTATCTGCCGCAGTTGGGTTTGAGAACTCCTGTGTGAAACTCCTTCTTGTAGATGATCTTTGTTGCTTCCTCACACTTGGGATCGTTCTGGTCCTTTACGCCCAGCTCATCCACGATCTCTATCGCGGGGAACTCGCCGTGACCCTCAAGTGAGATTATCCCTATGGGGCTTATCGCTTCCATTTGTCTTCTGGAGATCCCATATTTCTCAGCCAGCTCAGGCTTTGCTCTCAGGTCTCTTAGGGCTACCCAGTCGAACGGCGCATGTGCAGGCACACTATAGACGACGCCGCTGCCGTTGCTTGGATCAACGAACCATCCTGGAAGTATCAGAAGCAGCCTCTCGGCCATGGGGTCTCTGCATTCCTTCCCAATAAGTTCGCTTCCTCTGAGCCTCTTGATCACCTCAACATTCCTAAGCTGTTCCCTGAGTTTGTCGGAGGCCTCCGGGCTGATTATCCATCTCTCACCGTTGACCTGAGCTTCGACGTACTCTGTGTCAGGGTTCAGCCAGAGGTTTGTTACCCCGAAGATAGTCTCCGGTCTGAATGTCGCGGCGACAAGAAAAGCGTCTCCGAGACGGAACTTGATCAGGATGTACTCTTCAGGCGAGGCACCCTCGCCCTCCAGCCTGTCATGGTCCCCTGTTGGGCTCTCGCAGTGGGGACACCAGACAACGGGGTGTGTGCCCATGAAGACATAGCCTCCTTCTTGAAGTCTCTTGTACTGCCACTCTACGAACCTGTTGAAGCTCGGCTCAAGAGAGGTTGTGTGGAACTCCCTTCTCCAATCTACGGAGAAACCGATCCTCTTTACGGTCTCTCTGTTCTGGGCAGTGTAGTATCTTGCTATGTTGGCGGGATCGTCGAACTTCTTGAGCACCTCGTCCGGGACACCGTCTATCTCCTTGAACTCCCTGACTATTGCAGGATCGCCTTTACTCAGCCGCTCAGAGGCTCCGGCTATGGTCTCTCCGGTCCAGTGCCAAGCCCATGGGAAGAGTACATTGTACTGTTGCATCCGCATGTACCTAGCATATGCATCAACCTTGGCAGCAGTGAATCCGTGGCCCACGTGAAGTGGGCCGTTCATGTAGGCGAAGGGGAAGGTCACAAAGATCTTCTTTCTTCTTGGATCGGGGTTCGCCTCGAAGATCTTTGTCTTATCCCATCTACTTTGCCATTTCTTCTCGATCCTGCTCCAGTCTACTATCTGGCGGCTCATTTTCTTCTCAACTGCTTTGAAACTATCTTGGGTGCAGTGCTGGTGATCTTCTGAAGTTTGTCTGTATGTTTTCCTCCGCCTTGTCCGAAGTAGTCTCTGCCTCCGCCTCCTCCGCCAGCGATGACGGCAAGTTCCTCGGCAAGTTTTCCAGCATCTGCGCCGGCCTTGATCGCTTCTTTTCCGGCAAAGCAGAAGATTCTGACCGTCTTCTCAAGAAGAAGTATGACTGCGACTGCATTGGGATCGGTTTTGGTGATCTTGCTTCCGAGCATTATGATCTCTTCTTCATCAGAGTCCCTCTTTTGGCAGATGATGAGTTTGGTTCTGCCGATCCTTCTGGGCTTCTTAAGAAGAGCCTCTGCCTCTTGCTCAGTAAGTTGTTCCCTGAGGCGTATGATCTTCTTTGTCAGTGTGTCCATGTCCTTTGATAGGGTCAGGACAGCCTTCGAGAGGTTCTCAGCTGAGGTATTCAGGATCTTGGCGGATTCTGAGAGTTCAGCCTCCTCTTCTTGGATCTTCTTCAGGGCGTGGGGGCCGGACGCGAATATCAACCTCTCTACACCGTCTTGGACCCTCTCTGTCCGCAAGATCTTGATGATCCCTATCTCTCCAGTGGAGCGAACGTGCGTTCCTCCACATGCCTCAACATCCCAGTCGCCGATCTTGACCAGCCTGATCACAACCCCCGGAACGGCTCCGCCTTGGTAGAGCCTGTAGCCATAAGTCCTCTCGGCTTCATCCCTAGGTGTCCAGACGATCTCGACTTGAAGATTCCTGGTGACAGCCTCGCATGCCAGCTGTTCGATCTTGTCTACCTCCTCTGCGCTAAGGTGTTTGTAGTGTGAGATGTCCAAGCGGCTAGTCTCAACATCCTTGGCCGCTCCTGCCTGCCAAGCATGCTCGCCCAGAACCCTCTTGGCGGCTCCGATGAGTATATGGGTCGATGTGTGGTGCCTCATCAGACTCAGACGCCTCTTCCAGTCTACTGTTCCAGTGATCTCGGAGCCAGCGGCTGGAGCCTTCCCGCTGACCGTGTGAACGACGACATCTCCAACCGACTGGACATCTGTGACCTTTGAGGACTCTCCGTCGAATTCTATGACTCCTGAGTCGGCGAGCTGCCCTCCACCCTCGGAGTAGAAGCATGTCTGGTCCAGGATGAGGTATCTTCCACCGATCACTCCAAGAACTCTCGCTTTGAACTCTGCAAGATAGGGGTCTTGGTAGTAGAGCTTCTTGGTCTCAGGATACTTTGCAGTATTCTCTCTGAGCATCTTAGTGACGGGTGCTTCTTCAGGTTGCCTTGAGCCAAGGTGTCTCTGTGCGACTTTGCCGAAGAACTCCTCCGGGACCAGAACGTCTATTGATTCGGACTCGGCGAACTCCTTGACGATCTCCGGAACTAGGCCGTGTGAGTCGTAAAGCTCAACCAGTGTTTCCTCGGTGATCTCTTTCAGCCCGGACTTTCGGGCCTCTTGTGAGATTCTTTTGACCAACTCAGCGCCCCTATCAAGGGTTCTGCTGTACTTCTCCTGTTCAACCATGAGTTCCTGAATGATCTCGTCCTTCATGGTGTCTAAGTTCGGAAAATTGCTGGACCAGTATGCGATTTGCCTTTCAACTATGTCGATAAATCTACCTTCGATCCCAAGTGATCTAAGCATCCTGTGGGTGCGTCGTACTAGAAGCCTAGCAAGGTAGCCTTCCTGCATGTTTGATGGGACCACACCCTCTGAGAGCAGGAAGCATAGGGTCTTTGTGTGATCCAGAACGGCGCAGATGCTCTGGAAACAAGATGCGGTTCTGTCAAGCATCTCCAAGGAGCTGCCGTGGTTCTGGGCGATCTTCTCTCTTGCTGCAAGCCATTCAGATGGTGTCTTGTGTGCGATCATGGAAGAGGCTCTGGCCACGTCTGTAATGATCCTGTTGTCGATCCTAAAGTCTGCAATGCCTGCCACATCGTCCAGTAGGGGGCCGTAAGTTGCGTGAAATCCCGTTGGTGAGCCTTGTGAGAGCCACGTCCACCGCTCCATGCCGTAGCCCGTATCTACGGTCTTGATCGGCATCTCAACAAGCCTTTCGCCGACATACTTGTACATCATGAATACTAGGGTTGAGATCTCCAGCCCTGCCACGCATGCCTCAACATCAGGGCCCGCATTGCCTCCTCCTGACCAGAAGTCCTCCTTATAGGTGACCTCTTCTGATCTTACGCCAAGCTCTCGGGTTAAAAGCTCATGGTGGAACCTTACAGTCTCATCCTTCCAGTAGACCTGTTTCGCCTGTGAATTGAAGGCATGCGCTCCTCCCATCTCGAAGATCGTCATGTGCCTACCGAATGTCCGGCCAACCTTGTCGATGTCTGTAAACCTGATGCAGGGTTGACTTATCACTAGCGGATTGGCGGGTGGAGGCATCCTTCCCTCAGTAACGTAAGGTTGAAAGTTGTAGATCGAGGCCCCGACCAGGTATACGTCATCCCTCCATCTGGCTATCACAGGGTAAGGGTTGACTATCGTGTGGCTATTCTTCTCGAAATACCTCAGGAAGAGCTCTCTGAGCTGCGCCAGAGAGTAACTCCTTCTTGCGGGTGAATTCCCGATGAACATGTATTGTTGGCAGGGTGAGTCGCCGCAGTTGCTGCTCCTCGGATTCTGCGTCCAGTAGTGTGCGCCGCATACCTCACATTTTCTCCTAGAAAACCCGTTCTCCGTGAAGAAAGAAAGCTGAAACTCACCGTCAAGGCTAGGCATACTCAACAGCCACCGACGTCTCGAAAAGAGAGAAGAAAGAGATGCGCAGAGTACTGGGGTGCTCCAGATCAGCCGAAGAGAGCTCCGAGTCCGGCCAGAGCCTCCTCTTCCTTCTTCTCCTCAGTCTTCTTTGCCTCTGCAGGTGCGGCTTTAGCGGGTGCAGCGGCTGCTGATGGCGTTGCAGGAGCCTGAGCTATGCTCGATGCCTGTTTGAGAACATCATCGATCTTTATCTCAGAAAGTGCAGCTGTGAGCGCCTTGATCCTTGCCTCGTCAGCACTAATCCCTGCCGTGGTGAGGATCTTCTTCATGTTGGCCTGGTCGATGGGCTTGGAGGCTGCGTGGAGTAACAGCGCCGCATATATGTACATCATGCTTCAATTCCTCCGCGTGTTATTGCCAAATTCCTACACGTGCTATGAAACTCCACACTTAAGGATTTCCTTTTGTCAACTTTCCGATCAGAGGCCAGATCAAGCCGGCTTCTTGGCGGTGGCTACTGCATTCTCCAATGCAAGCATCCTAGCATGGGCGGTCTTAACGATCTGTTCAATGGTCTCGGGTGTTGCATATTCAGACTGTACCGCCAGCGCGTAGGCTTGCTGCCAAGCTTTTCTAAAGATCGGTAGCGCGCTCTCGGGCGTGAGATAACTGGCCTCACAGGCTAGGCTCAGAGCTTGCATGAAGGTCTTGGAGATGTTTTGTCTGAATTCGTCAAGATCCAGTGTCAGTGAGTCTCTGCCAAGGATCGCTCCCTTATCGTAGGCAGCCATGATCGACAACCCTGCCTCCATCGGCTTCATCCCAAGACGTGTCAGGACGGAGGCTAGTTTCGCTGAGATCGTGTCGCCTTTCTTCGCCACCACAGTGTCCTTTGCAACCCATATGCTTCCCGACTCGATCTTTGTGGGGATCTTCACCTCTCCGAACTCACTGATTATCGGTCCTGGCGGCAGACCAGTATTCCCTGCTGAGATGGTGATTTCTCCGGTAGCGATGTCCCCCCCTTTGGCGGGAACTTTCACCTTGTTCTTGTTCAGGAACAGAATGAGTTCGAACGGATTCATGTTCGTGAAGAGAAAGGCGAGGGGGCCATCTAGAGAGCACGCAAACTCACTTATGCCCTTTTTCTTAGGTTCAAGCTCCTGACTGGCCTTCTTGAGCAGATTGTTCTTGGTGACCAACATCTGTGCCTTGCCTCTGAGGGTCTTTCTCATCTCTTGAATCTGTGTTGATCTGACACCGTGCAGATCGGCAGCGGCCACGACGTCGTATTCAGTCATGATCTTCTTCATCTTCTCGAGAGCTTCTTTCTTCTTTGGCTGAATTCTTCTGGCAGGCAAACCATGTCACCTCTAGAATGCCAGGTTCACAGGGCTTTCCATCGTTGTCTTGATGAGTACTACAGAGATGTTTCGAGAACCACGCTCTAGCTTCCCTTCGACACTTGCGAAGACTGCTTGGATGTTCTCTGCAAGTTCGTCATCAGACATATCATCGCTGCCGACCCTACACTGTATGACAGGCTGGTCTCTCACACGAATTCTAACCGTTCTTCTTGCCTGCTCGATGACCTCGGCTATCGGTGCATTCGGATGGATCGGTGTCGGCATCTTCCCCCGTGGGCCCAAGACAGGGCCTATGGTCTTGCCCACCAGAGGCATCAGCGAAGCCTCGGCAACGAAGAAGTCGTATCCATTCTGGAGTTTCCTCGAGGATTTCTTGTCCTTTGCGAGTTCCTCAAGCTGGTCTCTTCCGATCACAAGGTCTGCTTTGGCTTCCTTTGATTTCAGGGCGAGGTCACCGCCCGCAATTACGCAGACTTTGATGGGCTTTCCTATGGGGTGTGAGAGTACGACTACTTGGTTGAGTCTGTTCTCAGGCTTCTTCAAGTCGAGGTCTTTCAGTTTGATAATGAGCTCTAGAGATTGCTTGAAGTTGCGTTTCTCATGTTTCCTCAGTTCTTCGAGAGCTTTCTTCATGTTCTCTTTTGTTAGTGGCAATCGTCACGCCCCTTAGGTTGCGTTGTAATTCTGAAAGGTAGCTATTACCCTCCAATGAATGGCGTTAATGAACATTTCGTACTTTCGAGTTTATGGCCAGAGGCTCGTGGCATCCAGTCCATTGCTCAAACAACGGACCAAGTCTAGATCGAATGAGCCTCGGCCCTCGGGCTCTCTCTCGATGCAGTCTACTTCAGCAGTGCGTCGTGTTTTCCTTGATCCACTTCCTTCTGCACTTCGCGTGGATCTCTGCTATCAACGGTTACGCCCATGCTCACGAAGGTCCCGAGAACCTCCTTCAGCGCTGCTTTGACATCTTTCGCATAACTGTCCTTGATCTTCATTTGAGCTATCTTCAATACCTGTTCGGTTGAGAGGTTACCTATCTTCTCGGTCTTCGGGTTGCCTGACCCCTTCTCCACGCCAAGCTCTTTGATCACGAGAGCTGATGTTGTCGGAGTTCCAATCTCCACCTCAAAGCCTTTGGTCTCGACATCTACTATGATCTTTACTGGGACCTTCATTCCTGCATAGGCCTTTGTCAACTCATTAATGCGGTTGACTATCTGAAGCACATTGACTCCAAGCGGGCCAAGTGCTGGGCCTAGGGGCGGGCCGGCTGTCGCCTCTCCGCCGTTGACCAATGCCTCAATCTGTTTCTTTTCCATCGGTTCCCTCACCCCTGCCTGCTGCTATTCTTCTCACGTAGTCTGCATGGACAGTGATGGGTAGAGTCGCAAATCCTTCCTCAAGCAACTCTATAGTGACCTCCTCCTTCACCTTGTCCATGTGTGTGATCTTAGCCTTCAATCCTCTGAATGGCCCAGCAATCACCTCAACCATATCCGAATCGCTAAGGTCCTCTATGGCGGGTTTGGTTGCTATGAAACGTTCAACCGCCGTGAGCGGGACCGTTCCCTTGGTCTTTCCCCTAGCATGCTTTATGCCGGACATGGCGTCGTCTACGACGTGAGGGCCAGAAGCTTCGACGAATATGTAGCCCTTGATCGCTTCGGAAACCAAAACAGAGTACACGGGGAGCTTCTTCATGAGCGCCTTCGATGTCAGAACCTCTGCCACAGTCCTCTCCTGACCTCCTGTAGTGCGTATCGAGAATATCATTTAGTTCTCCATCCTAACCCTAAGACTAGCTAGCTACACCTGTGCCTAGGAACAGAAAGAGGATCCTCACCATGAATCCTATTCCTCCTATCAAGCCTATGCCCAGTAGGGATATGCGAAGCAGCAACCAGACTTCCTCTCTGCTAGGTTTGGAGGAGGCGTGGATGAGTCTTCTTGTTGATTCTATGAATTGACCAATATTCAACTAGCAGACCCCACAGATTCTCCTTCCTACGGATTCTCCATGATTCTGTTCGGCCAATTTCAACGCTAGACAGGCAGACCAACAAATAAACTTGCTTGTTTGAAGTCTTGAAATCCATAGTCACACTCTTACTTTCTCTACACCCATCTCCTCAAGCTTTGAGATCAGACTCTTCCTAGCGTTAGATTTCAGACCTTTCCAATCGATCACAGCCGTCTCGCAGCCTCCAGTCGTCTTCCTGAATGCCTGTTCAACGATTTGTGGATCATAGTATTCGAAGAAGTACTCTGGAAGTATGTGCCCCATGGCAAAGTCTCCGTTGATCACGGCAGTTGTGTGTTTTGGCGAGTAGTGGCCTCCCCCGAAGCCCACCGCCGACCTGCTATCCCTGGGTTCCACGGCGGCCTTGAAGGCGGCAGCAGCTGCAGCTTCACCTGCTCTAGGACTTAGCCATTGCTCTCGCGTGCTCCCAATCTCCACGAACAGTACAGGTATCCGAAGCTCGGTCGGTCCGTGATGTGTTGCCTCCAGTGAAACCGAGTACTCTTCCAGTCCAAGCCGACTGGAAGACTCAGAGAGTTCGATGAGTGCTGACTTAAGCCTGTACGGGTCTGCCCAGGCCATTGTTCTTGGGGTTCCTCCCAGCTCAGCTGCAGATCCTGGGTTACCTGGGACATGGGCGGTCAGCGTGGGTTTACCACTCTCACTGCTGTGGCGTGATATGCAGATCGCGGACTCTGTGCCGGAGCCGACATCAAGTTCACATAAACCGAGGACATCTGTCTCGATATAAGCCAGTAGGATATTGTCTCTCTTGTATGCAACTCGCTCTCCGCCAATCGTGTGCTCTCTAAACCCAAAGTTTTTGACAAGTATCCTAGCGATGTTCATGGCAGCCGGGTCTGTCGTGGATGCTGCTATCAGGACAGTCAAGCTCTTGCAAGTCCGGAGTGGCCTGATTCAGTGGAGAAGTAGGGCGAGAAGACTCTTGGTGGTGTGCAGCCTGTTCTCGGCTTGGTTCCAGACTACAGATTGAGGTCCGTCGATCACTTCCGCTGTAACCTCTTCGCCGCGCCTGCATGGAAGTGGATGCATGAAGATTGCCTTCGGAGCTGAAGAGAGCAATTCAGAATTCACTTGATACTCCGGCAGAAATGTTCTCAATCTTTCATCTCTCTCAGACTCTTGCCCCATGCTCACGAAGACATCGGTGTAAATGATGTCGGCGTTTAGGACGGCCTGCTTTGCGGATCTCACGATATCAACGGTCGAACCCGAAATCTCAGCGTTCATTTTGGCGTTCCTTACGAATTCGGGTTTCGGTTCGTATCCGAGCGGGCATGCAACGACAATGTTAAGGCCGATCTTCGAACATCCGATTAGAAGTGAGTTGCAGACGTTGTTACCGTCCCCTATGTAGGCCAATCTGAGGCCTTCAAGCCGGCCTTTCTTCTCCCAGATAGTCATCAGATCCGCCATGATCTGAACTGGATGACTAAGATCGGATAGACCATTTATCACAGGCACGGAGGAGTATCTTGCCAGCTCGTCCAGAGTCTTGTGAGACAGTACTCTGGCAACTATTCCGTCAACATACCTGCTGAGCACCATCGCTGTGTCTGCGACGGTCTCGCCTCGCCCAAGCTGGAGGTCCAGCCAGTTCAGATAGAGTGCAAACCCGCCTAGTTGGCGTATGGCCACTTCAAAGGACACTCTTCTCCGATCACCAGAGTCCAGGCTCAGGTGATGTTCGGGTAGAGGTCTTCTGAAATATCATGGCCAGGCACTTGGCTGAAAGCAGCTTGTGGCTCCGTTTTTTCTTGAGGTCTCTCGCAAACCTTAAGATTCGCCATATCTCGTTCCGTTCATAGTCCTGTAGCGAGATAAAGTCCCGTCCCTTAAATCTCATTCTTTCACCTTACAGTTATTTTGGAGTGGCAGAGTATAAAGTCCGTTGACCCTAAGAAGTAAGCGGATGAGACATGGATTGATGTGTTCTCTGCTACGGCGCTAGGCTGCCTCGAACTCTATTCTTAGAGTCATGCCGCTGATCTCTTTGGCGAGTCGGCGTGCCAGTTCGAAGTCTACCGGCATATGCCTGGGTCTTCTTCCGTGAAGTATGACCTTGGTCTCAGTGGTCTCATCAGGTAGCCAGACAGTGTTGATGGTCAGTATTGAGATTGGGCTGAAGAGATCCTCTATAAGTTGCCTGGAATCGCCACTGTAACCAAGGATCTTGATCCTGCGGCCTATCTTCTCACCAAGCGCACGGACGATCTTGCCGCCTGAGCTCAGCATCTTGCCCACATCCTGTTTGCTGACCAGAATGGCGAGTACGCCTTCAGACTCCACAGCCCGTTCGAATGAGACATCTTGGAGTATCGGATACTCCTTCTCCAGCTCAGACAGTATCCTTACTATTCTAAGGTCAAGGTCCGTGATCTGGCCTTTCATAAGTTTCTCTTCGCATCTTGGGCACAGAATACCGCTCTTGACACAGAAACTATCTAAGCTCGTCTTTACCAAGATGTTTTCCTCCAGCCACCGTGAGGAGATTCTTGGTCGTAAGTTTCTGGCTGATTATCTGTCAAAGACATGTCGCTTGCTTTCCCGACGTCTCCATTTTTGGTGTAGGCTAACATGAAAGCGGTCCATAAATGCATTATGGTCATGAGAGTTCCTCGCTGAGGTAGGTTTGAGAGCTCGGTCGGTTTAATCGGGTTAGGTGCAGGATTCTCAAGGAAAAAACCTATCTAGCCAAGTTCCTCAGCGGTTATTTTCCATGTTGTCAGCACAGGAAAAGGAGGCTATTCACTTGTCGGAGTCCATCAATCAACAATCGTAAGTAGCAGTACAAGTCTTAAGACGAACCTTCAAACTCAGGATAAATGGTCGGGAGTAAGTTTGAACACCGATTCATTAGGTAGTTGGCGCCGAACGAACTACTCTAGCACCATTAGTCCAGACTTGGACGGTGTTGAGGTGACGATCTTCGGTTGGGTCCAAGACCTTCGCGATCTCGGAAGCATAGTCTTTGTCACTTTAAGAGACAAGGAAGGTCTAGTTCAGGTGACGACGACCTCCAAGAATACTGACCCTGAGACCTTCCAAAAAGTCAAGAGCCTAGCGAGGCAATCCGCTGTCGGGATAAGAGGCACTGTGGCAAGAAGAGATGAAGCTCCTAACCATGTGGAGATAATCCCCGAAGAGGTGAGATTGCTAGGTCCGGCAAGTCACCCCTTGCCTCTGGACCCCACTGGGAGAGTACCAGCTGATATCGATGTTAGGCTGGATGCTCGAATCCTAGATCTAAGAAGGCCTGAGCATCAGGTAATCTTCAGGATTAGGCATGAGATCGTCTCTGTAATCCGCCAGTTTCTAAGTGAAAGAGGCCACATCGAGGTACATACACCTAGAATAATAGCTGCTGCCGCCGAAGGCGGCGCCTCACTATTTCCCGTGGAGTACTTCGAGGAGAAAGCATACCTAGCTCAGAGTCCTGAACTATACAAAGAGGAGCTGATCACAGTCTTCGAGAAAGTCTACGAAATAGGGACGTTCTTCAGGGCTGAGGAATCACACACCAGAAGACATTTGAATGAATTCATCTCTGTCGATATCGAAGAAGCCTTTGTGAACTGCGATGATGTCATTAACCTCCAGGAGGACCTCTTGGCAAACATACTGGGGCGCCTCAAAGAGGAGTGCTCTGGCCAGCTTGAATTGCTGAATGTGAGACTGCCTGAAGCCAAGCTGCCCCTCAAAAGATACACCTACTCCGAGATGATCGAGGAACTCCAAGAGAACGGCTTCAAGATCGAATGGGGCGAAGATCTCTCCACTCCCGCATACAGAACCCTTGGCACACTCCACAAGAAAGAGTTCTATTTCGTGACAGAGTGGCCCACCAAGGCAAGACCGTTCTACATCAAGCCAGCAGTTAACAAGGAGATCTGCGAGGCCTTTGACTTCATGTATGAATGGATCGAGATAACCTCCGGCGGCTCACGAGTAGATAACAAGCAACAGTTAATTGAACGCCTCAAAGAGCAGGGCTTGAATCCTGAGAGTTTCGACTTTCACCTTAAAGTCTATGACTACGGAATGCCCCCACACGCTGGATGGGGTATGGGCCTTGACAGGCTCGTCATGGCCCTCCTTGACCGGGAGAATATCAGGGATGTGGTCCTCTTTCCAAGAGACAGATTCAGGCTTAGGCCGTAGTAACGTAATGACTATCTACTTGGCTCCGAGTTCACGTTTCTTCCATCGAAGATTCCCGCCGCGGCATTTTCGACAACGGTATGCTGAGGCCGAGTTCTTAACGCCGCAATTTCTGCAGACCTTGTAGAACAGCCTGTGCCTCTGGGCCAGTTGCTTCTTCGCGATATCTGTTATCGGCATCTTTGGTACCTTCAGCGGACACAAGAGACTGATGGGTTCAAATATATCTTTTGCATCGAAGCCTGATCGGGAGACATCGCTCCAAGAGAACCTTAATACGGCAACTCTTCTGATAGAAGCGACTGATCACTGAAATTTAAGTGCCTCTTTAAGTAATCTCTCTTTCGAAGGACGGTCGATCCAGAACTTGAGGTTAGAGAAGCTGCTTGGGACGATCTTGATAGCAGCTGGCATCGCCAGCCTGTTATTCGGCATTTTCTCAGCAGCTAGCATGATGAGTATCCTCATCCCAAATCTGGAGGAGGTCACGAGCAAGCAGCTGATCTCTTTCTTCTACGCCTCAACACCACAAGCAATACTCTGGTCCATCGCCTTTGCAACCTTCTTTGCCTCAGGAATATTCTTGGTCAAGACAGAATCTCCCGAGTGTAATGGTCAAGAAGATGGTCTATCAGCACCGTCATCCTTGAGAGAACCATTGGAGACAGAAGTGGGGCACAGAGACTTCGACGAGCGGCCAAGAAACAAGGCTGAAGAAAGGATACAGGCCATCAAGGCAGAGGTCCTGAAGGCCATCGAACGGCTGGAGGAGTTGGATCGGTAGAAAAACGGGATGGATAATCCTTAATCACTAGTGATGGCTAGTTCTTGAAAACCGGAGGAAAGCGCACGCCGGTGTGGCCGACCTCGAGGCCGCAGGATTCCTTCTATTTTACTTACAAATACTGCGGAGGGCAAATTGGGTATACTACTGTGTGGGTTCAGGAGAACTTACAAAGAATCTCTGAAGCCCATCCATGCCGAGAATCCACAGAAGCCCTCAACATAGCCCTTGAGAATCAGCGGCGAGAGGCTCAGGCTGGGATACTAGAGTGCGGGGAGATGCTTCCAAGAACTGAATAGATATCCGCCTCCCCGAAGCCAATCCTCGATGGCACAGGGCCAGTGAAATACTGCCGGATGCGAAAGCTTTACTTAAGATACTCATGAGAATAATAGCTGAGATGACAGTTGTTGTCGATAGGCCAGGAACCACCAAGCCCTGAAGAAGCGAGGGCCGAAGCTGCTACTTCTCGAAGGCAGATCTACGCTCTCGTAGGCCTGTTCATGGTCAGTGTGCTCGTTATAGGAGTAGTTCTAGCGATACTGTCTGCTGGTGTGGCTGGTGGAGGAGGAGGTTCTTGGTGGCAGAGAACTGCCATAACCCACACACCCGTCACAAAGGCAACGTTAGGCCAGGACATAGATATCACCGCTAGGGTGACAGGTTGGCCCAAGAATGTTACCTTAACCTATACCGTTGTGCCCAACAACGCAACAACGTACACTTTCCGTGACATTCAGCCAAGGATCGTCTTTATGCTCTTACTCTCTGCAGGAGGAGACCAATACTCATATACAATACGAGGAACCGAGGTTCTGGGCGACATAAGTTACTTTATAGCTGCTGTGGACTCTTATGGAAACGCCGCAGTCATTCAAATGGTGAAGATAGCCGTCGATGACTTTGCGGTTTCAACGACAGCCAAAGAGATGGCTGTCTATGTAGCCCAGAGCGCCAAAACAACAGTGACCGTCACCTCCTTCAACAGTTACTCATCCCCTGTAACACTCAGGGCCGTGGCATTGGGTCTGGACACCCTACCGGGAGGGCTGGTGGCAGAGTTCAGCCCTGCGACCGTTACACCACCTAAAGGAGGCTCGGTAACCTCGGAACTCACGATAAGATCCACCCAAAGGGAGTTCGTCCCGGCTGGCCGCTACTATTTCAAGGTGGAGGGCATCACAGGCACTCCAAGGGGATCAATTGTCAGGAACTCATCGGTTGCGATTCTTAAGGTTCCTGACTTCGACTTCGATGTTACCCCATCCTCCCAGAGTGTCACTAGGCAGGTCATTGGCGAACTTGTCGAAAGGATAACGCCGTTTAACATCACATTGAACATCAGGGAAGGCTTCGAATCGGCCTTCACATTCCGTGTCATAGGACTTCCAATCACCGGGGTATATTACCGATGGGTGATTGGGAACGCCACGTTCACCATGGCCGGCAGAACAGTTGTGACGCTTCAGATAATCACCCGTTCAGTGGCTCAGCTTGGAACCTATACTCTAACGATCTACGTCACAGGTGGGGGCCTGGAGAAGTTCAAACAAGTTACATTCAACATATACGAAACAACACAGCAAGGTGGTCCCTAACAGCGAATTCTCACAACTACCCTTATCGTGCCTCCGGGCCAGTCATAGAGCTGGCACTGGGAGGCAAACCGTCCAAGCAACGGAGAACATACGGAACAAGTTCAGCCTTATCTGACTTGTTTAGTTTGCCATATCCCTCAAGATGCTCCTAAGATGTCTGGTTCAAAGACGATCAATTGGGATGACTGGATAAGGGGCCAACATCCCAGCTATTCTAGCAGAGCTTGGAACAGCAGTGCAATTCAGCTGGCGCAGAACTCCAGTTCGAGGACTTGCCTTGCGTGTAGAGGAGGCAAGATGCTCTGTGGGAAGCTCAGATGTCCGGTCATTGCAAGGGCAGAGGCCCTAGTCAAACTCGATGGACTCCTAAACAGAGAGCTGATAGAGGGTTCCACGCCTCCAGCGGTATTCGTTGGCCGAATCGGGTACCCAAAGGTCAGCATCGGTCCGATGATCCCTCCTTACCACGGTGATACTGAGATCCTTGACACCCCTGAATTATGGATGGGAAAATCGATCGACGATATCATCAACTATAGGTTCTCATTGATCAGAGGAAAACTCAGGTCCCACATCTTCGAGGCCCGTGAGCCTGCTCGGCTTCTGGACACGCTCCAGGAACTGGCTATGAGTGAGAGGCCTGCTGAGACAGAGGCGACATTCCGGAGGAAGCCGAGAAGGATCCTGGTGTTGAGTGATGATTCTCAGCCTTTCGGTCCCTCCGCCCCACTGAAGAGCTTCAAGACCTCACATGTCTCGGTCGATAGAAGGATCGAAAAATCATTCTATGACAGAGATCTCAAAGCATCCGAAGCGATTACTTCCCTGTATAAGTCTGGGGTCTTGGTAACAAGGATTCAGCGCTCTCTTAGTTTGGGGATGTTCGGTGTCTCTGCAAGAAGAAAGCTTGTCCCGACCAGATGGGCGATTACCGCTGTGGACAGCACCGTCTCGTTGAAGCTCGTGGACGAGATCAAGCAATTCCCTACGAGCGACGAATACCTTGTCTACACCTTCAGGAACATAGGCAACATTTACACAGCAGTGCTCTTCCCGGAGAAGTGGAGTTTCGAATGGATTGAAGCCTGGTTCCCGAGGACCTTCTGGAATCCCTCAGGTTCGAAACCCGAGCTGATGGGTGATTTTGAATCCTACGAGGGACGTACCACCTACGCAAGCGTTGGAGGATGCTACTATTCTGCCCGTCTGGCACTAGCTGAGAAACTCAAAAGAGAACGTAGACAAGCATCTGGGCTTATCCTAAGGGAAATACATCCTGACTATATTCTTCCGGTTGGTGTCTGGAATGTGAGGGAAAGCTTAAGGACGATGTTGAAGACGAAGCCGACAAGATTTGACACGTTTGAGAAAGCTCTTTCACAAGCCCTAAAGACACTGACAATCCCTCTTAAGAGCTGGGCTGAGAGTAGCAGAATCATAAGAGAGGTTCTATCCCAGAGGAAGCTGACTGAGTATCTTCGTGTCAAGAGTGCGTGTTAACATTCGTTTGCAATGCCGGCCAGCTCTTCTCTGAAAGAAGCTCAATGATCGATCCATGTTGAAATGCGAGTAACTTCTTGAAGTAGCGAACAGAGTATTCACCTACAGGTGGCTCATATGGGTGTGGATCTTGGAGGAATTGTGGATAAGAAGAAGACCAGCCTCGAGGAACTCCGAGGTAAGTCCTTGGCTGTTGACGGTTACAATGCCCTTTACCAGTTTCTCGCAATCATAAGGGGCACGATGGGAGAGCCTCTTACAGATAGAGCTGGAAGAATCACGAGCCACCTAAGTGGCCTATTCTACAGAACGGTAAACATGATCGAGCGAGGCATCAGGGTAGTATACGTCTTCGACGGTGAACCGCCAGCACTTAAGGAAGTTGAGATAAAGAGAAGAATGCAGATCAAGGAAGAAGCCATCATAAGATATGAGGATGCGCTCAAGAGAGGAGCCGTTGAGGAGGCAAAGCGCTACGCTCAGATGACCTCCAGACTCAAGGATGAGATGGTTGATGACGCCAAGAGGCTTCTCAGCAGCATGGGCGTCCCTTGGACACAAGCACCCTCAGAAGGTGAGGCGCAGGCCGCCCACATCGTATCCAAGAGCCACCTCTGGGCTGTGGCCAGTCAAGACTATGATTCCCTGCTGTTTGGAGCACCGGTACTTGTGCGTAACCTTACAGTCAGCAGAAGAAGAAAGCTTCCTGGCAAGAATGTCTATGTTGAAGTGGAGCCGGAGATCATTGACCTTAGAAAGGCCTTGACAGATCTCAGACTCACAAGGGAGCAACTGATAGATGTGGCAATACTGCTGGGCACAGACTACAATCCCGGCGGCTTCAAAGGAATCGGACCTAAGACTGCACTGAAGCTCATCAGAGAGCTGGGAACTCTTGAGAGAGCTATCGAGGGATTGCAGCAGAACCAAACCCTTGAGGATCTTCATAGGATTAGGCAGATCTTTCTCGAACCCAAGGTTACCGACGACTATAGGATTGAATGGCGTATGCCAGATCTTGAATCTACTGTTCAATTCCTCTGCAGAGAACGGGACTTCTCAGAGGAGAGGGTTAGGAACGGCCTCGATCGCGTTCTGAAAAGTTTTGATGCTGGTCGAGTTACCCTTGAGAGGTTCTTTTGATACTAGGTCTTCGGATAATCCTTTCTACGAAGGTTCAGCCTCAGGGTATCCATGGCCAAGCCCATTCTGTTCAGGATACTCTCACTTGCTACTACGGTGTTTATCAGCTTCTTTATCTCGGCACATTGGTTTGCGTATATCGAGGCGAGATTCTCATCCTTGGCCATCTTGGCTTCCACGCATTTCTCGAACGCCTCATTAGCCCTCTCCTGAAGGCGCAGAAGCATCTTCTCAAGTCTGTCTTTGCCAAAAGCGATCTCTCTGTCGATCCCCGATGGGGTCTCTCCGGCCTCTTTAATCACAACATGAAAATACTTGGTTGAGACCTCGCCGGCCTTCTCCAGCTTGCCCAAGACCAGTTTGACGCTTCGACGAGTCCATCCGAGGTCTTCAGAGATCTCATCTATTGTCACGCCGGGGTTCTTTGCGATGAACTCCAAGAGCTCAACCGACTTCGTCTTTCTTTGACGTTTCTTGACCATTTCTCGATCCTACCCGCTATGGCTTCGGAAATAGGCGGTGTGATGTCATTCCTTCCATCCGGCCTTGCCCCTCATCGGTACGAATGCAACACCGCCCAGTTCTTCTCTGTATACATGGCCTTCAGCATCCTTCCTGATCCTCATTAGTCTCTGATAGTGGTAGATCCCGCCAACAGGGATTAGGAGGTGGCCGTCCATGCGCAGTTGGTCTATAAGCTCTTGAGGGATATCTGGCGCTGCGCTGGTGACTATTATGGTATCGTACGGACTGTATTCCTCCAGACCTAGTGACGCATCTCTGTGCAGTATGTCAACTCTCTCAGAATATCCGCATCTCCGAACATTCTCTTGGGCGGACCTCGCCAGTCCCTCGATTATCTCGGCCGACCAGACGTGTCCCCATTTCTCTTTCGGTTGATTGCTTGGTGCAACAACCTCAGCATACACGCAACTCATGTATCCGCACCCTCCCCCGATCTCAAGGGCTCTCTCCCCAAGATCAAGTTCGGCGTACTCACAGAACATCGCCGTCATGTGGAGTGCACTGGTAGTCTGGCCGTAACCTATGGGTAAGGGAGCGTCAATATAGGCCTCGTCCTTGACTTCCTCGGGGAGAAACTCCTCCCTCGGAACCAGAGACATGGCTCTTATCACTCTCTCAGAATGCAGTATTCCTTCTCTCACTAGCAGATCGATAGCTTCCTTTCTACGTTGCGCGTATCTCTCCAGATAACCCTACCATCCTTCGACTAGTAATTGGTCGAAGTGAGCAAGATAAAAGCTTGAGATCCACTTTACTAACGGGATCAGTAGCTTCCAAGGTGGCGAAAATCGTCCGGTGCACCGCATCGTAGAGACGCTCAATGCTCATGGTCACAGGGTGGTGAAAGCAACCCACAGAACAGCCTTCGAGATTACCAAGGAGGAACATCTGACCTCCAGAGGTGACTGCGTACTCGCAGTCGGTGCTGACAAAGGTATCTCGGAACTCTCCGCGGAGTTTAGAAGAATGGCTTCAAGAGACGCCGCCGCAATCAGCATCACTATTGAGGTTGATGGAATAGTCGAGAGTGCTGTGGGCAGGGGCAGCGCTCTTCTCACCTTTGAGGATGACAGCGATATTGTAGCGAGAAAGAGCACCTTCACTTGTGGGAGGACTATCATGATAAGATCTAGCAAAGCAGCTGCGGATTTCAGCCGTGAGATAGTCAATAAGCTCAGGAGCCCAGAAGCAGCCGTGAAGGTAACTCTGGTGGCTCAGTGCTAAGAGACTTTTATGTCTATGGCAAGCTGCCATTCCCTTGGCGCTACAGCCTTAACAGTTCTTGTGGCCTCGATCGATACGACTTTTCTGCCTGAACTCTCTATCTCTTTCCGTGTGCGTTCGAGAACGGACTCTCGTGGTGTCTCCTCTGAGACAAACGTGTAGAAGTGGATAATTCCGCCCTCGGTTTTGAGAAGTCTGCATGCTTGAGGTATGAATCTGGATGCGTCTGCGGGCAAATTCATTATGACGCGGTCTGCCAGACTTGAGAAAACCTGTGAGGCTACCGCGGCATCGGCCAGCACCACCACCACTCTTCCCCTTAGCCTGTTGAGCATGATATTTTGCAGCATGAATGCTGTTGCGTCTGGATTGAGGTCTATTCCGTACACCTTCCTCACGCTCTTGACCCCGGCAGCAACAATGGAGAAGGGCCCCACACCCGCGAACATGTCCACTATAACCTCCCCTGACTTGACTAAGGAAGCAACTCTTTGGCGCTCGTATGAAAGCCTAGGACTGAAATAGACTCTGCTTGGATCCAGACGGAAGATCCAGCCGTGCTCTGAATGCTCGGTGACTGTGTATGGCCGACCAGCTAGAATGGCAAACTCTCTTACACGAAACCTGTTGGAGACAGGGCCTGCCTTTGCCAACACAGTCTGGACATGGGAATTCGCGCGCATCATGGACTCTCCGATAATATACCCGTACTCCAGGATAGTCTCAGGGACCTCTAAGATCGCTATGTCGCCGACAATGTCGCAGGAACGCGGGAGTGCCGCGAGAACATGCGGCGGTACTCTATCTTTGAGAGCCTCAATTAGACTCTTTGGTCTCTCTTCTCTTCTCTTGAAGGAATAACGTGTGATCTGGAAGTCTTGAAGTCTTGCTTTCAATATGTCAAGTTCATCTTGTGACGGCAATCTAGATAGAGGTATAAACACCTCGGAGTCTGTCGATGCTATTCTGAGGGTCTTATCCAGAATATCCAGTTGCTTTGATGCAGAGAGGGCTGCTTCTCCATGTTCTCTGGCTACTCTCAGCGACGGGCTCTCCAAATCGATCTAACCGCTGCTCTAGATGCGATTGCTCAGGACGAAGCTGGTTCTCTAGATCCTTGTTCGAGTGATGCTAGGGCAGGAAGTACAGGTAGACTGCCAGCACTATCAGCACAAGTCCACTGGCACGCTGTATCTTGGATGTTGCACCCATAATCTTCTTGAGCACAAGGCCGCTAGCCCTTGCAACAAGAACGGTCGTCAGCAACAGAGGTATGCACATCCCTAAAGAGAAAGTAACGAAAGTGAGAACACCGTCGAGAAAATCGCCGAAGGTCAGAGCGTACAACATTATTGACATGAATATTGGAGTGGAACAGGCTAGAGACGCAACCGCGTACGTAACTCCATAAAGGAAAAGGCCCAACAGTCCCCCTCGTTGAGTAGCATGAATGTTGAAGTAGAATCGTGGAATGCCAACTCCGAGTATCATAGTCGCGCCCAACAAACCTATTACTACCGCAGCGAGTTGATGAGCGAATGGAAGCAACTTCAACAGCGCGCTTCCAAGAGCGTAGGTTGCGAGGCCTATCGCTGAGAAGACGGCAACCAACCCCGTGCCGCAGGCTAGACCACCTTGGAGTGCTCTTTCACTGCTCATCTTGCTGCCGAGATAGTAGGCGACGTAGCCTGGAAGAAGCGGGTAACTGCAAGGTGAGAAGAGAACGAAGACACCGCTGACCAGAGCTAAGGAGTAATCTGTTAAGTGCATCCTGAGAACCTGCTTCGAGAGGCCTCTGAAATACTAGCTTATCATCGATCCATACCTATATTCTGTTCTCTTTCAGAGCCGCTGCATGATTCTCGTCTTATCGGACATGCGTGACATAGCACTGTGATCAAAGAGTCAACGAGCCAGTTATGTCTCCCGAAAATCAAATATAGTATACAAACGTTTCGAAATCTCCACACCGTCAGTCAGGCCGACCACAACAGGCGAGTCATATGGGAGCTCATAAAGAGAGGCCTAAAGCTGAGTCCAGAGTCACATCAGAACCTTCCCAGAAAGAAGCCAATCTAGAAACGCTCACGAAAGAGCTTGCCTCCTTGAAGAAGGCCTTGGCAGACGAAAAAGAGAGATCAGCCGACTACCTGAATAGACTAAAGTACATGCAGGCGGAGCTTGAGAACCTGCAGAAAAGAACAAAGAGAGAGATAGAAGAGTTCGTGGAGAGAGCGAATGAGAGACTGATCTCCAGACTTCTTGTTATGGTTGACGACATGGAAATAGCGATGAAAGCCTCATTAAAGATCGAGAACTGCCAAGCTGTAAGGTCCGGTTTCGAGCTAGTCCTCAACAAGATAAGAGAAATCTTGGAGAATGAAGGTTTGGATAGGATTGAAGCTGTCGGAAAGCAATTCGATCCCTCTATTCATGAAGCAGCCAACCAGACTCCGAGAGAGGACGCCCTTAACGGGTCTATTGTGGAGGAGCTTCGGCCAGGCTATATGTTCAAAGGCAAGCTGCTCAGGCCGAGTATGGTCGTTGTGGCAAAGAACCCAGAGAAACATCTGTCAGAGGAGGCTGCAAACAAGGCAGCGTGAGATGCTCTATGTCCGTCTCGGTCTGCTTCAGGATGGATCTTCAGGTATAACCGGTCATACAGGAGGAACACGATTGCATCCAAAATATTTTTCTTGAGCATACTGCCACCTAATAACTCCGAATATCCCTATCCTATCCTTGTAATCATTATGTGGTGATCCAGATGAGCACTTCACAAGCGTCCAAGATAATTGGCATAGACCTCGGAACCAGCAATTCTGCCGCTGCTGTCATCCAAGCTGGAAGACCTGTCATCATACCGAGTGCTGAAGGGACCACTGTAGGCGGAAAGGCTTTTCCTTCATATGTTGCTTTCACAAAAGATGCGCAGCTTCTGGTCGGTGAACCTGCCAGAAGACAGGCCGTAACCAATCCAGAAGGTACGGTTATGGCGATAAAGAGGAAGATGGGCACAGACTACAAGGTACGAGTAGTCGACAAAGAGTATACCCCCCAACAGATCTCCGCAT
>CAZRDQ010000004.1:0-51557 GCA_964598945.1 uncultured Candidatus Bathyarchaeia archaeon
AATGCCTGAGTTGTTCCTTAGAAAACATCCTACAGACAAGAAAGATTATCACGTAACGAACACTTATATCGTCAGGATTCGGATTTCTCTTCTAGAGCTGAAACCTATGTGCACGGTTTGCGGTTGTACTCCCTGCAAGTGCGGAAGAGACATAGTGAATGCTGTCTGCGCTGGATGCAAGAAACCGTACGATGACTGTGCATGCAGCAAGATATAGTGCTAAGACTAGAATGATTGTCTTGTAGCAAGTGTTTCCTAGGCAAACCTGCTTGCTCTAACATTCCCCCCATCCTTTTTTATTTCTTTCAAGCAGAATCACTGTTCATCGACAGACATCAGTGTCAGAATGAAGGGAAAAGCACCATGCCCAAACTGCCAAGAAGTCCAATCGAGGAGAGACTGCAGATCTGGCACGGGGAGAACTGGCATACACCAAGAGGGAGAGTAATAAGAGACATAGTCTACGCAATTGACACAGGACTAGTCACGACCGTCTCCTTCATTGCAGGAATCTCAGTTTCACTAGCTGCTGTTGGAAGGATCATCCTGGCTGGGTCGATCCAGATAGTGTCTGGAATGTTGGCAATTTTCTTTGGCTCTTACATATCAACCAAAGCTCAGAAGAATTTCTTTGAAAACCAAATAGATCGAGAGAGATAGAAGAAAATCCTCAAAAAGAAACGGACGAGATAAGAGCGATTTTCTCTGAGATGGGCTTCACAAAAGATGAACAGGAAATCGCTGTGAAGCACATCACGTCTAACAAAGAATTGTGGCTTAAATTCATGGTTCAAGAAGAGATAGGGATAAGCCCAGGCCTGATCGATAATCCTTACGAAGTAGGAATAATCTCCGCCGCCTCGTTCCTTCTTGGTGCGCTTCCGGCAATCACGCCCTTCTTCATATTCAACACCGTCAGCGAGGCGTTGCTGGTAGCTGCAACCTCAGTCTTACTGTTTCTCTTCATCTTGGGTATGATCAAAGCAAGAATTACGAAAGCCCATTGACTGGAGAGCGGTGTTGAGACTCTAATAATTGGTGCCATTTCCTCTGGTACAGGGTTCTTTCTAGGACGGATTATTGCTGGATACTTCTAAACCAGTTTCTTTGATGCTGCTATCTGAAGAGACGCTTTCTGTCTTGCAGCGGCATTATGTTCTGACGAGCTTGTAGGTCAGGCTTCCTATACCGAGTTTCTGGGCTGTTCTCAGATGGATTAGACTGCTTGTTCCGTTCAGCTTTCCAAGAGTGTCCTTTCGGCTCTTTCTTAGATTCCTTTGATATGTTGGCGCCTTGTCTATTAAATCGATAGAGGCTTTGTCTATTGCAACAGGATCTCCTCCCCCAACTATTCCAATGTCGCGAATGAGGGGATTCCCTGATGGTGTGGCACAGTCACAGAACCTTGTTATATCTTGCAGGAAGTTGATGTAGGCGATCTTGCCCTTGCGGAATCGTCCTGTGACCGCTTTGGCTGCGTGGGCTAGATTTACTTGGAATCTTGTCTTGGCGTCTTTAGGAAGATACAGTGCGCCCTCGGTACAGGCAAAATAGCAGCTTATGCAAGACATGCATCTTGACAGTATCTTTGTGTGCTTGCCCTTGTAGATCTTGACAGCGTCGAATGGGCAAGCTTCTACGCATTTGCTGCAGCCGTTGCACTTGTCCACGTTCAGGACTACTCTGTTGGCAAGATGCTGAGCTGCTTTCCCTTCCTTTGTTGTACAACCCATCGCAATATTCTTTATCGCTCCGCCAAAGCCACTTAGCATATGTCCTTTGGCATGTGTGAGGACTATCATGGCATCCGAGTCAGCTATTTCTTTCGCGACTTTTATCCTACTAATCTCACAGCCGTCAACAGTCTTTCGCAGCCTTTGGTCTACACCGTCGTAGCCCAGGGGACCATCTGCGATCACTACGGGGGCACCGATCGATTCTTTTGTGAATCCGTTGTATGCAGCTGTGCTCAGATACTGCTCTGAGGTAAATCTGTTCTTGGGATACAGGGCGGTGGTGTCTGTTACGAACGGTCTGCCCCCAGCTGCCTTGACCAACTTGACAAACTCGCGGACCAGCGGAGGCCTAATGTACGTGAGGTTTCCGTACTCGCCCATATGTACCTTGACAGCAACGCGGTCACCACGGGAGACAGAGCCCTCAATAGTACTTCTGAAGTGCTGCTCGATACCATCCAATATATTGTCGTTCTTGCTGTAGTCGAAGAACAGGATCTCTGAACCCAAATCAAGTCAGCAACTCAATGGACTTGTGTCCAATGCCTTCCTGAATGATATTTAGACTTCTCGGTACCCTGAATGAAACAGTCCTGCTCACCTTTTGATGCATGCACAGGATAACGCAAATAGTGCTATATCTTCACGCAATAGCATAGTGATTCAGCCCAAGGCAGATGCAAGCTATGAAGGCAATTCTGCTCGACAAGCCAGCGCCCATAGAACAGAACCCGCTCAGATACGCAGACTACGATGACCCCTCACCAAGAAGCGATGAGGTCCTGATCAGTATCAAGGCCTGTGGAGTCTGTCGCTCCAATCTCAATGTCATAGAGGGAGTCTATAGCAGATTCAAGATCCCCTCAAAATCCCCGATCATCCCAGGTCACGAGATCGTTGGTGTCGTCGAGGAGATGGGATCTGACGTTCATAATCTGGCTGTTGGCGACAGAGTCGGTATGCAGCCACTGTACTGGGCATGCGGCAGCTGTGAATACTGTGTGAGTGGGAGAGAGCACCTATGCTCTTCCAGAATTATTACTGGCGAGACGGTCGATGGCGGCTATGCTGAATACGTTAAGGGAAAGGCCAACTTCGTCTATCGTGTGCCGACAAACCTGAAGGATCACGAAGCCGTGCCACTTTTCTGTCCAGGAGTCACAGCTCACCGGGCAGTCAAGCAGGCAGATCTATCTGTCGGCAAGACTGTGGCCATATTCGGCATCGGCGGAGTTGGACATGTCGCGGTCCAGCTGGCCAAGATGACCGGTGCGAACGTGATCGCGATCAGCAGGAGCAGTAAGAATTTAGATCTGGCGTTGAAGATGGGGGCGGATAAAGCCCTAGCTCAGGACGATAACTTGGTTTCGGAGATGAAGCGGATCGGTTATGCTGATTCGGCGATAGTCTTCGCGCCCTCCCAGGAGGCGATAGACCGAGCGCAGAGGGTAACAAAACCCGGGGGCACCTTAGTTCTAGGGGTTACAGGAGACATAACTAATCTGATATTCTTCTTTGAGAAGACTATCAAAGGTACTGCCATAGGAACGAGACTCGATATGCGCGAAGTCATTCAGATAGCATCCAGCGGGAAGATCAAGATCTCAACACAGACTTATCCTCTGAAGCAAGCACCAGAGATCCTTGCTAAACTTAAACGTGGAGAGATTGAGGGGAGAGCGGTACTTCTACCTTGAAGATGCTGAAGTGATGTAGAATATGCAACCTGCTAGTTTCTCAAGCGAGTTGAAACAGAAGATCGCTTCCCTCTTTTCAAAAGAGAGTAAGACCCTTGAAGACCTAGATCCCGCCGCGTTAGAGTCCTTCGCCTCGGAACTGCTCAAGATGATTGAGCAAGAGAAGGGCGAGGATAGGTTCTCTCATGACTTGCAGGTCTTAGAGAACAGTATGAAGCATCTCAAAAAGGATGCAGGCATTCTGAGAGTCAGTGCGCCGGGAACGGATGAACATGATTTTGCAAGAAACGATTGCAGGGACCTGATAGAGTCAACAAGGAAGTGGTTGGAGTTAGAAGGTCTCATCTAGCCAGATCAGACAAAGACGAAACACTGATATCTGCTGCAGAAGCTAATTCTTCGCGTCGGCTCAGCGACCGGCGACCTCATCCAGCAATCTCTGAGCTTCCAAGCTTACGGCGAGCTCGAAAGGAACCTTAACGGACTCTATCTCTTCTCCCTTAACCTCAATATTCTCAAGACTTGTGACTCCTAAACCCATACTCTCGGCTTTCCTGAAGTAGAACAGTCTTCTCATGTCAAAACCTACTATTGCTCCGGCGACTGTATCAGCAGCCCAGGCGTCTCTTGAGGCGATTATCACGCCTATCTTTACACTGTAGCCTGTTCCTGGTGAACCAGGTCCATGAAGGCCCCAGAGACCATCTATGATCGCATAGTTCGGTGGCGCGACCTGGCAGATATCCAGCAGCGATCTTCCAACGTTTATTCCAATGTTGTACTTGTTACCTTTCCACGATTTTATCTCGTGGAACTTTAGGAATTTCTTAACCTCAGGCAGCACTCCAAACATGTTCTTTACAGAGAATGTTATTGCAGAGTAGGGATCTGCCTGTGTCTTCATCGAGGGCACAGAGATCCTGACACTATTCAGGTATCTCTTCGAGAGTCTCAACACATAGTCGCTCGCAAACATCTCCCTCTCTGGAGGATCAAGCCAACGTAACCCGTCTACGGCCACATAGAATTGGGGATCAGGAACCTCACACTCAACGAGTTCATCCTTGGTGGCGTTTATCAATTCCAGGCCGTACTTTTTTGCCAGCTCAGGAACTCTGTATTTCTCGAAGGCCTGTTCGGCCGTTCCTAATAGAGTATCTGATTCTATGACGGATATCTTTGAAGCCCTTTCTTTGGTCAACTTTAATACTGCATCTAGAACCTCGAATGTCGTGGCTGCTCCTTTCGGTATTTCCCCTTTCATGAATTTTGGGATTCTGACAAGGTTCGGTTTCACTGTGACGCTGGAGGCGGTCTTGACTACTTCTTCGAATCCTCCAGCTAACCTCACAGCTTCCTTTACGCTTTCATAAGGATTATCAAAATCTTGTACTTTCACTATGGATACTCTAGCTCGTTTCGACATTTTGTCTGGGCACCTTGCATTATCTGACCATATGCCCGCAATTTTCAGGATTAGAGCTAGAGTCTCTTCAGCCTGCAGATTTGAATTTTGTTGTTTCGCAGCCTGCTCATCAGCTTGAATAAAACCTAGCCTTGGCATTCCTTTGTGTCGCTGCATCCAATAATTCCTTGAATTTGACCGAATCAGTCGTCGGTTGTTTGCAGACATTATTGACACATACGTAAGCTGTTGCTTTGCCATTGATGCTTGGTTGATCTTTCACAAACTCTGCAATTTGGAATATTGCAGGCGATTCTTGTTCTGTTGGGTTGAGGAGTACGACTTTGTTGGGCAGGAACTCTGTTCTGAGAATGTTCAGTATACCTTCTGTGTCTTTGGCACGCGAGTTACCAGCTATTACCACTTCGAGGGAAGGTTCTAGTGAGAAATCAAGTCCAACCAAGAATTGAGTGAAAGATGCTGGAAATTGTTTGACAACACTGGAAAATGCACGTATGGTCCGATTCGCTTTCTCTCCAAGCTCCAGATTTGCTGTCATTCGCGCTAGGATGAGCAGATTCAGGATGCTTATCGAGTTGCCTGAAGGGATCGCGCCATCATGAACCTCTTTCCTGCGCATCAGAGGCGCTTCTGAATCGGCAGCGGTGAAATAGAATCCTCCGCCATCATCATCCCAGAAATAACCTATCAGATCATTGTTCAGTTCCAGACCAAGCTGAAGATACCGGCTGTCGAAGGTGGCTTCGTACAGCTCGATCAACCCCCATATCAAAAACGTGTAGTCATCCACATAACCCGGTACAGCCGATTCTCCATCCCTGTAACGATGGAAAAGTTGACCATCTGGCTTGCGCATATTCTTGAGAATGAAAAGTAAAGCGTTCCTCGCAGCTTCAACATAGGTGTACTCGTTGAAGAGCTGCGCTCCCCTGGCCAGCGCCGCTATTATCAGGCCATTCAAGTCGGTAAGGATCTTATCATCCTTATGCGGCCGAACACGTTTTTCACGTACAGCTAGTAGCTTCTGTCGAACATTTTCTAAGCGAGTCCGCAATTCCTCTTCCGGAATCTTCAGCTCGTAGGCTAGGTTGGACAGTGGTTTATCCAGATGTAGAATGTTGCTGCCCGTTCTTTTTCCAGAAGCTTCCTCTGTGAAGTTGCCAGCTTTCTCTATGTTGAACGCCTTACATGCTAAAGGAGCTTCTTCTCGCAGGGCATCTTGGATTTCTGACATTGTCCATAGATAGAACTTCCCCTCTTCGCCTTCACTCTCGGCGTCTTCGGCGGAGTAGAATCCTCCATCAGGTGACTTCATGTCGCGTAGCACATAGGCAAAGATCTCCTGAGCAGTGTCTCGGTATTCTTGCTTTCGTGTTGCTTGATATGCCTCCATGTAGGAGATAGCCAGCAATGCTTGGTCGTAGAGCATCTTCTCAAAGTGGGGAACAAGCCATCTTGAATCTGTTGAGTATCGGTGAAAGCCGAAGCCAACATGGTCATGGATTCCGCCGCGCCGCATGGATTGGAGTGACTTCTCAACCATCTGCAGAGCTTTCTTGTCTCCTGTACTTCTCCAGTAACGCAGCAGGAAAAGGAGGTTGTGAGCGGTTGGGAACTTTGGAGCTCCGCCGAAACCACCATTCTGCTCGTCGAAACGCTCAAGAAGCTGCTCATATGCGAGCCTGAGCGTCTCTCGACCGAGCTCCTCACCTTGCTGGAACCTTGAGGTCTTCAGCAGTGCCTCAGTTATTTGATCGGCTGAGGCATAGACATCCTCGGCACGTGTCATCCATAGTTCTTCGATCTTGGGGATCAGCTCAAGCATTCCGATGCGTCCAGAACGTGTCTCTTCAGGGAAGTATGTTCCGGCAAAGAAAGGTTTCTTGTCGGGTGTCATGATTATGGTAAGTGGCCACCCGCAATTGCCTGAGATCACTTGGCAGACAGTCATGTACAGGTTGTCTATGTCAGGCCGCTCCTCCCTATCCACCTTGATCGAAACAAAGGCTTCATTCATCAATCGAGCTACTTCAGAGTCTTCGAAAGACTCCCGCTTCATTACATGGCACCAGTGGCATGTCGAGTAACCGATAGAGAGAAATACGAGTTTGTTTTCTCTTCGCGCTCTTTCAAATGCCTCAGGACCCCACGGATACCAGTCAACAGGGTTGTAAGCGTGTTGCAGCAGGTAGGGGCTCTTCTCCGAGATCAGGCGGTTCGGACGCTTCCCCGCCTTGTTTGCTTCAGAATCGTCAGACACCGCTATGACCCAGAGTGACTATATTTCAAAGGGTAGTAATAGCTTGTACCCGTGAGCTATTTGTTTAATGAAGAACTGGGAGACTAATGACAAATCAGCATGAAGAGGGTTCTAATTGGTGAGATACGAGGTAGAAGTTGAGTTTCACAAGGACCTTGTCAGGATGGATGGTGATAAGATTCTAGTGGGCCTTACTTCTCGGCCTGAAAAGGGAAAGGCAAACACCGAGCTGGTGAAGAAGCTAGCTAAGCATTTTAGTGTTTCCTCATCACAGGTTAAGATAGTGTCAGGTCTGAAGTCGAGAAGAAAAATTGTAGAGATTAAAATGTAGAATTCTTGCTGACGTACCTACTTCTACATTGGAGTGGCGGCTTCTGCCTTGGGCTTCCGCGGCTTTCCACGCTTCCTCGGTCTACCTCTCTTCCTCTTCGGAGGTCGACCACGTTTCTTCTTTGGCTCAGAAACCATTGACAAAGCCAGCTTCCTAATTCCGTCTCTGATTTCCTCAGGAAGCGCACTGATGTCTTTTCTTAGACTTTCGGCAGAATCTAGTATATCCGATATTATGTTAGATGATTTTCTTCTTGGCATATTGCATCCTAAAGAGGTACAACATACTATAAATTAAGCCTTGCTTTTTCGATTTTTTGCAGTAAATTTTAAATAATAAATTTGTTTGACTGAAATGGCCAAGCAATCTCGAAAAGTCCAATATATGATCCAAAGTATTATTTTTCACATTTCTAGTTAGAGTAACATGTCGAAGCTAAGTTTCTTTTCTCTCTCTTTCATACTTAACTAGGAATGAATTTACATATTCGAAGCCATCAGAGATAAGTTCCTTTCCTTCTTTAGTCTGAAGTAATGGCGAAGCTTTCCTTATTTTTTCCTTGTACAGTTTACTGCTTGATCGGGAGTCATACCGCACCGACCACAGAATGTTAGACCTCTAGTGATACCGATGGCTCCGGTACCATCCAGTTTGTCAGCATCTAGAAGTATTTTGCCTTCAATTGTCTCAGGTAATCGTATGTCTTCAGATGAGTGGGTAGATATTTCCTCAAGAACCTTTTGGGACTCCTCTCGGGGGTAACGCACTTCCGCGAGCGAGTGCCTAGCTTTTCTAACACTTCTAGTTACATGATCTTGCTTTTTGTTGTATGGATGATCCAAATCGTGGAGCAATGCTGCTGTCTTAAGAACCTCAATATCCACTTCATTTTTTCCTTTCGCAATCTTGAGGGCTGTTCTGCAAACCCTTTCCAAGTGATCCCATCTGTGAGTCACTGACTGATTCTGACTCTCTTGAAGAATCGTTTTGACTCTTCTGGCAATCTTGTCTATGACGTTTTCTGTCCCTCTCATTCCTGAGGCCACCGTTATTGCCTAGGTTTCAGAGAGAAACATCAGTCCTAACGTTCAAAATTAGATAGAGGAGGGTTTTGACAATACTCAATTCGAGCCTAGGTTATTCTTAGTCTGTTAACTTCGCTTTCGCTGATGCGAGGAACAATTGTGCTTTTGCTTAGTTCTCTTGTGCCGCACATAACAGTGATCGGATTGTCCTCGGAGTCTGAATAATATGCCGTGAGGGCTGCGCCAGTTCTGATGGCCTCTTTTGATACTGGACCTTGAAGCAGAGTTATTGGACTGCCACATTCAGCGATCTCGAAGTGGTACTCATTCCTTCTCTTCAGATCGAGGAGACGTCTGTTCTCTTCTTCGTCGCGGCCCACAATGATCTTGTTTAGTCCATGTCTGAAGTGCCGGCCTACCTTCAATAACTCAATATCCCTCGGTGTGACTCTTTCAGTGTTCTTAAAGAGGTCTCTGAGCTTTTTCGCAAAGTACCTGTCTGTGAGCAGACAACCACCTGCAGGACAAGCGTACCCTGTCACTCCAAGGATCTTGGCCAGCTCGATCTGTCTTTTTCTCTGGCGACCAGTTATGTCCAGTAGCTTGCCTCTATCGATAGTTCCGTCCTTCTCAACATCAGTCTCTGGCAGCAGCTTCGCTGAGAGGGGCCTGAGAATTCTGCCCTTGAGACCTGCTTCTCTCTCTATTATATCAAGAGCTCTTCGATGTTGAGACATCGGCCTCTCACCCAAGACCTCGCCGGTGACCACGACGGACGCGCCTATCTTCTTGGCGTACTTTTTCGCCTCTTTTAGCATGAAGATCTTGCAGTCGATGCATGGGTTCAGTGCTTTCCCATAGCCGTGTCTCGGTTTCCTCACGATCTGAATGATCTCTTTGTCCTTTGTGATCATCTTGAGCTTGATGCCGAGTGCTCTGGCTACATCCAGAGCTTTACACGTCCCCTTCTTGCTGAAAGAATAGAATGGTAAGTTGAAGAAGACCGCTTCTGCATCTATCCCTTGCCTTATCAGCAAAGCTGCGGCCAGAGCGCTGTCCAAGCCACCAGAGAGTAGCACCACTGCTTTCTTAGCCGGCTTCACTATACTTGCCTCAGCCATCTTTAGTTTGTATCGCATTTGGATCCGCCCGCTGGCTTGTTCCGGTGTGTGCCCTTCAACTCTGGATAGAGAAGAAGGGGTCTCTCATCCAGATGCTTTCGTCCGAGGTTCAGGGATGGTTTCATAATATTTAGGCCTATCTTGGCATGACATGCCCTCCAAGAGGCTGTGTCAATGCGAGACTGAGAGAAGGAGTTTGGACAAGCCCGCAGGTCAGACATAGGCGAAGAAAACAACAGCCAACACTGCCGATACTATCCCTAGTATGCTTGGAACATTCAGCTTCTCACGCCACGTTAGAGTTGCCAAGACACTGGTAACCATGAAGCTCAGTTGCACTATGGAGAAGCTGACGCTGACTTCTCCATACTTGAGAGACTCCAGAAGCAGAAGGTAGGATGATGACAATAGAATCCCACAGAGGGATGCATGAACCATGATGTTACGCGACAACTTGATGGCGCCTCTTCGATGCGCTATGAAGAAAGCATAGATTATGAAGGATGCGCCTTGAACCACTAGTATGCCAGTCGGTGTCACCCCCATATTGGTAGCAAGCTTGTAGAGAAATCCGAAGAGGCCATAGATAATCGTGGCGAGGATAAGTTGAGAGAGCACAGACAAGGACGCTGAGTTTATCCTCAAGCTTCTTGAAAAGGCAAGTATGCTGAATGTCGCCAACCCAATTGCGAGGATCTTACCATAAGTTGCAGATTCATTGAAGAAGTAGAACGCCAGCACAGCTGTTACGATGAAGCTTAGCCTGAACACGGGAACATTGATGCTGGCTTGTCCCTCCCTTAGGCTCTTGAGAAACAGATAGACTGAGAGGTAGACGAGTGAGGCGCAGGTGGCGCCGAAGAGGATGGTCAGGGCAGATATCTCGACATATCCTGAGTAAGCGACGAAAGCCAGAGTCGTCGCGTTGAAGAATACGCTCTGTAGGAGGAGGAAGAATGCTGGTGTGACGCTCCTGATCAGGGCTCGTTTGTAAAGGAAGTCAGAGAAACCCGTAGCCAACATACTAAGGACTGCCAATAGAACCGCATTCACAGCTCTAACGACACTCCAGCAGATTCAATAGGGTGCTTGATCTCTCTTCTCATGCGATTTTCTTCTCAAGCCACGCCAATCTCAGGGTCATGTACCTCTTGAATCATACAATCCTCCGAGAATGAAAGCCAAGATGATCCTGGCTGGCAGCTCCAATTCCGGTAGCATACTTAGATGATGGCGGGCCCGAAACTTATAACGTGTTTCGCTCACGAAGATGGCTCGGATCCTATTCCTCTAGATTTATATCTGACTTCCAACAACTCTGTCTCTGGACAGGAAGCTGGGATCATCTAGAGAAGCTGGAAAACCGCCACTCCAATCAATGCGCCAGCAGCGGTTGCGATGAAGTTGACCATGTTGTTATCTATTGATCTGAAACCTCTGAGATGTGCTGTGGAACTTCCGCAATGCTTCTTGTTCTCAGTTGTGTTACCGCAGACGCGACACTTGAACATGCCTTGAATCGTTGCGCCGATGATGCTGTCGATAGTGCAGCCTGCCGATCCTGCCAGTACGGCAACCAGTATGGTCGTGCCGAGCCCATAGCTCTTCAGATGAGACAAACCCAAAAGCCACGCAGAAATACCGATCATCACAGCACCCAAGAGCGTTGCAAGCTCGCCTAAGGGCGATACGCCTCCAGACGTCCCGGCTGAGACCTCCCTGCGGAGATCTGTGATCAGCCTGGGTTGTCCTCGATTGAGAAGCCCGATCTCAGTGGCCAGAGTATCTGCGGTGGCGGTCGCCACCGCGCCTATGAATCCGAAAGCCAGTATGCCTGAGGGCCACAGACCCTCCCCAAGAGCAAACAATCCTGCAACCCCGCCGTTGGCGGTAACGTTCTGCCAGGCTCTGGCTCCACCTTTCTCTTGGGCAAACCCGATCCTTCTCTTTGCATGGTATTTGTATTTCGTAAATTGGGCGGCGACTACGTGAAAGATCATAATAACGATGAACCATTTCCATCCGTCTGGTGGCATAGCGAATACCATGACTCCAATGATGAAAGCGGCAACGAACCCGGATAGATTGACAAACTTGAACTTCAATGAAGCAGCGCCGATGATCATGCACGCAAGGAGAGCCTCTGTCAATATCAGCAGATCCATTATGATGCCACTTCGGCCGAGGTCACAATCCGATAATCCGATTTTGACCCTTGATAACACTTTTGTTGAGCAACGAGAAAATCGACAGAAGTCTGCTGCTGAGAACGGATAATTCTTTAAGCTTGCGACAAAACCTACGATCCATGATCTCTCTGATCGATGTCGCGCTGGTAGTACTGGTCTACGTGATCGTTCTCCTGATAATCGCCATATCAGAATACGCTAGGAAGAAGTTCAACCTGAGAGCTACTAGCACGAGACATGCGATCCACCTACTCGCAGGCGACAACATGCTCCTCCTGCCCTTCTTCTCAGCCGTGTACTATCCCCTGACAATTCCGATAGGCCTGGCTCTTCTGACGATATATTCATTCCGTCGCTCCAGACGCGACATTATGGCCAGAACGATGATAGATTATGAGTACGATAGATTCCACGCATATGGGCCACTATACTACATAATCTCGATAGCCATACTCCTGATCGTATTTTGGGATGTGAGACACATAGCTATGGCGGCTGTGATGATAATGGCGTGGGGTGACGGCTCAGCATCTTTGCTGGGCCTGCGCTTCAAGCGGCGACACGTCTATCCTCGCTCCTCAAAAAGCGTTGAGGGCTCACTTGCGATGCTGCTCTTCTCTACACTTGGAGCACTCTTGGCGATGATCATCTCACTCCAGACAGGTATCTTGGCTGCGTCAGCGATCAACACAGTAGTCCTTTCAGTAGCGGGCGCTATTGTAGGAACAGCTGTAGAGGCCTGCACGATCGGACCGTTGAGACCCTTCGATAACTTCACAGTCCCACTATCAGCCGCAGCGGCCATGTACTTGGTTTCTCTCTCCATTCTCTAGGCCAAGTTATCAACGTGCAGTTAGTGTCACGTTCGCGATTTCAGTTAAGACAGAGTATGGAGACTCTCACCGTGCTACTTGGTCTGCGCCTTCGCTTGCTTTCTTCTTCTTAGATAGTATACCGGTAACCCGATCAGTACGACGAGTGGCAGCAGAGAGACAACTAGCACTATCAATCCACGTATGACGCCGAAGAGTCCTCGTAACGCAATCTCGAAGGTCTCACCCCAGTCCATGCCTGGGGGCGTGAATGGTGGTGGAGGTTCTCTCAGGTTGACTGTGATCAGTGACATGGCGACGTTTCGTTCTAGATAGTTTATCTGCCCTTGCAGGCTGTCTATCTCTCCCCTGACTCGAGCTAGTTCTTGCTCAACCCTTAGGATCTCGTCAACGGTCGTTGCCTTTGTCAGGAGTTCGGATAGGCTTTGCTCCTCCATCTGTAGATTCTTCAGTCTAGCCTTCAGGTCTATGTACCGTTCTGTAACATCCTCACTCGTTGTACGTTCATCCAGAACCTTTCCATAGGTCTCAATTTCCTGTATTGATGTTCGAAACTTGTCTTGTGGAATCCTGATCGTTATGTCTGCTGTGGCTTGGCTGCCGAAGGTCGAGCGGGATGTTCCGGCCACATACCCGCCGTTCCTCTCGGCCAAGGATCTTATTCTGTCGAGAGTGCCAGCGATGTCACCCGTCTCTATTGAGATGTACCCGTTATAGATCACCATTCTCTCTTGGTCGGTTGCCACCTCCGAACCTTTTGTAAATGGTGTGGGTTGTGGCGACTCCGTCATTATTGCTGGTCTGGGCTCCAATCCAGTTGAATATCTCTCCTCGAAACCGTAGCGTGTGAAAAGGGCACCTGCAAGAAATAATGCCACCAGCACAACTGCCACTACTGCAAAGACAACTAGCATTTTAGCTCTTGACATCGATCATCAACTAGTATTGCGTGGAGGACGACCATAAAGAGTTAGGGTTTAGAACGTTCTGTTCAGCCACTTGAACACCTAATAAGCGCCTTATCGCAATGTATGGCCGGATTTTCACGCTACTCAGAGTTGTATCGCAAACAAACTTTAATTATCGGAACATAATGGGCTAACCGAAATGCCGCTGATTACTGTCGGTCACAACTCAGTCTAGAACAGCCGATTAGATATGACAGCTGATATGCTGATCCCACTCATCACAGTTGGACTAGCTGAACTTGGCGACAAAACCCAGCTATCTATCCTCCTTCTGTCCTCAAAGACTAAGAGACATTTGCAGCTGCTGTTGGGTGTTCTGACAGCCTTCTTGATCGTGGATGGGTTTGCGATCCTCATCGGTTCGTGGGTTACGAGCGTTATCCCCGTAAGTCTGCTGAGAGTATCTTCAGCAATAGTCTTCATAGTTTTTGGCGTACTGAAGCTTAGAGATGACGGGAAGGAAAGCAAGAACAGATTCTACTATGAGAGCCCATTTCTTTCCGGCTTTGTTCTGATCGCACTGACAGAGTGGGGTGATAAGACACAGATCGCTACAGGACTGCTTGCGACAAAATACAATCCACCCATGGTCTTGATCGGAACGATGATCGCACTAGCGCTTCTCTCAACAGTGGCGATCTGGTTAGGCAAATCTATCTTAAGCAGGATCGATAGAAGAACAATGGCAAGAGTTGCAGGAGTCGCATTCATCCTCATCGGCATCTCGTTCCTTCTCTCTTAACATGGTTCCTCACCTCAACGTCAAGTTGGACTGGTCTGGCCAGACCTCAACATCCCACTTCAACCTCGGAGAACAAGGGCCCAACGTGCCGCAGAAGACCTCTCATTCACCTATATTCCTCGAATAGTAGTGTGCGACGACACATCAAGTGAGCCTGCGACGGCAGGTTAATCCATACTCCACTTGGTTAACAGTCGTCTCTGTGGCGTTAAATCGTCGCCGGGCAAGAAGATCATTATACTTATTCCCCTAGTTGATGTTCCTAGACTTCTAGAGAGCCTCGAAGCTTGTGTTGGGGACGCAAGATTCTATGTGATAAGAGTCTCCGGGCAAAATTTTCTTCCAGAACGTAAAGGTTCTCGTGAAGACCTTCAGCTTCTCACAAGGAGAGTCACGTGACCCTGAAAAGTACGGACTTGCGGTCCCTCACTCTATTGAAGAGTGACTGACAGACCAGTTCAAATTTTCGAGGCTCTCGCCAGCTGTGGTGACGTTGGAACGACTATTGGTGTGTGGAGTGGAATTCACACACCAATTTGCTGGTAGATCTATTGCATTATTTTTTTGTTGCTTTCAGATGTCAAATTGATGACACGTGTGGCTTGCGTCTAACGAGGGCTTTCCTCAATTCGTCGATCAATACTACCAAAGGTGCTAGACTATAGAGGTAAATCCAATCCAGTAAGGTTAGGGGCGCTGTTCCGAAGAGTGGTTGCAGGAAAGGAACATACACCAAGCACGCGAGGACAACCAATTGGGATAGGATACCAAGGAAAAGGTATCGGTTTCTCAATGGGTTTAGTCGGAAGACGGATTCCGGGCCTGATCTGGCGATGAAGAAGTTGCCCAGTTGACCTGCCATGATGCCTGTCATGACGATCGTGGTACCTTGAGCGTATACTACCGGATTGCTCACTACCATTTGTCCAAAGTCCCATCCTGCGACCTTCCACGTTTGAAATGCCCAAAATAGTCCGCTGATTGAAATGATGACGCCCACGTATAGTGCCTTCAGTAAGATTCTAGGGTCGATGAGCTTGCTTCCTATTCGTCTTGGCGATCTCTTCATGACACCTGGTTCTGGAGGTTCCATGATTAGAGCTAACGATGGCCAGACGTCCATTCCAAGGTCTATAGCCAGAACTTGGACGACCAATAGTGGAAGCGGCACTTGGAGCAACACAAATGCAATGAAGGTTACGAGCTCAGCCCAATTATGAGTGTATACGTAGTAAACAAACTTTCTCAGGTTGTCGAACATTCCTCTTCCGAGCTTGATACCTTCCGTCATGGAGATGAAGTTGTTATCTAGTAGTACCATGTCGGCTGATTCTCTGGCCACATCGGTGCCACCTACGCCCATGGCAACACCCACTTCGGCCTCTATGAGTGCTGGAGCATCGTTTACTCCATCTCCAGTCACAGCGACTATTTCACCTTTAGATTTCAGAGTCTGGACAATCCTCAATTTCTGTTCCGGAGCGGTTCTCGCAAATACGACCTCTGGATTGTCTAGAATCCTTGACAGCTCACTTTCAGAGAGCTTGGCAAGTTCGTAACCCGAGATCACCAGATGCTCATCTGAAGTTACAATCCCCACCCTCTTCGCGATTGCTTCCGCAGTCAGATGATGATCTCCTGTCACCATGATGACGCGCATACCTGCGCCCCTGGCCTCTGCCACCGCTTTCTCTATCAGAGGCCTTGGGGGATCAAGTAGAGCCGCTAAGCCAAGGAAGGTCAGATCCTCCTCAACTTCTTCTGACGTGAACTCCTTCTGCTCCGGATTTGGAAGGACGCGTGAACCCATAGAGAGAACTCTCAATCCTTCCGCGGCGAAAGTCTCGATCTGTCGCTCTATGACTTCGCGCTGCACAGCATCCAAAGGGACACGTTCGTTCTCAAGAAAAATTGTGGAGCATTTAGAGAGTAGTACGTGAGAGGCGCCTTTGGTGTATGCGACGATCTTCCCGTCCGATCTTCTATGGATGCTAGTCATGAGGCACCTTTTCGAATCGAATGGGATCAACCCAATCCTCGGGTTCTTCACTAGGGCTTCGCTTACGTTGAGGTCACCCTTCCCAGCAAAGACTAGGAAAGCGCCATCAGTTGGGTCGCCCAGTACAGTCCATCTAGGAATTCTGTCTGAGGGCGGGTTGAGCTTCGCGTTGTTGCAGAAGGCTGCGATCTCGAATAACGCTAGAATATGAGCTCTCTCAGCTCTGTTCATACGTCTACCTTGAATGGTAACGAAACCGTTTGGACTGTATCCATCACCGGTCACCTCGAAGACTCCGCCGTTAGCCCAAACATTCTTCACCATCATTTCTCCGCTGGTAATGGTGCCTGTCTTGTCGACGCACATTACAGTGGTAGATCCCAGTGTCTCGACAGAGGAAAGACGCTTGACAGCAACACTCCTCTTGGCCATGGCTGATGCAGTTAGTGCAAGAGACAGTGAAACCGTTAGCTGGAATCCTTCTGGGACAAGACAGATCATTACACCGATGGCGAAGAGTACACTGTTAAGGATGCTTAGGTTGACTAGGATCTTGGCGACCGCAAAGAAAATGCTTCCCACGATAAGGGCTACTATGAAGTTTATCTTGGCCGTGTAATCAATCTGCTTCTGGAGAGGACTGAGAGGCTCTTCTATGCCGCGTGAGAGCAAGACGATCTTCCCGAACTCGGTGTCTTTGCCTGTTTTGAGAACGACGGCTCTGGCTACTCCAGTCACTATGGTGGTCCCGGCAAACACAATGTTCTGGTAGTCTATGATACTGGAGATCGGTGTGCTTGGACTCATGGTGGCGAAACGTCTCTGAGGTTCAGATTCGCCTGTGAGGATGGAATTATCTACCGATGTTTCGAATGCGTTAGTTAGTCTGGCATCGGCGGGAACTCTGTCGCCCTCTTCTAAGGTTATGATGTCACCAGGGACTATTTCGGCGACGTTGGCTTCTCTAAGCTTTCCATCTCGCATCACTTTCGCTCTGGCGGGAACCAGCTTCGATAAGGCTTGTACCGCTTTCTCAGCCCTATATTCCTGAACTAAGCTGAAGAACGAGTTTAGGATCACAACGCAAAAGATCGCCACTCCCATTTGGAGAGAGCCCGAATCATTGTAGACCCAACCACTGAAGAACGAGAGGAGAGATGCTACGATCAGTAGGACGTTAAATAGGTTCTTGAATTGCGTCAATAGCTTCTGAGCAGGATTTGGTTTCTTCGCCGAAGGTAGTATGTTAGGTCCATACTTCCTTAGTCTTAGCTTCGCTTCCTCGTCGGACAGGCCATTAGGTCCTGTTCCAAACTGGGTAAAGATCCCTTGTACATCTGCGAAAGCATGTTGATCATATGCCAAGCAAGACGCCTGCACGAACGGAAACGCGTGCTCAAATTCATTTCAGAAGGCTCAAACTACCATGGGTCATATAAGAGTCCTTTGTTCCATCCTGAAAAAGACCAGCTACAGGTACCATTGCTAGATGAAGACCTTGGATCGGAAGTGCATTAAGAAAGGATTGGTGCGGGGAGTGGGATTCGAACCCACGAACCCCTGCGGGACAGGAGATCTGCTGTGCAGGTGCGGCCTAATGGGGCCGAATGCGCATCCTCAGTCCTGCGCTTCCAAACACCGGTTCTATCCGTGTTCTTTGACCTGGCTTGGCAATCCCCGCTTTCCAGATCACATCTCGAGGAGTATTTTATAGTGTTTCCTATTCTTGTTATGTGTTTGTTGTGGGTGTTAGGATCCGGCTGTATAGTGAGTGCTAGTCTTTGCTTCTCTTCTTACCCAGTACAACACTGGATACTACTGCAGCCAGTCCAACTAGCGCCAATCCTGACCATATACGGTTGATTACTTGAACCCCCATTGAATTCATTTGTGGTGAATCATGAGATTTGTGCTTTATGTTCGGATACCTACCGAAGCCGGAAACAAGATGATGCAAGATCCAAATGGGATACGTAAGATAGAGGAGTATCTCAATAAAGTCAAGCCTGAGGCCGCATATTTCTTTGAAGACTGGGGAGATAGGACGTTCCTTTTAGTGGTTGATGTTCCCAGCGCGGATATGATTCCCGTGATCGCTGAACCGCTATTCCAAGGCTTCAATGCTAAAGTGGAATTTCATCCAGCCATGGTGTTGGCTGATCTTAAAAAAGCCGCAGAAAAGGTAGAGAGACTGGTAAGTCCCCTTGAGGGAAGAGGAAAGGGGCGTTGATATGCTTTGCAACAATTTACTGACATGTGACGCGCTGCTCCAGCAATAATGAACCGATGTCAGCCATAAGGATCCTTAGAGAGCACCGACGAAAGCCTACGTATCTGCGCATCCTATGTAGAATTAGCGTGCACTGCTCACCAATGGACTCGACGACACTCACTCATTCCTGAGCGCGAGTCGATCACGAATAATGTCCTAATTGCGGAGTTAGAACTTAAGTGAGCGTCGACCTAATCATGCCCCTTATTCTTAGCTGCTCTGTCGACGCCGGTTATGTTTCCTGCTCGGCATAGTCTTTTTTCGCTGTTTGTTCTTTCTTCTCTGTCTCTTCCTGATCTGATATTTCGTTCGAGTCATCTCGTAACATCTACTTGACTGCAGGTAGATGTATACGAGTCTAACCATATTATGCTTGCGAATGTTCCTCTGACGCTACGTCTGCTGTATTCCTGCCAACATAACGCCGGTGAGCGAAGCGAGGCATTATTTTTTTGGTGGTGGTGACCATGCATGGTGAGCTGAACCATATTTCTTGGGGTGCAATTCTGCCAACTCTGTTTATTCAATTCCTGGCAGTTTTGCCAAGTTTCTTTTTGGCCAGGGCCTGATACATCCCTTGCATTCAATACCGGCTCCAATTTCTCACTTTTCACATTCAGTTGTGGAACGTTTTTCCCATTCTAGACAATGATCTAGAGATCGAGGAGCCGGGTGGATCGAGAACAAGCGGTTTAATGATCCTGCCGTAACGCTTTACGGAGTCTTCCGGACAAGTGATGGGAAAGCTCTGTAGCATGCTTTCAGAATGGGTGGACCGAAGGCCAGTAGGAAAGGCATCTGGTTTGTGAAGGTCCATGCGAATAAGATCATGGCTGCGGTGAATGGCAGCTGATGGCCAAGATTCATGGGGAGAATGAGGAATTGACTGAACAGCCACACGCCTAAACCTACTATTGCACTTCCTACAGCGTTCCCAACTATGGATGCCAGAGCGAATCCCCCCCATTCAGCCCGAAGCCTAACCAGAATCACCGTCAAGAATATACTTACAAGAGTGAACCCCACGAGAATGGCAGCTGCCTCTAGAGTGAATTCAGCTCCCATCACCCACCGTGTAAGGAAGATCACAACTATGATGAAGCACCCTGCAGCCAGGCCAACGTTCATGGCTGTGAATCTGTCTCTGGCCTTTCCGAGACTTCCAATAAGGTAGAACATTACGAAGTTCGCTGGTACACCCACGGTGAGGCTCAGAAGGGCATTGCCGTGAATTATCATGTCACTGATGAAGATCCCTATGGCGGCTCCGACGCCACCAACCATTCCCCCAAACAGGAATGCGAAGACCGCCGGAACCACCACAGCTATCCCCCAGAAACGAACCACACCGACTATTGGTGCAAACACACCGAGGAACGTCATGTAACCGAGAACCGCGTACATTGCAGCGTTAAGTGCTGCCATGGTTACTTGAAGGCTCCTTGGAATCATCAAATATCACATCCTTGCCAGACCACGGTGCGGTTGGCTGAAATGATTCCAAGTTAAGCTACTTAACTATTCTCAAAGCTAGGGAAAATACTCTGCGAAGGTCCTCAGAGGTAAGGAATGACGGTCTGAGGGTACTTTCTCAGCAGAAGTCTCTCCAGCTCTTCACTCAGGTGACGGTCGAGCTCCTGATGCTTGGCAGAGAGCAGACTCAAAGGATTCGGAGAAGCCATGACTGGGCCTTGAAGCACTAATGGGCTTCTAATGTCACATGAAGCGACAGGTTTAGATCTCATGACTTGAAGTAGGAGATCTCTAGGATCTTCTTCCCTACTCATCAGACCAGCAAGTTTCTCTATCTGTCTTGCGGCAAGTGGCCTCAGCCCGAATTCCTGTGGGATCGTGGAACTGAAGGATTCAGCGCCGCCCTTCAGTTTGACTCCGAACCCGACAGACCTGTAAGGGTTAATCCATTCTTCTTTCAGTAACCAAACGTGGGAGCCATTGGACACTAGGATCTGGCTGAAGTTGCGGCTATCTCTACCAACAAGTACACTCCAACCTAGAGGGTTGGAGTCGTAGGACTTGGCAATCTCTTTCTTCAGCTTCTCAGCTGAATGTATATCAGCCTCTATTCGTGAACCCACCAGAACGCCTTAGGTTTATCCACCACATGACAGTGATATTAACCTTTCATGAGAGACGCCCATCATAGTTACCCTCTCAAGAGATGCAAATAACCCTGAACAACGTTCCTGTTAGGGAAGTTTGAGGTCAGTAAGGTATGCGCATCCTCGCCCTAGATGTGGGCTCAGGTACTGAAGACGTTCTTCTATATGATGAGTCAAGAACTATAGAGAACTGTGTCAAGATGGTTCTGCCCAGTCCTTCACTGGTCTACTCAAAGAGTGTCGGCTACTTCACCAAGCTGCGGTTGGATCTATTCATCAGAGGAGATACAATAGGCGGCGGGCAGTTCGTTCAAGCCCTCAGGAGACACCTGAGCAACAACCTCAGGGTCTTCATTACTGAACGCGCGGCTTATTCCATCAGAAACAAGCTGGATGAGGTGAGAGCTGACGGCTTTCAGGTAGTCTCGTGGGAAGACCCACCGCCAGACTTCAAGGGTGAGACTCTCGATATCCAAGAAATAAGCATCAGCAGCCTTCAGGCCTTCCTTGGACGCTTTGAGGAAGACCTCTCAGACTTGGCGGCCGTCGCAGTGGCGGTTCAGGACCACGGGGTTCCAGAGAACAACCTCAGCAACAGGAGATTCAGAATAGATACCATGAGGAAGAGGCTCATGGATCGCACGAGACTGGAAAGCTTGGCGTACAGCGATGGTGAGATCCCGGACCAATTCATCAGAATGAGATCAGCTGCAAGAGTAGCAAGATCTCAGCTACCTGGGATTCCAGTATTCTTGATGGATACATCAATCGCCGCAATCTTGGGATGTCTTGAGGATCCGAAGGTGAGGAGCGCAAGAACCGCTCTACTGGCGAATATTGGAAACGAACATGTCACAGCAGCGATCGTTGCAAGAAGAAAGGTTCTTGCCATGTTCGAGCACCACACAAGCATTCTGAAAACAAACAGACTTGAGTCGCTGCTTAAGGCCTTCATCAAGGGAAGAGTTGATGACGATGCAGTATTCGAGGAAGGTGGGCACGGAGCCTTCTACACGCAAGAACCAAAGAAACCTCCTAAGATCGACATAGTAGCTGTGACAGGCCCTAATAGAGCCAGACTCCAGAGGAGTCGAATCAATGTCTACTTTGCAGCGCCTGGGGGAGATATGATGATGACGGGGCCAATGGGCCTTGTAACAGCGACAAAGACCAGACTCCACGAATTAAACCGCTAGAGTGATGTCAAACAAGAGTTGACAAAACAGAGAGTCTCGTTGCGCTCACGAAGGCGCTGGAAATGCGTTTAATAAAGAGATGCATAGAACTACTGGAAGGTCGTTTGATATGAGTGAGCAAGCGGGCTCAGACAAATCAGGTCCAGTAACCCTGACAGATACGGATTTCGAGAAGGCGCTCACGAACAACTCCAGACTGGTAGTTGACTGCTGGGCTCCATGGTGTGGACCATGCAAAGCCATAGCCCCTCTGGTGGGTGACCTCTCGAAGGCCTACCTTGGAAAAGTGACATTCGGAAAAGTCAACGTAGATGATAATCCGAGGGTCGCGCAGAAGTATGGAATAATGAGCATACCAACCCTTCTATTCATAAGGAATGGGCAACTAGTGGACCATCTTGTCGGGGTTGTTCCCAAGAAGTCGATTGAAGAGAAGATCCAGAAGCTACTATAGAATAACTGCCTTGCAATCTGGCAGGAATGAGCTAGCAGAAACTCAAGACGGCTTGAAATTCTTGGTAGAGACAGACACACCACCCCACCCCAAAGACCTAGACAAGAATATGGAACTACTCCGCCTACTGGGCATGACAGATAACGAGTGCAGGATCTACCTTAGCCTTCTTGAGAAGCCTAAAGGAGAGAGTATAGACAATATACTCACACGCTCCGGCTTGGCTCCTCAGGAAGCCGAGGCTGCTGTAAAGAGCCTAGATGACAAAGGCTGCATATCCTTAAACAGCAACAGGATCGAGGCCAACCCACCACGCGACTTTCTGGCTAATATGCTCCATGAGAAGACACGCAGCCTCGATCTGGAGTTGAGGAGTGTTCAGGAGGCGATCCGACATCTGGAACTCTCGCTAGATCCTTACTATTGGGAGAAGAGGACGGGTCTGAGGCCTGAAGAGATGATAAGTCCCATAAGGGATCTGCCTGCCATGGAGAACCAGACGATCGAGATGATCGCCAGTGCAAGGAACTACTTCTACATATTCGCCGAGAGGTTCGACTGGTATGATAACATTCGGAAAGAGATGACTGAAGCCCTCAATAGGGGGGTCAAAGCCAAGATCCTCATGTTGGTCAAGGACAACTTCACCACCAAGAGAGCAAGGGAACTCCAGAAGCTCGGCGTTGAAGTCCGTCACTGCGCCGAGGAATGGTATCCAGTTAGGGGGACGCTGGTTGATGATCAATCGCTTGTCTTCGTTATATGGGCCACAAGGAAGAGCGGCGTTGAGAGGCCCGTTTACTACAGGCCGAACTACACAGAGAACGCTGGACTGATAAGAATATTCAAGGATGCCTTCCAGAAGAGATGGGAAGAGGCTAAGGCAATATAGCTGTCATCTGCACCATCTCTGAGGTTTAAGCCGCAGGTCTTCGAATCTCTCCCGAACCAGCCGTTCAACCGCACTTCTTCCAAGACCCTTGAGAAATATAAGATGCCCCCCGCATGAACAGTCAGAGGAACCGAATCCTCGATGAGCCAGACTCGCCCTATGGTCCTCCAAGATCTTCGCTGCGAGATCGCATTCCAAGCGCCTTCTGGCCTCTGAGATTATAGCTAGCAGAGGTTTGCAGCGTGAGCTACTCAGGAGGTGGTCGATGTGCCAATGCTTTCTCTTAAAACCGTTGAAATGCCTGGCGAGCCTTCCTTCTATTGATGTTGAGGCAACTCCCAGTCCAGATCCGATGTAGACATATATCCCGGGTCGCAGCTTGACTCTACCAATGCTCCCTGCCGCTACCACGATCTCTCTGTCTACACCCAGCAGCAGTGCATAGAGCCCTCTCAATTCCGAACCGCCTGTGCGTTGCTTCAATAACCCATAATGCATAGAAAATAATATCTCAATGTATCTTGGATCTTACCTGAAATTATCTCTAGCACTTCACTCCGGAAGGGGTTGAGTTAAATCAAAGCATTGATCTTGGCAGGGGGCTTTGGAACCCGCCTTAGACCCCTCTCATGCACCCTTCCCAAGATCCTATTCCCAATTGCTGGCAGACCCATGATCGAGTGGGTGCTCGATAATCTCTCGAAGAATGGAATAGATGAAGCTGTACTGGCAACAAGTTACATGGCTGGCATGATCAGAAAACACCTCGGCAGGAGATTCGAAGAAGTAAGACTATACTACTCGTTGGAAGACACTCCACTTGGAACGGGTGGAGCCATAAAGAAAGCTGAGCGATATCTAAAGAATGGAGACTTCTTCGTCCTCAACAGCGACATCATCGCCACACCCCCACTCAGAGAGATCCTTCAAAATCACGTCGCGACGGATGCAACCGCCACGATAATGCTTCACAAAGTCAAGGATCCAACACATTTCGGTGTCGCTCAGCTTGATAGATCTCTGAAGATCGCAAGATTCGTTGAGAAACCGAGACTGGAAGATGCCCCGAGCCGCTGGATCAATGCCGGCGTCTATGTGCTTGATCCTGAGATTCTCAGTCACCTAGATCCCGGAAGAAAGATCAGCGTTGAGAAAGAGGTCTTTCCAGAATTAGCGGTATCCGGAAGGCTCTACGGATACAAGTACGCTGGCGAGTGGTTCGACATTGGAAGATTCGAAGAGTACAGGCGGGCAAATATTGTAGTGCTCTCTGTACTGTCAAGAACCAGGCCAGCAGTTGCTCCTAAGGTTAAGCTAGATGCCAGCGCAAGACTGATCCCACCTCTTAAGGTTGGATCAAGATCAACAGTAGGGACGGATGCAACTCTGGGCCCGAACAGTTCAGTGGGCGAAGCTGTCGTGATAGGAGAAAGAAGCAGAGTGATAGGTTCTATACTTTTCAGCAAGGTACATGTGGGTAAGGACTCTTTCATCGAAGGTGCCATAATCGGTGAGGGTGCTGTTGTCGGTGACAATGTCAGAATCGACGACGGCTGCGTGATCGGCGATCATGTATACATCCACGACGATGTCATACTCACGAAGGATGTGACAGTATGCCCGCATAAAGAAGTCAACAGAAACATAACTCATCCAAGAATAGTGACCTAACTTGAAGACGACACCCACTAGGAGGCTTTTCGGAACAAACGGTATCAGAGGGATCGTCAATAAGGAATTAACCCCTCAACTAGTGTTGCATCTTAGCGAGGCTATAGGAACATTCTTTGGACACTCCAAGATTCTGCTGGGATGGGATGGCAGAAACAGCAGCCCCATGCTTGCAAACCTAGTTGTATCCGGACTGATCAGCGCAGGCTGCACGATCCACGAGATAGGGCTGGCCCCTACACCCGCGGTTCAATACCTCACAAAGGCCAGCAGCCTCAACGGCGCCGTCATGGTGACTGCAAGCCACAACCCCCCAGAATACAATGGCATAAAAGTCATAGATCTTGACGGTGTCGAGGTCCCACCTGATAAGGAATTGGCGATAGAGAGGATCTACTTCAAGAAACAGATGACTCTGCGCGACTGGAATGCGTTAGGCGAAAAGCTTCCGGCACAGGATGGACTTGAAGAGTACAGAAGAGCGATCATCGAGAAAGTTGATCAGGCTGCAATTAGTAGATCAAGATTCAAGGTGGTAGTAGATCCTGCCAACGGAGTCGGCTCCTTGGTTACACCATACTTATGCAGGGAACTCGGCTGCGAAGTAGTCACGATAAATTCACATATTGATGGAACCTTTCCGGGAAGATTGCCTGAACCTACCCCTGCGAATCTCGATTCCCTCTGCGGAATCGTCAGATCGATCGGCGCTGATCTTGGTGTTGCTCACGATGGAGATGCGGACAGGGCCATATTTGTAGACGAGAAGGGACAGGTCCAATGGGGAGACAGGAGCTTCGCGCTGATAGCTGAACACTATCTGAAGCGAAATCGTGGCAAAGAGATCGTTACACCTGTCAGCTCGTCTCAGGTCATAGATGATATCGCATCCAAATATGGGGGAAAAGTGATCTGGACCCCTGTAGGCTCACCCAATGTCTCAAGAGCAATGATCGCCAGGAGGGCCGAGCTTGGAGGGGAAGAGAACGGGGGAATATTCTATGCACCCCACATCCCCGTGAGAGATGGGGCCATGGCCACAGCTCTAGTGTTGGAGATGATGGCTTCAACCGGTGAGAAACTCTCTACGCTCACGGAAAGACTTCCCAGATACTTTAATGTCAAAAATAAAGTCCCGTGTCCAAGCAGGCTAAAATCAAAAGTACTCAAACAGATCGAGCGAGAGGTAAAGGGGGCCAAGGTCGAGACCACGGATGGACTGAAGATCTGGCATGAAGACAAGAGCTGGATACTCATAAGGCCAAGCGGAACCGAGGCGATCTACAGACTCTTTGCTGAGGCAAGATCCGAGCAGGAAGTCGAGAGCCTGTCCTCAAGATACAAGACAATGATATCCAAAGTCATAAAGAAGAGTATGCGGCGAGGCTGACTTGCTGGAAGAGATCCTCCGTTCAGCCCTGACATTAGGTGCCGGCTTCGCGGTGACGCTTGCCCTTGTGCCTTTCATCTCCAGCTTCATGCGCAGACATGGGGTGGTTGGAGTCGATGTCCACAAGCCAGAAAGACCGCTCGTACCTGAGCTGTGTGGCCTCGTCTTGGTCTTGGGTGTAACAGCCTCGACTCTCATAGTGGGGGTCTTCTATAGCGAGTATCTCCTAAGGATAGTGGCTTTCGCAGCAGCCACACTCATAGTCGCTGCTGTCGGAGCCTTGGATAGGCTTGTGAGGATAGGGCCGAAGTTGAAGCCTCTCCTCACGGCGCTCGGAGCGATTCCGATCCTGCTCTTGGTTGCATACGATTCTCATCCAAGTTTTCCTCTCATCGGTGGCACAAGACTCACGATAATCTATCCGCTCCTGATCCCTGTCGCTCTGGCAGTCACAGCAAACTCAGTGAACATGCTGGACGTTTATAACGGCTCCATGAGCGGAACCTGTGCAGTCGCCACAGTAGCCATCATCACATGCATGTTCATCAGGGGTAGCGCAGAGGCAGCTGTCTTAGCTGCTGGTCTGCTGGGAGGGCTCTTGGCCTTTCACATCTACAATCGATATCCAGCCAAGATCTTCGCCAGTGATGTCGGGAGCCTCTACGTTGGTGCAGCCATAGGAGTTCTAGCGATACTCGGACGCGTAGAGGTGGCTGCTGTAACGATCCTGATGCCTCAGATAATGAACGCTTTCTATGGGCTGGCAGCGATAGGAAGGCTGTATGAAAGAAAGGAGATCTCAGCTCGACCTGTGAGAGTCCTTCCTGATGGCAGGCTCGAAGCGAGCAGAGACCCGCGAGCGCCGATAACATTGGCACGCATGATCTTGGCCAGTGGACCCATGAGGGAGTATGAGGTCACCAGGCATATGATCGCTCTGTCCGCGGTCTCAGCGATACTGGCTGTCGCGACCGAGCTCTTGATAGTTTGGTGGTAGCCGATGAGGGCTTTTGTTGGTCTTGCTCTTGTTATCGTCTTTGTCTGGATCACAATGCTAGCAGGATTGGTAGTGATCTTTGCCTCGCTGCCATTCCTGATCTCAACCCTCTCAGTGAGAATTGGCAGGCTGCTTGAGAGTGTGATGGTGGCCGGGATCGGAGCTGTAATGGTTCTGGTGTGGCTTGCTATCTGGAAGGAGTTAGCCTTCAGGTACTTCTTGAGCCTCTTGTCAAGAAGAGAGACTGCAGACTCAAGTTGAATCGAATGCTTCAGCCACAGACGGGAAGGAAAGTGGTGTTTTACGGTCCTCTTTAGTGTTAAGCTTCCCGGTTTATGTTGCCCACAATTACCTCGAGAGGATCTTCCATCTCTCGCAGAAGTCTCTCAGCTCGCATTCTGCACTCCGCACGGTAAGCATCATCCTCAAGCCAGCTCATGGCCTGTTCAGCTATCGACTCGGGGTCTTGGATGCGGATGAGAAGACCTCTTTGCTCGAGAAATGACTCCACACGCGTAGGTCCAGCTGGGAAGTATGAGATCGAGGGGATGCCCATCATAGCGGCCTCAGCCGCCATGGTTCCACCGCCGCCTATGAACACTGATGTGGAGGCCAGCAGAGAAGCACCGTAGACTTGTGCCTTGGGCAAAGTCACCTTATCCCGAAGCTTCCTGAATGCCGCGTACTGCTCTCTGTATCTCGGCAGGACAACAATCTTGGCTTCGCATTTTCTCTTCAGCAGTTCCTCGGCGATCCTGATCGCCAGGGTTCTCCAGTCACCAGCCTGGTTCATAAGATAGGCAGCGAAAGACTCCTCAATCCTCAATGTGATTATCTTGGAGTCAGGCTCAAGGCCGTATTTCTTCAGCATTTTCTGGTCTGGCTTTGCGTCCCTTATCCACACGTAAGGGTCCAGAGCATTGTACTGAATTATGTTTGATGGAGGGATGCCGTATCGAGTCCAGTCCTCTACGGGGATTACTGCCGGAGAGAAGAGTTTGGTCGCTAGAGGAATGGACAGTCTGGAGACCGCCTCGGCATGTGGTGAGTCGCTGATGCAGTAGTACGGTATTGAGAGGCCGAATGCTGATCTAGAAGCCTCCACTGAAGGATAAGCAACAACTAGATCTATCTTTTGATCCTTCATCAATCTCGCGAGTCTTGCGGTGCGTATGAGGCTCTCTCGGAGTTTACCGTCCAGAGTAGTTCTGTGTGCACCGATTATCTTCGCCTTCATCTTCTTCATGCGCAGCAACTGAACCGTCTCTCGAAAACTGCGCGTGACTCTTACCAGTTTGTGTCCTGATTCCTCAAGTCTTTTCGAGAGTTCTCCAAGAAAGAGCACCTGCTTCGGAGTCAGCATATCCACGAGTATTCTCAACAGTCAAGACCCTGCACAGTATTCTCAACAGATGATCAAACTTCACCCCAGCCAGAGATATCTCTATTTCTATGGAACACAGAACTTTCCCCAGCAAGATGAAGTTCAGTTACAGCATCTTTTTGAAGTCACAAGCGAATTAATAACGACAGACAGCATCATTATTATCATAGTCTTCAGCGGTGATGAGTGACGACAATAATGAAATTGACACTTGAGGAGATCCCGAAGGAACTCTCACGGGGAAACCTCACAGTGACTGTCGTCGGACTTGGTTGGATGGGCCTTCCTCTAGCCTGCCTCTTTGCAGAGGCAGGGGCCAAGGTGCTGGGTGTGGACAAGAACCAGAAGCTGGTGGAGAAGATCAACAGGGGCGAGACGACTATCGATGAACCTAAGCTACCCCAGCTGATAGCCAAGCATGTGAGTTCAGGAAGGCTGAAAGCCCTAGAAAGCGTGGAGAAGGCTGCCTCGACCAGCGATGTGGTCATAGTTACCGTTCCGACGCTGGTTGATGCTCAGAAGCAGGCAGACTACAACATTCTAGAGTCTTCCTGCAGGGAGATTGGAAGAGGACTCTTGCCTGGAGCCCTAGTGATATTGATGAGCACAGTGGCCCCCAACGTTACAGAGGGATTTGTTAAGCCTGCCCTTGAGAAGAACTCCGGCCTTATTGCAGGGGAGGACTTCGGCTTGGCATACAGTCCGATAAGAGCCATGGGCGGGAGGGCACTGAAAGATGTCCAGGAATACAAGAAAGTTGTTGGGGGGTTCGACCAAGCCAGCCTCAAAGCAGCCTCAGCTGTACTCAGCACCATAGTCAAGGCAGGTCTCATCGAGACGAGCAACCTCAAGACAGCTGAGGCAGCCAAGATCTTCGAGACAGTCTACAGGGATCTAAATATCGCCTTAGCGAATGAGCTCGGCCTATACTGCGAGAGAGCGGGCATAGACTACTTCGAGGCCGTGCAGGCCGCCAACACTCAGCCATACTCTCACCTGCACTCACCAGGAATAGGGGTAGGCGGCCACTGCCTCCCACTCTACCCATACATGCTGCAGACAGAGGCCCAATCCCTCGGCTTGAAGCTCAAGCTGATCAAGGCAGGGAGAAGAATAAACGATGAGATGCCAAGACATGTCGCAAGATTAGCGTCCTCAGGCCTGCGTCAAGTAGGGAGATCACTTACCAGAGCAAAAGTCACGGTCCTGGGCATCTCTTATCGTGCAAATGTGAAGGAGACTAGGTATTCACCCGCCATCGAGTTGATCGACGCTCTCAGGAGAAGAGGGAGCAGAGTCATAGTCTATGATCCGAAGTTCATCTACACCGAGATTAAGACTATGGGCTATGATTCTGAGGCCACGTTTGAGACAGCGGTCTCAGACGCTGAGTGTGTCATACTTACTGTCGGGCATGACGAGTTTAGGAACATCGACCCTAAGAATTTGGCGGCCCTAACAGCGAGGGGATGCGTAGTGGTCGATGCTGCATCTGTTCTGGACCCTAGAGCCGTCGAGAAGACTGGGCTTGTCTACAGAGGGGTCGGCAGAGGGGTCTGGACGAGGTAATACCGACACCACTGCCCAACAAACAACATCCCCGAATAACAACCATCAAATATCATTTAGCCAGCTATTCTGTGCTTGCGTGACCAGGTATGTCTGAAGGGGTAGCTCTACTTCATGATGTCTTGTCAAGGATGGATGAGGCTGCTGACAGACTCAAGATTGACCGTAACACCTACAAGACCCTCAGAAGCCCACGCACATCTTTGACAGTGTCATTTCCGATACGGATGGATGACGGCTCAGTAGAGATCTTCACCGGATACAGGGTTCTCTACAACTATGCCAGGGGACCAAGCAAAGGCGGAGTTCGCTACCATCCTGCGGTCAACCTTGAGGAGATGACTGCCCTTGCTGCTCTCATGACGTTGAAGTGTGCTGTCTCAGGGGTGCCGTTTGGAGGAGCGAAAGGGGGTGTCGCATGCGACCCATCCAGAATGTCGATGAACGAGCTGGAACGTTTGACCCGAAGGTACACCTACATGATCCTCCCATTGCTTGGGCCTGACAAGGATATTCCAGCACCAGACGTGAACACTAACCAGCAGACCATGGCTTGGATGATGGATACATACAGCATGCTCGCAGGATACACTGTTCCCGGTGTGGTGACAGGTAAACCGTTCCAGCTGGGTGGGTCGAAAGGGAGAAGCTACGCAACAGGCAGAGGCGTCGTCTTCGTAACCACCGAGACAATGAAGCGTCTAGATATGCCGCTCAGCGGTGCAACCGCAGGTGTTCAGGGCTTTGGAAATGTTGGATCAAACACAGCAAGATTCCTCCACGAAGAAGGGTTCAGAGTCACAGGTGTCACAGACCTCAGCGGCGGCATCTTCAATGAGAGTGGCCTAGACGTACCAGCTCTACTGGAACATGTAAAGGACCGAAAGAAGATGGGTGGATTTGACGGTGGAGAGTTCGTGGCTGATTATCAGAAAGCGAATGAGAGACTCATAAGATCCAAGGTTGACATCTTGGTTCCTGCTGCACTTGAGAACCAGATAACGAAAAATAATGCCGCCGAGGTCGGTGCAGATGTGATCGTTGAGGGTGCGAACGGCCCGATAACAAGTGAGGCTGACAAGCTACTTGCTCAGAAAGGAAAGATCGTCGTTCCAGACATAGTCGCTAACTCTGGAGGAGTGATCGTGTCTTACTTCGAGTGGGTCCAAGACGTTCAAGCGTATCTCTGGACCGAGGAGCAGGTTAACCAGAGACTGAAGGAAGTGATAACAGAATCATTCTCCGGAGTCTGGAACTTGGCTGAGGAGCACAAGACTGACCTGCGCCGTGCAGCCTACATGGAGGCTGTTGGAAAGGTCGTTGACGTGACGCGACTGAGAGGCATCTTTCCATAGGATAAGGTTTTGAAGAGAAGCACCTAATATCTCACAGCAGAAACCTATGAAGTGTAATAGCTTGGAAAAGGTGAGGTAGTCCTGAAGAGAAAACTTATGGAGATACTTGCCTGCCCCATCGACAAACACCATCCGCTGGAACTCCATGTGTTCGAAGAGAAAGACGAGATTGTCGAAGGAATCATAGTATGCCCAGAGTGCAACAGGTTCTACCCGATAATCGACGAGATACCCCACATGCTCCCTGACAATCTAAGATCGAAAGAGGAAGACCTGAAGTTTCTAAAGAAATGGGCTGAGAAAGCCCCACAGAAAGTGGTCAAGGAAGGGAAACCATTCAATCTCGGAACTTAACCTCTCCTCCCTGCCAAATGGCTCAGCCGCAAAGCCGAAAAGTCTCCTCACTAACTTGAAATAGCTCGCCGTCAGTGTGGCGGCTGAAAATAGCCCGGTAGTGTAGTGGACAAGGGAAGTCTTTCCGTCTAGGCATAGCGGGCTTTGGACCCGTTGACGGGAGTTCGAATCTCCCCCGGGCTACCATCACACAGATTTGAATCCGTGCTGTTTTGGTAGTCACTGCTTGAATTTTTCAACAGGCTCGGGATCTCGTCTGATGCTGTTCATCTCCGGATAGGTCGATAATGGCCCCATGTAATTTTGCCAATGCCTAGCAAAAGCGCTTTGCAGATCAATGTTCCAGTCTCTGGAGATGAGACTTCAGCAGAGACAGGCTTCAGAAACATCAAAAAAGTTGATAACTAACCCTACATTACTATACTAGAACACAGGAGCCACCAAAGGATAAAGATGTCAAAGCTTAGAGTGGTAAGGCGGAACACCGACATCTTCGTAGAGGACGAGAGCAACGCGCCTGTGATAGTCCCTGTCTCAAACGCTGAAGTGAAACCTCACGAAGTCTACGAGGGACTATTAGCCAGAGGATTAACGCTTCCTAGCAGAGAAGACTTCCTCTATGTGCTGATGCAGGTAATATACAGGCAAGAAGACTTTGAAGTGGAGATGTCCTAGGGTCTCCGCCTAGAACCAATATCAACATGTGACTCGCAGTTGTCAGGCGGCAAATACTACAAGGGCAAGACCCAGTTCCGTACTTTCTTTGTGCCCTAGACAGGCTAGAGAACAAGAGAACTTAACTAGCTCAGCTTTCAAGACTAACTTAGTGACGTTATTGTCATTTCGAGTCGGCCGTCTTGCAGGCTTCCAGATAGCGATCCACTACAGCTGGCTCCTAATCTTCGGACTGATTCTTCTTATCCTTTCAACCGGTTACATGCCCCTGAATTATCCGGGTCTGTCGACGATCGCGTACTGGATCATCGGCCTGATCGCCACCGTACTCCTCTTTGCATCAGTCCTGTTTCATGAACTCTGCCATTCTATCGTAGCAAGGAGATACGGTCTGCCGATAACTCGCATCACTCTCTTCTTCTTCGGCGGTGTTTCAGAGATGGCTGAGGAACCTCAAGACCCGAGGGTTGAACTTAAGATGGCCGTGGCTGGCCCAGCCTCAAGCATCTTGCTAGCCGTAGCATTCGGCTTGGCCGCGTTTGTCGGCTCGTACACCCGTATGCCTTCTGAGGTCGTCGCTCCTCTCGAATACGGATTCTGGATCAACACTTTCTTGGCTGGTTTCAATCTTCTTCCGGGATTCCCAATGGATGGTGGAAGAGTACTTCGCTCCGCTATCTGGATCTGGAAGAAAGACATAGTCAAGGCAACAAGAACAGCAACAACCATCGGGGTTGGACTAGCATACCTAATGATTGGTGGCGGATTCTTACTCTCTCTTATGGGGCTGTGGGCTAACGGTCTCTGGCTTATCTTCATCGGTCTGTTTATCAAGAGTGGGGCTGAATCGAGCCTCAGACACACAGTCATCAACAAGGCCCTCTTGGGCATAGCTATAGGAGATATAATGACAACGGACGTAAAGACGGTTCAGCCAGACATAACAGTTGAAGGATTCATCACAGAATACTTGCTGAAGTTCAGACACGAAGTGTATCCAGTAATGACAGAGGGTCAGATCTTGGGTTTAGTCTCGATCCAAGATGCGAAGCAAATTCCTAAGGATCAATGGAGCACAACCCTTGTCAAGAGCATAATGAGGCTGCCTGAGAGAATAGTCATGGTTAGGCCAGACCAAGAGGCTGTTGAAGCTCTGCTAAAGATGTCAAAGTACGATGTGGGCCAAGTTCTGGTCGTTTCTGAAGGGAGGCTTCTGGGCATAGTCACTCACAGCGACGTACTTCAGATTGTGAAGGCTCGGACCGAGCTAAGTCTATAAGTCAAGTATCCATGCAGAATGGTTATGAGGTGAACGCTGTGGCTAAGGATCCGATCTGTGGAATGAGTGTTGACGAGAAGTCCGCCAAGTTCACAAGTACCCATCAAGGCAAGACCTATTACTTCTGCTCACCGAGCTGCAAAGAGGACTTTGACAAGACCCCCAGCAAGTACGCCTAAGGAAAAACAGGAACCTAATATCTTCCTTTTTCTGTATTGAGACTACTCTCTGAGGAGTCGACTCCATTGGCTAAGGATCCAGTCTGCGGAATGTACGCCGATGAGAATACAAGCAAACTCAAGGCCACGGTTCGTGGAATAACCTACTACTTCTGTAGCGAAAGTTGCCTCACAACATTTCTCAGACCTGAAGTGGAGCTTCGAAATCTGAAGATCCTCGTAGGCTTCAGTGTGATACTGGCTGTTCCAACACTTGTCTTTACATATTTCCCAATATTACCCGTTCTTCCAAATAATGTCTGGCTATTCCTCCTGGCCACGCCAGTACAGTTCATCGCAGGCTGGAGATACTACAAAGGCACATGGAACGCTATCCAGAGCAGAAGTGCCAACATGGACACCCTGATCGCAGTCGGTACCTCGGCTGCTTGGGTATACAGCACGATCGTGACCTTCGCTCCATCGATATTCACCGGAGGTGAGGTCTACTTCGACACTGCAGCCGTGATCATAGCTTTGATACTGCTCGGTAAACTCTTTGAGGACATCGCCAAGGGCAAAGCCTCAGAGGCCATCAGAAAGCTGATGGGGCTGCAACCAACGGTTGCAACTGTGATAAGAGATGGCTCTGAAACAAAGATCCCAATAGAACAGGTGAAGGTCGGCGATGCTGTTGTCGTCCGTCCGGGTGAAAAGATACCTGTTGACGGTGAAGTAATTGAAGGCTACTCCTCTGTCGACGAGAAGATGATAACCGGTGAGAGTATCCCGGTAGAGAAACAGGTTGGAGACCAGGTCATAGGAGCAACGATCAACAAGTCAGGCCTCCTTAAGTTCAAAGCAACAAAAGTGGGCGCAGACACCATGCTCTCACAAATCATCAAACTCGTCGAGGAGGCCCAGGTTGCAAGAGCGCCCATCCAGAGACTCACCGACCTCGTATCCTCATATTTTGTGCCCGCTGTAATACTCATCGCTCTGGCCTCATTTGGTATCTGGAACGCGATAGGTCAAGGGTTCACATTCGCTCTCGGTGTCTTCATCGCTGTATTGATAATAGCTTGTCCCTGCGCCTTGGGGATCGCAACCCCGACAGCTATAATGGTGGGCACAGGTAAAGGTGCCGAGAATGGCATACTGATCAAAGGCGGAGAGTATCTAGAGAAAACCCACAAACTCGACGCGGTAGTCTTCGACAAGACTGGAACCTTGACCAAAGGCAAGCCGTCGGTCACAGACATCGTTGCTCTCTCTCCGTCCACAGAGGATCAGGTGCTTGGTTTCTCAGCCTCGGCTGAGAGTGGCTCTGAGCATCCTCTCGGAGAAGCGATCGTGAAAGCCGCCGAAGAAAAGAAACTCAGAATACCACGCCTTGAATCCTTTGAGGCCGTCCCGGGAAAAGGAGTAGTAGCAACATGTTCCGGGAAGAAGGTTCTGTTGGGCAATCGTAGAATGATGACAGACAATGGAATATCGATTGCTGAGGCTGAAGGCAGAATAGTAGAGCTTGAGAACGAGGGCAAGACCGCGATGCTCTCAGCCATAGATGGGAGACTTGCGGGGATCGTGGCAGTAGCGGATACTTTGAAAGAGAACTCCAAAGCCGCTGTCAGTCAACTTCGCAGCATGGGCCTGGAGGTGATAATGCTTACCGGAGATAATGAACGTACAGCCAAGGCCATCGCCAAGCAACTTGGGATCGAGCGCGTCATGGCCGAGGTACTGCCTGCTGACAAGGCGGAGACGGTGAAGAAGCTCCAGTCAGAAGGCAAAGTCGTAGGGATGGTTGGGGACGGGATAAACGACGCGCCGGCACTGGCACAAGCAGACATTGGGATAGTCATTGGAAGCGGTACAGATGTCGCCTTGGAGACTGGTGGCATAGTGCTGATAAGAGACGATCTACGTGATGTGGTAGCCTCCATCCAGCTCAGTAAGCAGACAGTAAGGAAGATCAAGCAAAACCTATTCTGGGCATTTTTCTATAATATTGCATTCATTCCTGTTGCTGCAGGCCTCCTGTATCCACCTTTTGGAATACTGCTGAATCCAATGTTCGCCGCGGCAGCAATGGCCTTCAGCTCAGTAACCGTTGTCACAAACTCTCTACTGCTAAGACAATTCACCCCAAAGATCTAGTAACTCAAGAGACAAACGCCAACATACCAGCCAGATCTTACATCGGGTGAGACGATTGAAGGAACCCAAGCTTCTCTACATAGTAATTGATGGCTTAGGAGACCTCCCAGTACCAGAACTCAAGAACAAGACACCGCTTGAAGCCGCTGAAACCCCCAACCTCGACATGTTAGCAGAGCGGGGGAAACTCGGACTGATGTATACGGTTGAAAAAGGGATCGCCCCTGAGAGCGATGTTGCAGTCATATCGATACTTGGATACGACCCTGCCAGATACTACACAGGCAGAGGGCCACTGGAGGCATATGGTGCAGGCCTGAACGTAAATGACGGAGATCTTGCCCTAAGATGCAACTTTGCCACAATCGACAGCAACGGCAGAATAATAGACCGCCGCGTTGGGAGAAACCTGACAACCCCTGAGGCGGCTGAGCTGAGCAAATCGATCAATTCAGGGATTAGACTGGATGCTGTTGCTTCCGAATTCGAATTCAGAAACACTCTGGGCCACCGAGGAGTTCTGGTTATCAAGCGTATCGGTGGCGCTCTCTCAGGCAACATCACAAATACCGATCCCGCCTACGCACGCATGGAAGGATTTGGCGTCGCGAAATCTAAACTCGGAACCGAGACTTTCCTTGAAGAATGCAGACCTCTGGATGAGAGCCATGAGGCCAAGTTCTCCGCAGAACTAGTTAATGAGTTCACAAGGAAGACAGCTTCTCTCTTAGAGAACCACCCTGTGAATCTCAGGCGCCAATCATCCGGCAAACTGAAAGCCAACGCGATCTTATCAAGGGATGCGGGAAACAGACTGCCGAGCCTCTTTGACATCAACAAGAACTACGGCATCGACTTTGCATGCCTAGTTGAGATGCCGGTAGAGAAAGGCATAGCTGCATTGGCTGGTATGTCTGTAATAGAGATTCCGCCTCCTTCGGGCGATCTCAAGCTTGACAGCAGACTGAAAGCTGAGAGACTGATCAAGAATCTTCGCTATCATGAGGGTTTCTATGTGCACATCAAGGGCCCTGATGAACCAGCCCATGACGGCGACTTCACGGCAAAAAAGAAATCCATAGAAACCATCGATAAGGAATTCTTCAGTAGGTTGCTTGAAACGCTAAATCTAGAAAGGATCTTGGTCTGTGTTACTGCCGACCATTCAACCCCATGTAAGATGAAGTCACACTCAGATGACCCCGTTCCCGTTCTTATCGCAGGAAGAGGCACCCAGTCGGACGGATTAAGGAGATTCTGTGAGAGTGAATGTGCGAAGGGAAGTTTGGGGGTTATCCCCAAAGGAACAGAGTTGATGCCAGTTTTGGTTTCCTCACTGAAATGAAGAGAGATCCATCGATAAGAGATGGAAAAGTCTACGCATGTGTTAGTCTAGAGTGATCGAGCAACAATGAAGGCCTCCATAACAGACTTCCCAGATAAATTCTACAGAGGGAAGACCGTACTGGTCAGGGTTGACTACAATGTTCCTTTAAGAGAAGGAAAGGTTGAGGACGACTACAGGATCAGAAGTTCGCTTCCAACCCTGAACTATCTTACATCGCGAGGAGCTAGGCTTGTCTTAGCCTCTCATCTGGGCAGACCTGAAGGCAAGCGTGACATGAGCGTGTCACTCAGACCTGTGGCTGAACGGCTCCAGAGACTATTACCCGATCGAAAGGTGAATTGGATTGGTGAATGCATAGGTCAGGAGGCAGAGAAGGCGGCCAGAGACCTGAAGAATGGGGAGATCCTCATGCTTGAGAACCTACGCTTCCATGAGGAGGAAGAAAAGAATGACGAAAGATTTTCTCGCTCACTAGCCTCCTTAGCAGAGGTCTTTGTCAACGAGGCGTTCAGTGCCTCCCACAGAAAACACGCGTCAGTGTACGGTGCACCTGCAATGCTCCAGTACAGACTTGCTGGCCTTCAACTACAGAAAGAGTTAACGTACCTAACGAAGGTAAGGGACGAACCAGATCGACCGTTCGTCCTTGTGGTTGGTGGCGCAAAGATCCGTGACAAGATCGATGCTCTAAGAAGGTTGATTGAGAAAGCTGACAGAGTACTTGTTGGTGGTTGCGTGGCGTATACCTTCTTGGCGGCAAAGGGGATCTCAGTCGGTGGATCTCCGGTTGAGAACGATTTTGTTGCATGGGCTGGTGAGGCCCTCCGCAAGGAAGACAAGGTCATGCTTCCGGAGGATCATCTGGTTGCGCCCAGCATTGACTCCGCCAGCCAAGTGAGACTGGTACGGGGAGAGATCCTTGGAGAGCTGAAGGCGTTCGACATCGGCCCCTCAACCTCGCAGACCTACATGTCTACAGTATCCTCTCCAGTCGGAACTGTATTCTGGAATGGCCCTATGGGCTTATTTGAGGTTAGAGAGTTCTCTCACGGGACCATAAGTGTGGCTCTTGCAATAGCATTGGCACGTTTCCGCGGAGCAACAACCGTGGTCGGCGGTGGCGACACAGTTTCAGCTCTGGGAAAAGCGAACGTAGGGGAGTCTGAAGTCAGCCACATCTCGACAGGCGGCGGAGCCTCACTGGAATACATAGGTGGAAAGACTCTCCCAGGCATAGAAATAGTCAACAATAAATGACGAAAGTCCAGTGCTGTGTCTGACACGTTCGGCTGAGCAAGACATAACGGGTTGTGTATTCTAGATCAAAATGTCCAATGCACCTCGGAATGCAGTTCAGAGTGCGTCTCGAAGAATCATGCATGTTGATCTTGATGCTTTCTTTGCTGCTGTCGAGGAGAAGAATCACCCAGAGTACAAAGGTAAACCAATAATTGTCGGTGCCGATCCGAAACAAGGCTCAGGCCGAGGTGTAGTGAGCACATGCAACTACGCGGCCAGAAAACTCGGCATACGTTCCGCCATGCCAATATCCCGGGCTTGGAAACTATGCCCTCAGGGAGTATACCTGCCCGTAAACTATGAACTCTACGAGCAAGTCTCCAGTCGCATAATGAGGATCCTGAGAGCTTACGCTGACAAGTTTGAGCAGCTAGGAATTGATGAAGCTTTCTTGGATGTAAGCCAGACGACCTCAAGTTTCGAGGAGGCTGAGGAGCTGGCGAGGAAGATCAAGTCCGCTATCCGGGACGAAGAAGGCTTGATTTGCTCCGTAGGCATAGGACCGAACAAACTTGTTGCCAAGATAGCTAGCGACCATCGCAAGCCTGACGGATTGACCGTTATCAGAGAAGATTCCGTGAAACAGTTCCTGCGCCCTCTGAGTGTGGAGAAAATAGGAGGCATTGGAAAGAAGACTAAGGAGCGACTGAACTCCATGGGCATAAGAACCATAGGAGACCTCGCATCCTACGACGTGACCCGACTACGGAAAGCATTCGGCTCTTGGGGTGAAGAGTTCCACAGGATGTCCCAAGGAATAGACGAGTCTGAGATTGTAGAAGAATGGGTTACGAAATCCTACAGTAGGGAACATACGTTTCAAGAGGATACCTCGGACAAAGGTCTGATACAGTCTACAATCAGCGATCTCTGTACTGATGTCGCAGCAGAAGTCGCAAGAAATGGCTTTTTCTTCAGAACGGTTACGATCAAGATCCGTTACGAGGACTTTGAGACACATACACACTCTAGGACATTATCATTTGCATCAGCAAACCCGGAAGCTTTGAAGGCCCCCGCCATCAAACTGCTTGAGCCATTCCTTCTAACAGACAAGAAGGTTAGACTTGTAGAAGTGAGAGCCTCAAGTCTCAGCGAGAGGATAGAGCAGAGAACACTGGAAAGCTGAGCACACGTGTGAAGATCTTATGCGATGGCTAGGAGACTGCTTGATCGAATGCATATGAAAGCTTGTAGATTCCGAGCAGAATCATGAGGGCGCCCAGCATCCTCATGAGATATATCCTATTGCTGTGTCTTTCAGGAACCATTTGGGATTTCGTCTTGGACAGTAAGAACCCTATAATGACAGCGAAGATTCCTTGGCTGCCGCTCAGCCCCTCAGAGATCTGAACAGAGAATCCCAAGGAATAGAACATCAAGACATATGCGAAGTACTGTGCCAGGATTGCCAGGAGTACAGCTCCTAATGCGCCTTTCCATTCTTTCCTTAGACTCTCCCAATCTTCCTCATGAAACACTACGGGCGTCAGTGCAAGCAGCGCTCCAAACCATCCAAATTCGCGCCATATGAGAAAGTTGAAATTTGATACAAGCTTCATCGCTGGCTTGACAGCGACATTTCCGGCTGTGTAGAGCAAGGCTGACGCCAAGAAGATCCAGAGAGCTTTGTTCTTCAAAGAGAAGAGCTGTCTTATGCTAATTGCTTCATCCCATGTTGTCATTATGGCCCCCACCATAGCCATCAGTATCCACAGAACGACATCGAAACCATAGAACTCATGCAAGAAGATGAAGCTGAGAGGGATCACGAATACAGGCTTAACTCCAATAACTGGAACAGCTGAAGATGCGTCATACCTCGATAAGCCATAATACATCAGTAAATAGGCCATGATCGATGTTGCTCCAGATATGTAGGCATAAGGAATTATCTCGGCGGGCGGAAGAAAAATCTGCTTAGGCACTAACACGTACGTCATGATCGGAAAGAGAACTACAATCAGGATTCCTTGCATATAGATAAATGATATGAAACTCGACATTTTCTTCGAAATAACATATTTCGCAACAAATGTGAAGATTGAAAAGAACACCGACGCCGCGATCGCGTAAAGCATGAATAACTCCAATCAAACTTCACACCGATACAGGCCTGCAGGCAAGAGACAGTATTCGTGCAAGAAGTCTCCGCGAAAACCATGACGCATTACTAGCCCAAGCGAGACTGTAGTCAGCCACTCTTATCTCTCCAGTTGCTGTGTCGAACTCGTCTTCAATCACACTACTTTTGCCCCAACAGAGACCATGGAGGAGATAATGCTTTCGATGCTTTCAAGCAGCCCGATATCAATCTAGAGAAGAGTGAACTGCGAGCTTGATCATCGGCTTCGCTTCTTTCACGGAGATAAGAAGACCAGCTCAGTCCTTCCTTAGACCTGTCGAGTAAATCGCAACCGATGAATCAGCATTTAACAGCATTCTTCATTAAGCCAAGACACGCAACCTTTTACAGGCTCATGAGGTGCATCGAATGAGCGAGATCCTAATGCAGTCCAACTATCCTTGGCCGCTCTTCAAGAGGGGCAAGGTTAGGGACGTATACCAGATGGGAGACTACCTATTGATAGTCTCTACCGACAGGGTTTCAGCTTTTGATGTCGTTCTTCCCAACGGCATCCCGTTGAAGGGGTGGGCTCTGAACCAGCTCTCAGCCTACTGGTTCGAGAAGACCAAGTCAGTGTTCCCGAATCACTTCATCGAGAAGACAGATGACAGAGGCATCAAGGTCAAACAGGCTGAGAGGATAGATATCGAATGGGTTGCCAGAAGTTACATCTACGGCTCAGCATGGCGCAGTTACGAAAAAGGCGAGCGTACCATCAGCGGGGTTAGTCTCCCTGATGGATTACAGCTAGCCGAAGAGCTTCCCGAAGTCATACTCACACCAACCACCAAGAGCGAAGTGGGACACGACATCGAGCTATCCAAGGACACTGCCATAAACGGAGAACTTGTGACAAGAGAGGAGTGGACTACACTCAAGGAGGCTACCTTCAAGCTTTACGAGTTCTACAAGGCAGAGGCTTCTGGAAGGGACTTGATCATTCCTGACTTCAAGCTAGAGTACGGCAGAGTTGCAGGTGACCTCATACAAATAGATGAACCTCCAACCCATGACTCAGCTCGTCTATGGTCCAAGAAGGACTACCGCATAGGCAAGAGACAGGAAGCTTACTCACTTGATAAAGAGTTCCTCAGAGACTTCTTCATCAGAAGAGGTTACATGGGTGACGGCCCCCCTCCCACTCTTCCTCCAATTCTCATAGATCAGGTTTCCAAACGTTGTGTTGGAGCATACAAGGTCCTGACCGGTCAAGCTACCCTTAATGACTTCAAACTGATGAGCGTCGATCAAGTTCTGATGAATCTGGAAACGAAGGAATAGTGGGTGTTCTGAGGAGTCTATGCTCTTACAATCTTGTATCCTGAGGCTTTCTTGAGCCGATTCATGATCGCCAGACCCAGACCTTCTTCGTCGACCCCTTCAGCGAATATCACATCCACTCTTGCCTCATCAAACCTTCTAAGGACATCAAAGAGATTTCTTGCGATCTCCTGTTTTGACATGCCAAGTCTCTCTAAGTGAGAGACTCGGTACTGCTTCCCCGTTGTTGTTGCCACGCCAATTCTCATATTTCTTAGACCAAAATCTTGTATCAGTTGTTCGATCTTCATTTGAACATCTCGATGGTTTCCTAGAACGACCATTAGCTCTGCCCTCGGTGCATAATGCCTGTACTTCATTCCAGGCGACTTTGCGACCTCTTTCCAAGCGACCTGCTGCAGAACCGATGGGTGAATATGCACTGTACCTAGGACTTCTCTGAGCATCTCCAAGGTCACCGCACCCGGTCTTAGTAGTTCTGGCGGCTTTGCAGTCAGATCCACTACTGTAGACTCCAACCCGAATCTTGTTGCACCCCCGTCTATGATTAACTCCACCTCTCCGCCAAGATCTTGGAGTACATGTTGAGCCTTAGTCGGGCTTGGCCTGCCAGCCTTGTTTGCCGAGGGCGCGGCGATGGGTGTGTCTGATTCCTCGATTAAGCCTAGAGCTATCTTGTGGTTAGGCATCCGCACCGCCACTGTCGGCAGGCTTGCGGTGGTTTCATCTGGAACAATAGGCTTCTTCTCTAACACAATGGTGAGCGGTCCCGGAAAGAATTTGGTAATGAGTATTTCAGCCTCTTTGGGAACGTTCTTTGTGAGTTTGTGAATGTGATCTTTGTCGGCTATGTGAACTATGAGAGGGTTATCTGCAGGCCTTCCCTTTGTCAAGAAGATCTTCTTCACTGCTTCAGGATCAAGCGCGTTTGCTCCTAGTCCATAGACTGTCTCTGTGGGAAAAGCGACCAAACCGCCCTTCCTGATTATCTCTGCGGCCTTTCTAAGAATCAACCTATCCGGTTCTAGGGGATCAACCTTGTAGACTACAGTCATTTCACTTCGATGTTGACATTTCCTGCGTATAAACGCTCCATTATAGCAGGATGTTCTTAGGAGAGAGACGGGTCATAGGCTGGACGGCCGATTCCGAATCATGCAAACACGATGCAATGCTTCACGATCAACATCCAGATCTCTTAGCTCTGTATCCCAAGATGGTTCCCACGCGGTCGAAACCTTTATAGGAATTGCCGGGTCGTCACATGAAACGTTAGCTCGCGAGGCGCACCCTGAATGGATGATGGAAGAGATGGGGAGCCCGGACATAATGAGAGCAAATGGTGCGAACGAGCTTTCGAATTCTACGCGCCCACTGGGGAACTCACAGAAGGTTCTTGATCTACCTATTTCTGAGCTCCTCGCACATCTGGGTACTTCCCTCTCGGGTCTCACTTCTGAAGAGGTGAAGAAACGCCTTGAGGTTTGCGGCTACAATGAACTTGCGAAAAGAAAAGAACGGGCCGCCGTCGTTAAGTTTCTCCTCCATTTCAATAGTCCATTGGTAATCATCTTACTGCTGGCTGGACTAATCTCGATCTTCTTTGGAGAGATCATAAATGCCTCAATCATCTTCTCGATAGTGATCATTAGTGTTGTGCTCCTTTTCTACCAAGAATCTAAGGCTGAAAGAGCAGCCGAGATGCTTAGGGAAAAAGTAACTACAACTGCAACTGTTCTCAGAGACAATACTAAGAAAGAGGTAAAACTTTCTGAGATAGTCCCAGGCGACATAATATATGTTTCAACCGGAGACGTGGTGCCCGCAGATGCAAGAGTGCTTAACGCTAAGGATCTCTTCGTGAATCAGTCAGCACTCACAGGCGAATCGTTTCCGGTGGAGAAAACCGCAGCACCACCGAAGAGCAGAGGGGGCACAATAACTGAATGGAATGATTGTTTCTTCTTTGGAACCTCGGTTGTAAGCGGAACAGCAACAGCCGTTATTGTAAGAACTGGGAACTTTACTGAGTACGGAAAGATCGCCAAGAAGCTTGCCGCAAGACAACCCGAGACAGAGTTCGAGAGGGGGTTGACCAAATTTGGCTTTTTGATAATGGAAGTCACATTTCTTCTGGTGTTATTCGTCTTTTTCATAAACGCGTTGTATAAACGCGATGTACTGGAATCCCTGCTGTTCGCCGTCGCCCTAGCGGTCGGCCTAACGCCTGAACTCTTGCCGATGATCTTGACCGTAAACCTCTCGAAAGGCGCCCTCGCCATGTCCAAGAGAGGAGTCATCGTGAAACGTTTGGCATCAATTCAAAACTTTGGAAGTATGGATGTCCTATGCACAGACAAAACGGGTACTCTCACGGAGAATGTGATAACACTTGTATTGCATGTAGATCTTGACGGCAACGATAACGAAAATGTCCTCTTGTATTCCTTCTTGAACAGCTCTTTCCAAACCGGACTGAAAAGCCCTCTTGATGAAGCCATACTCAAGCATGAAGAGATCGACGTGAGCTGTTATCACAAAATTGATGAGGTCCCGTTTGATTTCACAAGGAAGCGGCTCTCAGTTATTGCTGAATGCGACGGTGAGAGAATTCTAATTGCTAAAGGTGCCCCAGAAGAGATTCTTAGAGTCTCCTCCTACTGTGAACTTCCAGACAAGACATATGACATGTCAACTGAACTAAGAGAAAGGATAGAAAGGAAACACTGCGACCTAAGCTCTGAGGGATTCAGAGTCCTAGCAGTCTGCTACAAGAAGATGAGAGAAGTCAAACCAGTATATTCAGTCGATGACGAGACGGACATGGTTTTCCTAGGTTTCGTGGCCTTCTTAGATCCTCCAAAAGCAACGGCCAGAAAATCCCTACGGATGCTGAGACAAGCCGGAATAGAACTTAAGATCCTTACAGGTGACAACGAGCTAGTCACAAGGAAGACGTGTGAACAACTCGGCTTCGAGATCAAAGGCCTCGTCCTTGGAAGTAAACTTGCTGAGATCCAAGACGAAGCTATCGCAAGAGTTGTTGAGGAAGCGAACATCTTTGCGAGGGTGACGCCTGCCCAGAAAGACAGAATAATGATTGAACTCAAGAAGAATGGTCACGTAGTCGGTTTCCTCGGCGATGGAATAAACGACTCACCTTCCCTGAAGACCTCGGATGTTGGTATATCTGTCGATAATGCCGTTGATGTGGCGAAAGAGTCCGCAGACATAATCCTGTTGAGCAAGCGCCTGAGGGTTCTTTATGAAGGGGTCTTAGAAGGCCGCAGAACATTCGGTAACACAACGAAATACGTTATGATGGGAACAAGTTCAAACTTCGGCAACATGTTCAGCGTGGCCGCAGCTTCATTATTCTTGCCATTCCTGCCCATGCTTCCAACGCAGATACTCCTGAACAATCTGCTCTACGATCTCTCTGAGCTTGCCATACCAACGGACAATGTTGATCCGGAGTACATTCAGAAAGCAAAGCGATGGGATATCTCCTTCATAAGGAACTCGATGATATTCCTCGGGCCAATAAGTTCCGTCTTTGACTTTCTAACATTTTTCATAATGCTGCTTATATTCAACGCAACTGAACCGCTCTTCCAAACGGCTTGGTTCCTTGAGTCCTTGTGCACCCAGACCTTGGTTATCTTCGTCATAAGAACGAGAAGAACACCGTTCTACAGAAGCAGACCAAGTCGACTTCTGGCCTTCAGCACCCTGATCATAGTGGCATCAGCTCTTGTGATACCATTCACACCGATAGGGGGCCTATTCAGGTTCGTTCAGTTGCCTCTAACCTTCTTTGTGATCCTTGCGGCACTGATCGGCGTTTACCTAGCGGTAGTCGAACTGGTGAAGAAATGGTTCTTCAAACGTTGGGCTTATCGGATGTAAGGAATTATCTGGTATGAGTCTTATGCTGAATCAAAGATGGAGAAAATGCTGATCTCTGTCGGAATTCTAGACAACTAACAGCTACTTATGCTGGAATCCGGCTTGACAGAAGTAGGTTTCTAGGGATCTCTTGGTTTCAATTGTTCATTACCTCGCTTTCCATGTTGTACTCCTGCAGAGGCTTTGTTGTCATCTCTCCCTTCTTTATTGCCTCAGCGCCTCTTACGGCTGCCAACGCCGCTGGTATTGTGGTGATGTATGGAACGTTATACTCAACAGCAGCCCTTCTGATGTCATATCCCTCTTTTCTCGGGCCTTTACCGCTCGGTGTGTTGATTATCAGGTCAACCTGCCTGTTGATGACCAAGTCGACAACATTAGGTCTGCCTTCAGTAGTCTTGTGCACTGCTCTGGCTTCGATCCCGGCGTTGCGCAGATACTCAGCAGTTCCCTTGGTTGCTACTATCTCAAAGCCCAAATCCTTCAGTTCCTTGGCGGCGCGTACAACCTTGGGTTTGTCCCTGTCCTTCACACTTATGAAGGCTACACCGCTGGTGGGAATCCTCATTCCTGCGGCTAGTTCCGCCTTATAGTATGCTATTCCAAAATCATAGTCGATGCCCATCACTTCGCCGGTTGACTTCATCTCCGGCGCAAGCGTCGGGTCAACGCCAGGTAGCTTGTTGAATGGGAAGACCGCCTCTTTGACAGCCATATGCTTTAGGCTCAGCCTCTCCCTGACACCCAGCTCTTTGAGCTTCTTGCCGACCATGAGTTTGGCAGCTATCTTCGCCAGAGGGAGGCCTGTGGCCTTACTCACGAAAGGAACTGTCCTGGAGGATCTTGGATTTGCCTCAAGGACGTAGACTACCTCGTCCCTTACAGCATACTGTATGTTTATCAAGCCGACAACCCCGAGGCCTAAGGCCATCTTCCTTGTGTAGTCCTTTATGGTCTCGACCACTCTGCTGCTGAGACTGATGGGGGGAAGTACGCAGGCTGAGTCTCCTGAGTGGACTCCAGCCTCCTCTATATGCTCCATTATGCCTCCTATGACGACCTCTTCACCGTCACAGAGGGCGTCAACCTCCACCTCCAGCGCATCCTCGATGAACTTGTCTATCAGGATGGGATTCTCTGGGGAGACCTCGAGCGCTTCGGTTACGTACTCCTTCAGCGCCTCGTCGTCGTATACTATGTCCATGGCCCTTCCGCCCAGAACATATGAGGGCCTAACCAGGACGGGGTATCTTAGGTTTCTTGCTACGTTTGTAGCTTCCTCAACATTATGTGCGATCCCGTTCTCAGGCTGTAGGATCTTCATCTTGTCCAGCAGCTCTGCGAATCTCTCTCTATTCTCTGCCATGTCGATGGCATCCGGAGATGTTCCCAGAATTCTCGCGTTATTCTTTGCCAATTGACTGGTTATGTTCAGAGGTGTCTGACCACCGAACTGGACAAATACACCTTCAGGGTTCTCATTCTCAATGATATTCAGAACATCCTCGGTGGTTATAGGCTCGAAGTAGAGTCTGTCTGATGTGTCATAGTCGGTTGATACGGTCTCAGGATTGCTGTTGACCATCACGGTCTCGTAGTCATCCTCTCTTAATGAGAGGGCGCTGTGGACGCAACAGTAATCGAACTCTATCCCTTGCCCGATCCTGTTCGGTCCGGAGCCTAGTATGATTATCTTTCTTCTCTTGCTTGGTGCAGCGTCGTTCTTGTCTTCGTATGTGGAGTAGTAGTATGGGGTCTTGGCCTCGAACTCGCCAGCACATGTATCGACCATCTTGTATACCGCTGATGTGAATGTGGACTTCCGTTTCTGTCTGACCTCGCTCTCAGCCGTCTTCAGAAGGTAAGCTAGTTGTCTGTCTGAGAAGCCAAGTGTCTTGGCTTCTCTTAGAAGCTGAGCTGGGATTGTGGAGAGAGTGTGGTTCTTGAGTTGCTCCTCCATCTTGACTATGTTCTTGATCCTGTCGATGAACCAGATGTCGATCTTTGTGAGGTTCGCGATCTCTTCTGTCCTGATTCCCTTCTTTATAGCGTATCTGATGTAGAAGATGCGATCGTGGTTCGGCACTCTGAGTTTCTGAATTATCTCTTCCTTTGATGGATTGATGTCTTTGCCGTCTGCGCCAAGCCCAGCCCTGCGTATCTCAAGGGATCGTATTGCCTTCTGTAAGGCTTCTTCGAAGGTCCTTCCAATCGCCATCACTTCGCCAACGCTCTTCATATGGGTTGTCAAGGTGCTGTCGGCGGTTGGGAACTTGTCGAATGCGAAACGTGGAATCTTTACCACGACATAGTCTATTGTAGGCTCGAAGCTGGCTGGGGTCTCCTTCGTGATGTCATTCGGGATCTCGTCAAGGGTGTACCCAACAGCTAACTTGGCAGCTATCTTGGCGATGGGGAATCCGGTCGCTTTTGAGGCTAGGGCAGATGACCTTGATACTCGCGGGTTCATCTCTATGGCAACGATCCTGCCGGTCTTTGGGTTTATGGCGAACTGGATGTTGCTGCCGCCTGTCTCAACTCCTATCTCTCTCATTATCTTGATCGCTCCATCCCGCAGGTTTTGATACTCAAGGTCGGTTAGAGTCTGTGCTGGAGCCACTGTGATGCTATCTCCAGTGTGTATGCCCATTGGATCCATATTCTCGACTGGACAGACTATCACAACATTGTCCGCGAGGTCCCGCATAACTTCGAGTTCGTACTCCTTCCAGCCGATGAGGCCCTCCTCTATGAGGGCTTGATGTATGAGGCTGAGTTCCAGTCCTTGCTCCACAATATGCCTCAATTCTTTGATGTTGTGTGCAACGCCGCCGCCTGTGCCGCCTAGTGTGAATGATGGTCTAACCACTACAGGGTAACCGAGCTTACGGGTGAGTTCAACCGCTTCGTCAACAGATCGCACTATGCCACTCTTGGGGACATCCAAACCGATCCTGATCATTGAATTGCGGAAGAGCTCCCTGTCTTCTGCTTTCTTTATAGCCTCAAGCTTTGCCCCTATTAGCTCCACTCCGTGTTTGTCCAGCACGCCGGTCTCGGCCAGTATAGTGGCCAGGTTAAGTCCTGTCTGTCCCCCAAGTGTAGGGAGGAGTGTGTCTGGCTTCTCAATAGCTATGATCTTATCCAGAACCTCAGGGGTTAGAGGTTCGATGTAGGTTCTGTCGGCAACCCCTGGATCAGTCATTATGGTGGCTGGATTTGAGTTCACAAGTATGACTTTGTAGCCTTCTTCACGGAGGGCCTTGCATGCTTGGCTTCCTGAATAGTCGAACTCCGCCGCTTGCCCTATGATGATCGGGCCGGAGCCTATCACGAGGATCTTTTCTATGTCCTCTCGCTTCGGCAAGTTCACCGGCGCTCCAGCATCTTGATGAACCTGTCGAAGAAGAAGTAGGTGTCGTGCGGTCCGGGTCCTGCTTCAGGGTGGTACTGGACAGCCATAAGCTGTATCTCTCCGTGTCTGACACCCTCCACTGTGGTATCGTTCAGGTTCTTCTGCGTCATCTCCAGTCCGGTGCCTTCCAGAGAGCTGGCATCGACCGCGAAGCCGTGGTTCTGAGTTGATATGAAGACCCTTCCTGTCTCTAGATCCTTGACTGGTTGATTCGAGCCTCGGTGACCGAACTTCAGTTTGAAGGTCTTCCCGCCTAGGGCTAGGCTTGTCAGCTGGAGGCCTAGGCAGATCCCTGCTACGGGTACCTGGCCGGCTAGACTCTTGATTGTCTGAATCGTGGGGGCAACCTTGGCTGGGTCACCGGGTCCGTTCGATATGAAGACGGCGTCAGGATCATACTGCATCACCTTTCCTGCAGGCGTGTTGTATGGTACCAAGTGGAGGTTTACGCTTCTGAGCTTCAGCTGCTTTATGATGCTGCTCTTGACGCCGCAGTCTATTATGACGGCGTTGTATTTGCCATCAGCATTCACTGATCTCGGCTTCTTCACGCAGACCTTATCCACAAGATCTAGCTCTGAGATGTGTGGTTGCTTGGTGGCTGCCTGAATAAGCTCTTCCCTACTGGGCATATCCTTGGCCGCGAAGACCGCTAGGGCTGCTTTCATAGTGCCGTGAATTCTGGCCTTCAGGGTGAGCATCCTCGTATCGACACCCTCGATCCCGGGAACATCGAACTCGCGCAGAAACTGATCTAGGTTCTTCTGGCTCCTCCAGTTGCTTGGTTCTCGGCAGAGATTCTTGACCACGAATCCCCTTACTTGTATCCTATCACTCTCGAAGTCCTCACTGCATACTCCATAGTTTCCGATAAGAGGGTAGGTCATCATGAGTATCTGTCCTGCATAGCTCGGGTCTGTGAGCGCCTCGACATATCCGGTCATTGATGTGTTGAAGACCAGTTCGCCTTGAGTCAGGCCTTCGGCTCCGAAGCCCCTGCCTTCAACGAAGGTTCCGTCCTCCAGGGCCAGCGCTGCTTTCACGCAGCCCTCTTGATGCTGCTTTTCCTTTCCGAAGCTGATCTAAAGTCACCTCTACTGTTCTAACGCATACATGGTACAAAAAGCCAGACTACTCTTGGTCGGCTCCATTCAGAAAACAGAGTAATCCGCCAGCAAGTTGAAAAATATAGCGGATCATGTCAGCCTGCTGGTGTTGACCCTATGCTTCGTCATCCCTACTTTCAAAGCTTCAAGAAGGATCAGAGGAAAGATTGACAGGCCAACAGCAAGTACAATGTCACTCGGGGTTGGCATAACCATTCCAAAGGCAACACGCACTTGTGGAATGAGCAAGATGGCAAGCGTTGGGACTGCTGAAGAAACGACTGCTAAGTAGAGAAGTCTATGAGGTTTTGCTTTGAAGACCGAGTGTGTAAGCGAGCGGCAGTTAAGCGCCACTACCAGCTCGAAGAATACAAAGACCAAGAAGAGTGTTGTTCGAGCCTCCTCCACACCCAGAGTCAAGTCTCCGGTGAAAGCTAGGAGTAGTATTGGAGAAAGAGCTAGAGGAATAATGGTTAACATTCTCTTGACCTCTCTGGTGAACAGTGTTTCCTTGGGGTTTCGTGGAGGTCTTCCCATTATGTCGGGGTCTGGCGGGCTGACACCTAGCGCCAGTGCAGGTGCTCCATCTGTAACCAAATTCACCCACAATATCTGCGCTGGAAGAAGAGGTAATGGTAATCCAACGAGGATTCCTCCCCCAATGACTAGTATCTCGATCAGATTGCACTGAAGCAGGTATGTGAGATACTTCTTTATGTTGTCGAAGATCTTTCTGCCCTGTTCTATTGCCCTTACGATCGTGGCGAAGTTATCGTCAGCCAGAACCATGTCTGAAGCCTCCTTCGTGACCTCGGTTC
>CAZRDQ010000005.1:0-49564 GCA_964598945.1 uncultured Candidatus Bathyarchaeia archaeon
GGAGGGGGGGGGGGGGGGGGGCCCCTCAGAGAGGCTATGACCTTCAGTATGACTTGGAGATAGATCTGGAGGAGGCTGCGTCAGGCCTTGAAAGAGAGATAACAATACCTAGAGTCGATGATTGTCGGACATGTGGTGGAAGCGGTGCCAAGCCTGGCACAGGCCTGAAGGAATGTCCCACATGCCAGGGCACCGGTCAGATAAGGCAGCGCCAGTCGATCGGCCCAGGATTCTTCACGGTCACGCAGATCACAACCTGTGACAGATGCAGCGGCAACGGTCGCATTGTCGAGGTTCCCTGTACCGAATGCAGGGGAGCAGGCCACGTCCGCCGCAGCCGCAGAATAAGCGTGAAGATACCCCCAGGTGTAGACAGTAATTCAACTCTGAGATTGAAGGGTGAGGGTGATACGGGCCCCGGAGGCGTCCCCCCCGGAGACCTATACGTCACCGTTCATGTCAGGCCTCACTCAGTCTTCCGACGACGTGGTGAAGACATCATCTGCGACGTTCCCGTCTCCTTCACCAAAGCGGCCCTCGGATCAAAGGTTACAGCTCCATCACTGGATGGAAAGATCGAACTGCGGATCCCGCCTGGAACACAGCCAAGAACACTCTTCAAGATTAAAGGCAAAGGTATGCCCAGAATGAACGGCGTGGGCAGGGGGGACGAATACGTCAGGGTTAACGTGAAAGTCCCGACGAGATTGAGCAGAAGACAGAGAGAGTTGCTCACCGAGTTAGAAAAGGAAAATAAAAAAACGGATTGATAAGAGTCGATCCTGAGGTAGCAACAAATCGTGCCGAGTCTAGAGCAACTCTGAACTCTTCGCTTGAGCTCTCAATAGGGCTGGTTTGAGGCATCTGTGCAGAGAAGATAAGACTTGGCGGTGTATCAGGCCTAACCGAGCATTGTTCCAGTTTTGAGGAAGGCTGTAGAATGTAGAGTCGATCTCCACCGTAGGAAAGATTGAGGAGTATTGTCTGAGCTTGTCTGTTTCTTCTCGTTGAGGTTATACTCCCATTCCGCGTAGCTCCGCCCGCATGTGCCCAGCACGATCTCAGATACGAAATAGGCCACGCAAGGTTCTTTCCATTTTTGTTTCTTTTGAGAAAATCGTGATCAGGCATGCGGTAGGGTGTTGGTAAACATTTGTGTCTTTTGCAGACAATGTATATCGTGACCTAAGGGTGAGAGTATGTTGGATGCAGCCTCTAGTAGCATGGTCTCATATTTGGTAATATCGTAGCTTGAGTCTTCATTCACGAACTCTCTCGCTAGAACACGCCTCTCAGGTATGGGATTATCTTCATCGACAATAAGGAAAGTTACCGATTCTCCCGGATTTACTGTGAGGCCTTCTCTGGACAGTTGTCTTGCAGCTATAGATTGGAGAGTGTCTTGCTCACATTCTGACGGGGCCCTTGAGAGTTGTTTCTGAACCAGTAAATCTAACGCATCAGCTTTCTTCTCTCTTAAGACTCTGAGATACTCCTTAATTATTGGAATGACGTCCGGGACAGCCTTAAAGAGTTCCTTGGAATTATTGGCTTCTGCAAGTTTAGATATTATGGTGTATTGGCACCTCTTTATGAAGACTGGTACGTCACCTCTTCTGACCTCAATCCCTCTGCATTTGATCCTGCCGTCAGTGAAGACGCCGTAGTATCTGCTGAGGGCAGGAAGCTCAGGCCTGATCCTTGAAGGGAGAAATATGATCCAGCGATATTTGCCCTCGAAAGAGACCGGTAAATCAAGTTCACGTTGAATCCTGTCTGCAAGCGCTAGGTAATCCGACTCCTCGGCGCCCTCTTTCATAACCCAGACAGAATCCACTATCGCATGAATGAGACTGAAGTCCAGCGCCTCCGCAGTTTGCACTGTCTTCTGGAGCACCTCTCGTGCGAATGCGCATGTGGCGATGTGTGCATCGATCTTTCCGTATCTCGCATTCCTAAAGCCTAGGTATCCGAATGCACACACAAGTATCCATTTAAGTGCTGCCTGCCTTTTCTCATAGAGAGCCCTCAAATCGGGGGTTGATTCCTTCATCATCTGTTTGTAACGTAGTCTCTTCTTGAGGAGTTCCTCAAGTGATACTGGGGTTATGCCTCGTCTCTTCTCACAGATGTTGTATCCTAACTCTGGAACTCTGTTGCTAGATTGAGGGCAGCATCTACACCTGATAGTCTCGCCGCTCAGGTTAAACTTGCACATCAAGGTTGGGTAAAGAGAGGAGAAGTCAATCTCTCCAACATCATCGTAGACGCTTGGGCGCGGTGAATAGTAAAGTCCGCCTCTATCGGCAAGGACAAGATCTTCAGCGGTCTTGGGTTCCTCTGGAAGAGCCTTGAACCATGGAACTAGGATGCCTCTCTTGAAGGCATGATACAGTTGAATAGAGGTCATGCTGGTTCCTATGGTTGAGTCTACACATCTCTGGATGGGGACACGGCAGGTTCTGGAGACCTCGATTATGCCTTCAAGTCTGCAATCATTATACAGGAATGCTTGTTCCCTATCGATGTGTATTCTTCCGTAAAGGCGAACTGGGGCTGGCCGATAGCAAACCCGACCATAACTTAGGTAGGCCTTTCCTTTTCGACTCGAAACCCTAAGTGGAGATCTCTCACGCCCCAGAATCAATTGACTAGAGATTCCAAGTCCGCGAGCACGTGCAGCCAAGTATGGAAATAGAAAGGAATTTCCGTTTTGAGTGTAAACTATGTCTGGATCAATTTCGCTGATGAGTCTTACTAGTTCTAGAAGATTATCTCTTTCGTCAGAGTCTAATATGAAGGGTGCTCTCTGATCGGTAATACGAATCTCTCTCATCGGATCCTTGAAACTCGGAATTAAACTCTTAGAATTGATCGCGATATCAAGATCTATGCTGGTCAGTTTCGGAATCTCATAATTCACTCTACTGCTGTCATCTAGGATCTGCCACTTGATAGCGCCATGATTCAGTTCCGCCTCAACATAGGCCAGAGGAAATATGTCTTTTTCATAGAGGTAGATCTGCTCTGCTGGGACATCTACATTGAAGAGTTGAAACTTTCTCGACGACAGATTTATGCGTCTTGCAAGTTCAAGTGCTTGATGTGTCGTCGATACTGGAATCCTGAGGACCTGAGACCTCTCATAGTCCTCTATGCTCAGGTACTTCTCTTCGAAAGATAGTCCTTCAATGTTGACCTGCCTTGCAAGATCTACTAGGTCTGATCTCTTTCCTGCAACATGGAAGGCAGGGGTCCATTCGTCTACCAGACTGTTTACGGTTCCGTCTCTGGATTTTATCCAGATAACCATTCTTCCATCTTTAGGATAGAGATCAAGGATCCAGCCTTGAATTCTTGAGCTGCTCAACAACCTTCTGGACTCTCTCGATAGTGTTCCTCAACTCCTTCAGCTCCTTTGTGTGAAAAAATAGAGCTGAGAGGAACATGCCTTCAGCCACTGAAGGGAAGGCGGCTGCACCAGCTTCGGAGGCATAGCACCTGACCTTGTTTACGAGATCCTCGAATGATGATCTCTCTTCTCTTCTTAGCATCTTTGCAAATTTCATCCAGGTACGGGAGATCTCATGCTCTATGGCTGCTCTGTAGGGGAGGATAGTTCTTCCCATTTTGAATCAGCTTCCAAGAAACTCATAAAGTCTGTATCTATTACCGCTGGAATGTACACTCTGTGGAAAGAAACTGAGGGATGCTTTTCGAGAATTACTCTTGTGGCAGAACCTCGCATGATAATCCTGGCTGTTATGTTACATCTTCGCTTGAGTAGGGGCTTGAGACTCATCACTGTCTGTGCAGATTCTTTTTTTGAATCAGTTATCAAGGCTATGGCGTTCCCAGACTTTACGATAGTTGTTAAACCTAAGAGAGCTCTGCAAAATTGTTCTCTGCCAATGTCCTGTTCCAAGTCTTGGTCACAGTATAGTGCGGGGAAATCTGAGACTACAACCAATTTACTACCTGTGTCTTCAAGGGTCTTTTTCAGTTTAGTTTCAACGAAGTTTGTAAGTTGGAAGCAAGTGAAAGCTCTAGAGAGCATTATGTTCCGCAAGACTACAGTCTTATCCAGCCCATTCTGCCTAGAAAGGCTTACAAGGACAGATGGATTGAAGCTGCATCCCCCATCAAGAAAGATAACTTTTGAATTGATTCCGCCTTTACTTATTGGAAGTTGTGCTCTTATACAAAGAATTTCAGCAAGACGCAAACACTCTTCAGAACCGTAGAAGTAAATAATCTGCCTAGGCTTGAATCCTTGAAATATCCTATCAAGAGTCTCATCTCCAACATAGAGTCTTGAGGGGAAGCTGTCCAGGGCAACACGCGTGAAGTAGACGGGTAAACCAGTTCTTTCACATGAAGCTTCTTGCATTTCTAACCCCTCTTTGACCTAAGGTATTGGAGTTTCTTGTCGCATCTATTGATCACATGAGACTCTATACTAAGTGGAGCAGAACTAAGCGGTCAAGTTGACTTAGATGTGTGAGGTAGCAGAAACTATTGCAGAATTCAGTCTTCCAGCATTGAATTTGAGGAAAGGGCGTCATTGTTCTTTGAATAGCGTGTCTGATGCAACTTCTACCTGACAGCTGTACTCCTGAGAGAGCGAGGTATGCTCAATTCCGTTTGCGTCGAGTTGTCTTTTGGATTGCAAGTTCTAGTTTTCTCGGTTCACTAGAATACAGACGCATGAATTCACCCCTTGTGGGGTGAAGGATAGAGACATATCTTCTTTTGTCGTTGACTCTTGTCCTGTAGTTCCCCTTCAAGGGGATGAGCCTCTTGCCATCAGAATCCACGCCTGTCGGAAGGATCCTGTAACGTGCAGGAATGATCAGGATGGGAGCAGGAAGTACGACGATGGACAGCGCTAAGAATATGATCATTGATATCAAGAACCCGTCAACTCGGAATACTGCTACTTGGGTGAAGAATATGCCATACAGGATTGCGATGTCCATCAGGAAGATAAGGGCTGCCCTGACTATTCGCATATTCCTGTCTGCAGACTTCAGTTCAGTGCAATCGGTTTGATACATTATGCTATCGTCGGCCATATTGTTCACTGCCTTGAAGGTTGCCATATCTGTGAACCCTTTCAAGAAAAGCTTTCGTGAATCTTAAAGATTCTCTGATTGTTTCCGGAACAACGCATGACAATAGAATATTGATCGTCCTCTAAAGGTACAGAAACAGGCTCGCGTTCAGTTCACAACTAGACAAGCTTAAATAGAGATCGCCAGTTCTAACACAAAGAAATCCTGCGGGTTTCTCGAACTTGGTGCACGGGTTTGGCTAGACTATTCACAAGTAAACGTGGAAGATCAGGCTCAACCAGGCCGATCAGCAAGAAGACTCCCAGCTGGTGCAAGTACAGAGATGAGGAGGTTGAGGCACTCATCGTAAAGTTGGCAAAACAAGGAAACAGCTCAGCGACAATAGGCAACATTCTCAGAGACACCTACGGCATACCACTCTCCAAACCGATAACAGGCAAGAAGATAGGATATATCTTGTCGCAATCGCAAACAGCTCCAAATATTCCTGAAGATCTTCAAGTACTTTTGAAGAAAGCGACGGGTCTGGCTAAGCATCTTCGAAAGAACCGGCAAGACTACGTCAACAAACACTCGCTGACACTTGTTGAATCGAAGATACATAGACTAGTGAAATACTACAAATCCGAAGGCCTCCTGCCATCCGACTGGAAGTATACTCCGGCCGTCGCATCCGTTGAATAGTGATGCTAGAATCCCACAGAAGACTCATAGATGAAGCTGGAGCCGCAGCTGAGAAGATCCTCCGAACAGCCGCGGCAGGCTCTCCATTCCTTGTCGGCTGCCACTTTGATGCCGACGGGCTAGCCGCTGCAGGAATATTGTCAAAGGCGCTGTGCAGGAAAGGTGCATCATTTCATCTGAGAGTCCTGAAACAGCTCGATCCGGATACTGTGGATTTCCTCTCCAAGTCGGCTCCCGAGACTATAGTGCTTGCAGATATTGGGAGCGGGTATCTCGAACTACTAGAAGAACCATCGAAGTCAAAAGATGTCTTCATACTGGACCATCACCAGATAAACGGAAAGATAAACGGCAGACTCACCCATGTCAACCCGCACTTGTTCGATATTGACGGAGGCAAAGAGGTTAGTGGCGCCGGCGTCGCCTACATGGTCGCAAGGGCAATGGATCAACGAAACTTGGACTTAGCTTCCTTGGCTGTCGTCGGAGCTGTTGGAGATATGCAGGACAAGAATGAGAAGAGGACACTCCAGGGCTTCAATTCACACATAGTAAAGGATGCGGTTGAAGGTGGTTGTCTCAAGGTCGATACGGACCTGATAATATATGGGAGAGAGACGAGGCCGATCCACAAGGCCCTATCACACACCGTTAACCCTTTCCTTCCGGGCTTGAGCGGTGAGGAAGACAACTGTCTAGCACTGCTGACATCGATATCTATCCCGATAAAGGTAGGCGACAGATGGAGGACAGTAGTTGAACTCACCACCGAGGAGAAGAAGAGGATAATGTCAGCGATAGTTGAGAACATCACATCCAGAGGCCTCGAAGGCTCTGTCGCCATGAACCTAATTGGAAGTGTCTATACGCTCCTCCAAGAGGAGAAGTGGACCCCAACACGCGACGCACGAGAGTATGCCGCGTTGCTCAACGCGTGTGGAAGAATGGAACGTCCATCGGTTGCAATAGCCATCTGCGTGGGTGAGAGAGGTTCCACACTGGCCGAAGCAAATCAAGTCCTCTCGGAACATAGAAAGACTCTGGCAAAGTACATGTCCCTGATAAATGAGAGGCCCGAGATAGTTGAGAATCTGGAAGGGGTATGCATAATTCATGGAGAAGAATTCTTGAATGAGAATATGACAGGAGCAGTGTCCTCCTTGCTCTCGTCCTCGGAGACTTTCGCCCCAGACAAGGTCATGGTGGTTATCGCAAAGACCAAGAGCGGTGAGATCAAGATCTCAGTCCGAGCAACAGAGAAGATGGTAAAGAAGGGATTAAACCTAGGCTTGGTTCTTCAGCTTAATGCACAGAAGCATGGAGGAGTCGGAGGCGGACATAAGGTTGCCGCAGGGGCTCAGATCCCACAGCCCAAATGGAGAGAGTTCGTCGAAGACTTGAACAGAGCCGTCACTGGGCTGCTCAGATGATGAAGGCAACTATCGATATCAAGACTGGCAGTCCAGGAATCGCCAGATCCTTAGCCAACTCAATAGAACCTGACAATTTGTCTGCCCCACCATCAGTAGAGATAAGGACCAGGACAAAGAGAAATATCGTGATCTCATCAGTATTGTGCAGAAAGAGTCTTGAGACGCTTATAGCTACTGTTGATGACTTGCTTGTATGCATGGATGCCGCGTATAAGACACTGGATGTGATCGAAGATGAAGAACGAGCTTAGAATGCGTGCACGAGTTGTATTGGGGTTCAGCGACGACGTGGAAAGGACGAGAGAGGTTCTGAAAGGAGCGATCGAAGAAGCGAACAAGACCATATTGATTAAGGGTGTTCCGAAGGGCCATGAGGATGAGGGAGCAAGGGTCACCGCATGGAATGCCAAAGGCAGATCTGTGGAGCTTGAGATCGAGTCCGGAACACTCGTCCGAGCGACTACAGCTGCCCTGAGACTGAAGAGACACCTGGGAAACATACTCGGAAGAGACCACAAGATTGGTGTAAGAGAGCTGAAGGCCGAGACGATAGAACTTACCATCCCAACTGAACACGAGATAGACCGCGAAGCAGCAAGCCGAATCAGAGCGATACCCAACGTCTCTCAGATGGAGCATCAGACAGGCAGTGTCAAGGTAACGATCAGCCAGATGGGCGAGCATGACCTTAAGAACAATGTTCCTGACAGGATCGTGACCAGAGTCAAAGATGTTCTCTCACGAGCCGCAAAGCCAGCGGTAGCAGTTCAACCTACCTTGGTTGTGAGTAGAGGAAAGATCAAGCAGGCCAAGTTCAGTAAGGATCCCGTCCAGACCTCGATAGATCTGGGATGGATCAAGGAGTTCCCAGGACGAGGGCAATGGATCTACACGACTCCCTACTCGCAGCTCTTCAGCATCATAAGAAGTATCCTGCTTGACGAGGTAGCTCATAACCTGGGTTTCCAACCTTTCATGCTCCCCAAACTCATACCGCTGGAGGTAATGAAGAAGATGCCAGGTTATCTGGACGATATCCCCGAAGGAATGTACTACTGCTTCCCACCACCCAGAGACCCAGACGCCTTCAGTGACTTTAAAGAAACGATGAAGATAACCAAGGAGATCTCGAAAGAGAAACTGAAGAAAGCCCTTAAAGACCCAGAATACGTCCTCGCCCCCGCACAATGTGAAGCCTTCTGGCAGTTCTACGGAAAAGAGACGCTGAACCAGGACGATTACCCTTTCAAACTCTACGACGCGTCAGGCTGGACCTACAGGTGGGAAGGAGGAGGCGTAGAGGGCATGGTGAGGCTGCACGAGTTTCAAAGGATCGAACTAACCTACCTTGGCACTCCAAGACAGGTCATCGAGATTCGAGACTCAATCCTCGATAGATGTGTCCATGTTGCTGACAGGCTTCTTGATATGGAGTGGAGAGTGACAGCAGCCATACCATTCTGGGCACGTGAAGGAGAACTCGATATGAATATTCAGGACAGCGAGAAAGTGCCAGCCTACGATCTCGAGATATATCTGCCATACAGAGGTTCCAGGGACACATCCGAGTGGCTTGAGGTCGCCGGATGCTTCATACACAAAAAGAAGTTCGTAGACAGCTTCGGAATACGCGAGATGAAAAATAGAGAGACGTGGACGGGCTGCACCGGCCTAGGATTGACACGTTGGGTGGCTGCTTTCCTAGCCACTCAAGGGTTCGACCCTGACGTGTGGCCAAAAGATGTGAGAGCGAGATTCAACAGGGACTACATTCTGCCCAAGAGCCTCCTCTGGCCGCCGCGAAAGTAGCGACACGACAAATTCGACTCATTCAAGATTGATTCTGCGACATGACAGCAGACGACCAGTCAAGACTGATGTACATCGGATTAAGAGATCGGTGAATGTCCAGCAAACATTTTAAGCACGGGCACGGTAGTAGCTCGAACCTACACAGAGGTCTAGCGTTTGTCAAAGGCTGCGGGAAGAATCCGCGACAAATGGCGCATGAAAGAATGGTATGCAGTATATACACCGTCTTACTTTGGAGAACTAAATATCGCGAATATCCCATGCGCAGACCCTTCCAAGTTGCTTGGAAGAGTTGTGGAGAGCACACTCTATGAGGTCACTGGAGATTTCTCTCACCAATCGATCAAGCTCTACTTTCTGGTTCGGCAAGTCAAAGGAGATAGAGTTGAGACGATACTGAAGGGTCATGAGTACTCAGCAGACTATCTCAGGAGCCTCGTACGTAGAGGTAGTTCAAGAGTGGACGGGATATTCAAGATAGCAACAAAAGACGGCTATACCGCCAGGATCTCTGTTGTGGCCTTCGCTAAAGGTAGGGCCAACATCTCTCAACAACATGCCATCAGACGTATCATGCGTGAGGTTCTTGAAGAGAAAGCCAAGAACCTGACCTATGACCAGCTATGTCACGATATGGTCCTTCTAAGCGTCGGCAAGGCAGGCATAGGCTCAGACATCTACAATCTCGCGAAGCGAATATCTCCGTTGCGCCATAGCGGAGTCAGGAAGTCTAAGCTTCTTTCGCTGCCACAAGTTTCCGTAACCACGGTGGCTCCTGCTACACCTGAGGCGCAGTCGGCCTAGCCCCGCATCAGTCAACCATTAAGAGTAAGTTCCTACTTTCAAAGACAAGCTGCCTTGGACCTCGCCTCCCAGAATAGAGGTAAGGCATTTCAAATTCCTGAAGACTGAGCTTTGATGTGACTTGAACCAGACCCTCTTTGGTACCTCAGGTATCCGTGGCATTGTGAACTCTGAACTTAGACCCGAACTTGTGCTCAAGGTTGGTCTCGCAATCGCCAGCTTCACAAAGGCAGGAAGCGTGGCTGTTGGATTCGATACTCGATTGTCAAATGATATGATGGGCCATTCCTTGATGGCTGGTTTACTTGCTGGGGGTGCAGGGGTTCGAAGCCATGGTTTGATACCGACGCCTGTATTGGCCTATCTCACTTCTGACACAAGGTCTGACGCAGGAGCTATGGTGACCGCAAGCCATAACCCCCCTGAGTACAACGGCTTGAAACTGTTCGGCAAGGATGGCATGGCATTCAATCACGACTTACAGAATAGGATAGAGGAGCTTGTGAATTCAGCCGAGCCCAAACGTGCAAGCTGGAACAGCCTTCAGCGAGTAGAGCGAGTAGATTGCACTCACCGATATGTTGAGATGATCAGAAGCTTGGTCGTTATCGAAAAACAGTGGAAGGTTGTCGTCGATCCTGGCTGTGGCGCGGCATACGCAATAGGACCGCGTCTATTCCGTGAGCAGGGATGTAAGGTCCTGTCGATCAACGCACAACCTGACGGCTTCTTCCCCGGCCGCTCTCCTGAGCCCACAAATGAATCTCTTGATCTCTTGTCTAAGGCAGTCAAGGAATCAGGTGCCAATGCGGGCGTGGCGTATGACGGCGACGCCGACAGGATGGCTCTGGTGGATGAGGCTGGGGAGATAGTCCCCATGGATCAGCTGATAGCGGCCTACGGTGCCTATCTGGTATCGCTGGAGAACGAGAAGACAATAGTCGTTCCAGTCGACGCATCGATGTGCATCGAGGAGAGCGTGGAAGAGGCAGGGGGAAGAGTCGTCAGGACGCCTGTAGGAGATGTCAACGTTGCTCAAGCCGTACTTGAGCATAAGGCAGCTCTTGGAGCGGAGGCAAGCGGCGCATGGATAAACCCGGACTATAGCTTATGTCCAGATGGAATGCTGTCCAGCATATTGGTGATGGCTGCGGTATCCAGTGAGCGGCTCAACACATCTCTCTCAAAGTTCGTTAGGCCCATTCCCAGATACTCAATACTCAGAAGCAAGGTGACCTGCTCTCAAGGACTCCAGCCTAAAGTCATGAGTGAGCTTCAATCAGAGCTCTCTAGAGTAATGCCGAGAGAGAGCGAGCTGTCCACTATTGACGGGGTTAGGCTCTCTGCCCCAGCAGAATGGGTACTGGTACGGCCGAGCGGAACCGAACCTATTCTTAGAGTGACTGTCGAGGCCAAGGACCGAGCAGAGGCAGACTCGCTGATGAGTCAGACTATTAGCTTGGCTCAACACACCATTAAGAAGCTCTCAACCTGAGACCATAAGGACAACCATAAGCAGAATAGTGTCGGCTGAAGTACTGATGTTTGAAGGGTGAGTTTGGGGCGTTAGGAATCATGAGGGCGGTGATACTCGCTGCTGGTGAAGGGGCCCGGCTGATGCCTCTTACCGAGCATAGACCCAAGCACATGATCCCCATCGCAGGAAGGCCGATAATCCAGCATCTTATCGAGACCTTCAGACACCATGGTGTGCGTAGGTTCACAGTAGTCGTTGGATATCTCAAAGAGGCCATCCAGACCTATCTCTCTGACGGGAGTAGCCTCGATGTTGAGATAGATTATGTCAATCAAGCCAAGGCCAGGGGGACGGCTGATGCAGTTGCTCAACTGCAAGACAGGATTGAAGAGCCTCGGTTCATCTTGTGCTATGGCGACATCTACGCCTCCCGTGACGCTGCGGCGGAGCTCGTGAGAGCCTATAATGATCAGTCGATCCAAGCAGCGCTTGCTGTTGTGAGGGTCAAGGATCAAGATCAATACGGTCAGGTCACGGTGGAGAACGGATATGTTAAGGCCATAGTCGAGAAGCCTAAACGGTTCTCCTCTGGCTCATTTGCGAACGCAGGCATCTACCTCTTTGAGCGGATCATATTTGATGGGATCAGATTGACAGCGAGATCTCCCAGAGGTGAGCTTGAGTTAACAGACTCAATAGCCAATCTCATAAGGTCTGGAGTAAAGATCAAACCGATCACTCTGAACCAGAAAGATTGGCTTGACTTAGGCCGACCTTGGGATCTGCTTGAAGCAAATGAGATGGCTCTCCAAACCCTCCAATCGGAAAGGCATGGCGATGTCGAGAGCGGTGCCGTCCTGCTTGATCCCGTGACAGTACGTCCGGGTGCGAAGATCCTCTCAGGCGCCCGCATAGAAGGACCAGCGTACATAGGTGAGGGTTCTGTGGTCGGTCCAAACTGCTACATCAGACCATACACAAGCATCGGGAAACATGCAAGAGTAGGTAACGGCTGCGAGATCAAGAACTCCATAATCATGGACCATACAAAGATCCCTCATCAGAGCTACTTCGGCGACAGCATAGTAGGCGAGAGATGCAACTTTGGTGCAGGAACAATAACCGGAAACCTCAGGCTTGATGAGAAAAGCATCCAAATGAAGATCAAGAATGCGACTGTTGACAGCGGAAGAAGAAAGCTAGGCGCCATAATCGGTGACCGCGTCAGCACGGGCATAAACGTCAACTTCATGCCGGGGGTGAAGATCGGCTCAGGAACACTGATAGGTCCAGGCATCACAGTGTATAGTGATCTCCCTTCAAACGTCAAGGTCCTACTAAGACAAACGACCGCAATGAAGAGGATCAAGACACACCAAGCATAGTGAGGGTCAGCGATTGGTTGAGATGGACAGAGGCGAGTTCAGGAAGAAGTGCCCGCACCTGTGGCGCGAGCTTGAGGGCAATGTCTCCAACCTGACAGGAAGCATCGGAGAAGCTCAACCAGATAAGTTCAGAGGTTACACGCCCACCGCAGTGGACTACCTCAGAAGATGCGACACGCGCGAGCGGGCAGAGAAGACCATCACTCACCTCGAAGACACCAAAGAGATAACGTCTGAGTACGCTGAAGAACTTCGCAGACAACTCAGGGAGAGAGGCCTTGGGAGCTTCGGCCTTAAGAAGAAAGAGGGATTCTACCTCAGAGAGGCTGGGTTAGTGTAAAACCGAATGACCGATCCACAGGATCCCCACAAACACCATCATACGGCACATCCGAATCTAGGAAGGTTTATCAAGAGATTGCCGCAGAAGTAGGCCACCATCTTCATCTGAAGACAGAATACGGAACTCTCAAGGAGCAAAGACATTGGGTTCTTCCTCCGATCTCATGGGCAAAGCCTGGCGTAAGCAGAGGCAATCGATGAGGCAGATGATGCGTCAGCTTGCCTTCAAATGGCGCAGAGAACCAACGATCCAACGTGTAGAGAGTCCGACCAGACCGGAGCGTGCCAGGAGACTCGGCTACAAGGCAAAGCAAGGCTTCATAGTCGTAAGAGCCAGGATCAGAAGAGGTGGAGCGAGAAAGACAAGACCGGTCTCTGGCCGAAGACAGAAGGCGATGGGTGTAACTAAGATCAAGTGGGCCAAGAGCCTCAAGCAGGTTGCTGAGGAGAGGGTCGCTAGGAAGTATCCAAACATGGAGGTCCTGAACTCGTACTTTCTCTGGTCTGACGGAATGTACTTCTGGACAGAGGTCCTGTTGGTTGATCCAAGCCACCCAGCCGTGGCCAGCAACGCCTCAACCCGATGGATCGCCAAGGCCTGAACCAGAACGGTAGATGTCTTCTCATGACAGCTCTTCCAAAAGTCAAGCGCCGGATCGGACCTAAAGAAACGATGAGTCCTGGCAAAGGCTTCTCTGAGGCAGAACTCAAAGAGGTCGGATTCTCGACCCCTGTGGCCAGGCGACTCGGAATAGCGACCGATGATCGCAGAAGGACCAAGCACCAGGAGAACATCGATAGGCTCAAAGAGTGGATCACCTCCACTGGCAAGACCGCTTCTGAGCTTGCAAGATCATCCGTTCCTATATCTCGGGTATTCAGGAGTGAACCTCACGCTGGAAGAGTCTTCAGAGGGTTGACCTCCTCAGGCAGGAGGACACGTGGCCTTCTGAGGTCAAGAGGATAACGAGCCAGTGCACTAAGTTCAAGGGTTCTTGCAACTAATTAGGTAAGTCTGTAAAGCATCGGATAATTGACTGATTGGTGTTGCTCAGGTAGGAGCTCGTGAAAGACTCAGCAAAACTGGGAAGGCCTCCCACGGAACTTACCCTACTGAAACTGGGAGGCTCGGTCATAACCAGGAAGGATAAGGTCGCGTCACTTAACAGGCCTGTGGTGGAAGCGGTCGCCAAGGAACTAACAAAGATCAACTCGAAGTTACTGCTGATACATGGAGCAGGAAGCTTTGGCCACCCAATTGCCAAGCAGTACGCAATCCATCAAGGCTACAGAGAGAGAGGCCAACTGAGAGGGGTCACCGAGACAAAGCGTTCGATGCTGCACCTTACAATGATGATCACTGAATTACTGGCCAAACACCACGTCCCAGTGGTTCCTTTCCTATCCTCCAGCTGCATGGTTGCCAAAAGCGGCAGGCTCTCAAGTGTAGATATTGAGCCGTTCAGGATTATGCTTGATCTCGGCCTCGTGCCCCTATGCAGCGGTGATGTTGTAGCTGATCTGGAGATGGGTTTCAGCATAGTCTCAGGTGACCAGATAGCCGTATACTTGGCAGAGAGGTTGAACGCCACAAGAGTGATATTCGGATGCGATGTGGACGGCGTATTCGACTCTGACCCCAAGAAGAATCCCGGCGCCAAGCTGATAAGGGTGCTCACTCCAGGAACCCTGAACAGACAGACGAGATTCCTTGGTGAGTCAGCAGCCACAGACGTCACAAAAGGCATGCTGGGGAAGATAATGGAGTCAGCCAGGCTCGTATCACATGGGAAAGAGGTTGTGATAATGAACCTTCGAACACCGAGGAACCTCACGAGACTGTTGCAAGGCAAAGATGTTCCTTGCACGCGCTTCATTCCGGATACCAAACTCATATCTTGTGCTTAGGAAAGATCAAGAGGTACTCTACATGCGCAAGACTTGTGGTCTTGGCCTGTTGATCAAGCGACCTTATGGGTGAGAGCTTTGACTATTACACAGGTTCTTCGTGAGACCGCTAGAGCCATAGATCCCATAATGTTGAGGTACCTCAGCAAGGGGGCTGGAAGGGATTTCCGGCCCATCGTGACTCATCAAGTCAAGACAGGAGGGAAACGGGTTAGGCCGACATTGACTCTGCTCAGTTGTCAAGCCTGCGGCGGAAGACTCGCAGACGCACTTCTTCCCGCCGCCACGTTCGAGCTCATCCACAACTACTCTCTAATAATGGATGACATAATCGACCACGGTGAACTGAGAAGAGGCCGACCGACAGTCAGGGCAGAGTACGGCGACACCCAAGCATTACTGGCTGGGATGTTCCATAGAGAGGTCCTCGGTGAGATGGCTCAGAACTCCATACGGCCAAGAGAGATGTATGCACTTGTGGTCAACGCAATCAAGCAGACGATAGAAGGGGAGCGAATGGATATCCTATTTGAACAGAGCAGCAGGAGTGATCAGTACACAGCCAAGCATCGTTACGCCAAGGTCACACCCGAACTCTACTTTAAGGTGATCAAGAAGAAGACCGCTGAGCTAATCAGAGCAGCATGTCTGGCCGGTGCCATCGCTGCCAGAGCAAGGAAGCCTTACCTAGAAGCCATCTCGACATACGGCGAGAAGGTTGGTCTTGCATTCCAGGTGATCGATGATTTTCTGGACATATTCGGTCAAGAGACTGGAAAACAGAAGGGCAAGGACATAATCGAGCACAAACTCAACAACGCTGTCATTGTGTATGCGCTGCCTGAAATGAGTTCCCAAGAACGCAGAAGGCTCATGAGGATCATAAAGGCAAAGGAACCGGACCAAGCAGCATTGATGGAGGCCTTAGAACTGCTTGAGTCTGCAGGCGCAAGAGCCAAAGTTCTAGGATTGGCAAAAGGGTTGGTGGAAGGCGCGAAGAGGAGTCTGGAGGTTCTTCCAGAGACATCCGCCAGAGAAGCCCTCGCAGAGCTGGCAGACTTCATAGCAGCTCGCCTGCACTAGATATTCTTCCGGTACTGAGGCCCAGTCTTAATCAGGCGCTTGTGACTGAGACTTACACTCGGCCAACGTGGAGCAGCTGCGCAAGTTCGCCATCGACTTAATAGGCATCGGATCGCTCGATTTCAGTTCTTTGAGCAAGCTCTGTCAGCTAGAGCAAGCGTAGCTGTCTGGTGACCGCGTCGATCATTCCGTTCGGACCCGGTCCTATTGCAACGCATGTCAAGGTATCGGGGCTCAGTTGAGTGAGCCCCCTGTCTCTAATGGTATTGGTTGGTAAGCCGAGTCTTCTGGCCTTCATTTCCAGCTTGAGGAGTTCACTCTCAGAGTTCACTTTCAAGATGACTTTGCATTGACCTTCCTCGATCCACCTTCTCCACCATGCATTGTGCTCTTTTCTTACAGTTTCCGAAGCCGATACAGATGCGTGGCCAACCTGTGCACAAACCTTTCCCTTCCCCATCTTCAGGTCCTGCCTAACCACTATCGCTAGCTTATACGTGAAATCGGAGCGTTCAGGCATTTGGGTCAGCCCTGAAATGATTTGTGTCCTAGAGTGTGCCCAGTTTGAGCTCTGCGACCTCTATTCGTCCATCTCCATCGATGTCTATGATGTTGAATGAATGACCAAGCCGACCTCTGGTTCTCGTGCTCGAGACTGTTCCCGCGTTAACTAGAGTGGTGTTGTTTATGCGAAGGACTCTTCTAACATGTCTGTGGCCCATAAGCACAAGGTTGACCTCGTATCTCAGGACCAGATCAAGTATATCCCCCGCATCCTCCAGCATATTCATCTCGCGTCCTGCGTGAGGAACTGGAACCAAGTGGTGATGAAACGCAATGACTTTTACGACATTTCTGGGCAAAGCACTCAGACTCTCCTCCAGATGAGTCTGTCTTCTCCTCCCCAGTCGGCCTTCGTCTCTGTCTGGTTCTGGGCTGTTCATGATGAAAAACTTGCATCTACCTGAGTCAAGCTCGTACTCCAGAGGGCTGACGAGTTCCCGGAAGAGTGATTGGCCGTAATTGCGTTCATCATGGTTTCCAGGGGCCACAATTACCTTCGGATCGATAATTTTCAACTTCTCCATGGCCAGCTCGTAGTCTGCCAGAACACCAGTGTCGGTGAGGTCGCCTGTGTGCACTACTACATCAGGGGCCGGATCCAGTTCATTGATCTTCCTAGTTGCTTCATCAAACCTCTCTTCAATGAACTGTCCGTACTTTGAGATATGAGTGTCTGATATCTGGACTATTCTGTATGTCTCCCGTTTCATGTTTGCCCTCTCACTTCTCGGCCAGCACGCACTGTCTTGAACCAGAGTTCTAGTTGGTAGCCAGAACACATTCTATTCTATTATATGCTGGCTCCTAGCCTTTCTCGTTAGTCCTAGGTCTTATTTAACGACCTTTCTATTGGAGGTAGTCTCCCGCTCTGTTCCCCGAGTTGCAACTGAGGTGATCAGCTTCGTGTTCGGAGCCGTTATTGAAAAAGGTGCAGGTCTGCCTTCGTCTCAGGCAGTTTCAATAATATATTCCTCCAATGTAGATATGCAAGAGGCAGTCTCCGGCAATGAGTCACAACGAGTCGCGGGGCATAGTGTCTGTAGAATTCAGTACCATAGTGCATGCTACAGAAGACGCTGGCAGGGTTATGGAAGCTGTGTTAAACATAATTCCCTCTGAACTGCGTGGTTCAATATCATTCACTAGACGATACTTGGAGGGCCATCACCGCAACCCGATAGTTATGTTGACTGCGCGGGTCGCAAATAAAGAGATGGCCAAGGCCATTGTCAAGCATCTGTTCACTATGTTGAGTCGATCTGAAAGACGTGAACTGAACTTAGATCTCGAAAGGTCTCTTGATGAAGAGAACAACTTCTATACTAGGCTGGACAAGCAAGAGGCAGTCAATGGAAGAGTAAGGCTAACGCGCGAGGATCCTATTAGAGTAAAAGTAAGAACTAACACCTGGCGACCTACTGTGGAAGACATTAGGAAGATCTTCATGGATCTGGGCATGACAGAATGAGGACGTTCGTGGATCTGGGCATCAGGCCTCCCACAGAAGAGCGTGCTGCTCAGGAGAGGATGGCTACTCTGGCTCACCAGACTGGCCTATTCCTGGTCGGCCTCCGTTTCAGATACGAGACCCAGACAAACACGATAGAGTCCTCGGCCAAGATCTTCCATGACGCGGGGCTGGATGTCGCGATTGGCGTTGACATCTCTCCAACCTCCCGAAAGCAACTCCTTAGTCAACTTAGAGTTCTCCGAGAACGTTTTGATTTTGTCGCGGTCAGATCCGCGGATACAAGGACGCTTACTGTAGCATCACGCGATAGTCGTGTTGACCTAGTATCCTTGGAGCCCCAGAAGTCATTCCGCCTAAAACAGTCTATCTTGAAGACATGCAAGTCAGCTTTGGAGCTTGAGTTCTCAAGAGTTCTACGCCCCCAACACGAGGCAGCCTATGAGTCGCTGAAGGCTTTTTCTTTTGAGATCGAGATGGCAAAGAGGTACCATGCAGACATTGTTCTGTCAAGCGGCGCTGCTAAACCGCTGGGTCTGCGCGCTCCAAGAGACATGGCGTCTGTAGCAGTGTCTCTAGGTCTGTCGCCGGATACTGCGTTAGACTCCATCTCAACAATACCGTTAAGTCTGATCAGAAGAAGCAGGGAACAATTGTTAGGCCGGTTGCCTCGGAAGCGACCAGACTGAGATGAGGTATTTGCAGAGAGCCAAATGGCGATACCTACTTGTGAAAGTGGTCAGCGACAGAAATGTCTCAGGAGAGGATCTTAGATTAGCTCTGGAAGGTGTGGGGAAGAGCTTCTTTGGTTCTGTCGGTCTTTTGCAGGTGTCCCCCAAGATTCTTAGGTATGATCCGATACGGGGGGAGGCAATTCTGAAGTGTCGAGTCGAATCATTGGACAAAGTCAGATCTACTGTTGCACTGTTGACGCAAGTTTCCGATCAACCGGCTGCAGCCTTTGTAGCTCGTTCCTCAGGAACCATCAGAGCCTTAACTAGAAAAGCGAGCCACCGTTGAAGAGCCCATTGTGTTCGTACGGCACGCGAAAAACGAGATTTGATTCTGAGCTCATTCCCACCGGACCACAGGTTTTCTCGCTAGACCGTAGACCAGGCTGATCACTCCTAGTATTGCGAGAGGATAAGCTGCCTGTGTCAGTATCTTCTCCTCTCTGATCTCTGGCACCATTGTCTCGAAAGAATATTTGGCTGAGAGTGTGACTTCTTTCTTGTACTTCGGGTCTATCGTGTTGTCAAAGAGTATGTGGAACGTTCCATTCTGGCCTGAAACAAAGGTCTCGTTGAATTTCTCTATTCTTTCTCGCGACAAGACATAATTAATATTCTCCTCTCCATTTCTCCATCTTTGATATTCATCGTTGTTCATAACGTAGAGGTTTATTATGCCACTGGTGTTAGAGCCCGGCACCGCGACGCTGCCCTGAAGGTTCACGAGGTAGCCTTGTCGAAGGTCGAGATCCTTTACAGCATAATCACCGATTGGAGACAGTTTGATCCCGTTGAGTATAACGCGAGTCTCTGTTCTAGGCACCTCAACAGTGTACGTGTACGCCCCGAAATTCATCATAAGCAGACCCATTACCAGTGCGGCTGCCCCTGCGAAGATAGGGATGGCTCTCATACAGACTCATCACTCATTAGATCCTGATTGCTGACTTAAAGACTACGCGCGCAAGTCATTGCCCCCTTTCATTTGCAAAGGCTCTCGCGGATCACAGCTGCCTCAAACCAGTCAACAACGACGCCAGACCAGGTGCGATGGTCGGCCAGATGGATCTACAAAAGGTTTTTACTCAGGTTGCGAGTAGTTCGATAGAAAGATTTCTGGGACCAGGTGTAGAGTATGTCGATGTTTGCAGCTCCAGGAGCTTACGACCGTGCAATCACAGTCTTCTCACCGGATGGCAGGCTCTTTCAAGTTGAATACGCCTCCGAGACTGTCAAGAGGGGCGCGACTGTTCTTGGAATAGCCTGTAAAGAAGGCGTGGTCTTGGCGGCTGAAGAAAGAGCCGCCTCAAGGTTGCAGGATCCCTCATTCATGTGGAAGATCTTCCAGATAGACGAACACATAGGTGTTGCAGTCGCAGGCCTAAGTTGTGATGCACACACACTCGTCGATCAGGCCAGAATATACGCGCAAAGCAACAGGCTGATGTATGATGAACCGATCGATGTCGAGATGTTGACCAGAAGGATCGGTGAGATAGAACAACTCTACACGCAACATGGGGGGGTACGTCCTTTTGGCATATCCATGATCTTCGCCGGAGTCGACCGGAAAGGCAGCAGAGTCTTCTGGACAGATCCGAGTGGGGCTTACCTCGCCTACAAGGCCTGGTCAATAGGGGCTGGGGGAGATGCTGCGAACGAGGTTCTTGAGGCAGAGTACAGCGATGACCTTACGCTCGAAGACGCGATCATGTTGGCTCTAAAATGCATGACAAAGATTCTTGAGGGTAAGGCTGTCCCACAGAAGATCAGAATGGCCATAATATCGGCAGACACGAAGAAGTTCAGGAAACTAACGAACGAAGAAGTAGAGAAATACCTGAAGAAGCTTGAGCCCACTAGAAAGGCTCCTCAGAAATGAGTAGTAAATACACAACTGCGCGCATAACAGTTGGTGGCGAACATTTCGAGATACTGGTAAAGCCCAACCTTGCGCTCGAATACAAGACCGGCAAGCAGATTCCTGTAACTCAGATAATTGCCATAGAAGAGATATACTCGGATGCGAGCAGAGGGACAAGAGCCTCTGCTGAGAAGCTTCAGAAGACCTTCGGCACCACGGAACCCGTCAAAGTTGCCGAGGAGATAATGAAGCGCGGAGAGCTTCAACTGACCACTGAGCAGCGACGGCAACTGGTAGAAGAGAAACGAAAGCACATAGTCGCATTCATCTCAAGGAACTGCATTGATCCTCGAACTGGAGCACCCCACCCGCCGTTGAGGATTGAGCAGGCCCTGTCCCAGATCAGAGTCACCATAGATCCATTCAAGAGCGCAGAGGAGCAGTCAAAAGATGTTATCGAGATGCTTAGGCCCCTACTGCCGATCAAGATGGAGCAGATGCGGGTTGCTGTGAAGATCCCCGCTGAATATGCTGCGAGAGCCTACGGCGTCCTGAAAGGCTTCGGGGCGATAAGTCGAGAAGAGTGGCAGTCTGATGGCTCTTGGGTTGGCACTATGGAGATGCCTGCGGGGCTATACGGACCATTCATAGAAAGAATGGGAAAACTCACGCAGGGAACCATTCAATCAAAAGTTCTCCGGTAGGCTGGGTCTGGCGTTCAATTCTCTCCTTTTACCATCTTCTCCAGTCTTACAACATCTCTTTTGAGTTTCTCCAGATCCCTGAGTATACTCTCTACAGCCTCAACCAAGTTCTTCTCGGTCTCTTCCGTCAATCCAAACTGCCTGTTGTAGAATCAATAGACCTAACTTATATTGTTAGGTTTGTACGCTGTCCAACAATTTGTGCACAGCCTACCACGGGGAATGGAACTGCAAGATCCTCAGTTCAATTCAGGTCTCCGCCTCATCCGTATCAGTTACTCCGGGGAACTGCAGGATTGTGTGAGTAGACGACTAGAGCCAGACCATAGAAAGATTTAGTAAGATCAGCCTGTGAACTAACGTGAACTCCCCCGAGGATCAAGAGGATCCACAGCATTCTAAGCAAGGAAGTCCACAAGATCCGAAGCGGTCATAAGATACCCCCTTGACAGGTTTGAATACTGGAATGGAAGAATAAGATAAGCAAGGTCTTACCAACAGAGACATGTGAGTGTGCAAACTTGACATTATATGTCGAGAAAAGGCAGGTCGTCACGCCAGGTGAGCTGCTGGCTCAGGGCGATTACTATCCGGACCTGAATACTTTCAGAGAAGGAGAGAACATATACTCTACAATGATGGGGATCTTCGACCACAGAGGCAATCGCCTCTCAGTCGTTCCACTCAAACACTGCTATATCCCCTTTGTTGACGACCCCGTGATAGGTAGAATAGTTGATGTCGGAATGTCAGGCTGGGCTGTGGACATAAACTCACCATACCCCGCGCTGCTGCCCGCAACTGAGGTGATGGGCAGACAACACCCACCACGTAGAGAGACTGGGAAAATCTTCGAGGTTGGAGACCTCATCAAGGCCAAAGTAGTGGCCGCCGATAGAACCAGAGATCCCCTGCTCACAACCAGGGACCGAGGCCTTGGAAAGATAACGCGTGGCAGGGTGATCAGAATCTCGCCATCCAAGATCCCTCGCCTAATAGGCAAAGAGGGTTCGATGATTAACATGTTGAAGAAAGAGAGCTCATGTTCGTTGAATGTCGGACAGAATGGAATAGTGTTGGTCACATGTGAGAATCCGGAGAAGGAGGAGCTTGTGATAGATGTGATCAGGATGATCGAACGTGAAGCCCACACACAAGGACTGACCGATAGAGTGCTGGAACTAGTCAAGAGCAAATTCAAAGGTGAAAGAGTTGCAGAAAGCACCTGAAAGACTGATAGACGATAATGGCTTAAGACTCGACGGTAGACGGCCGGAGGATCTCAGGCCAACAGAACTCCAAGTTGGAGTACTTGAAAACGCTGACGGGTCTGCATATATCGAACAGGGCAAGAACAAGATAATAGTCGGTGTCTACGGGCCCAGAGAGATACACCCTAAGCACATGGTTATTCCAGATAGAGCAGCGATAAGATGCCGATACCGTATGGCCCCGTTCTCAACAGAGGAGAGAAAGAATCCCGCCCCGTCCAGACGTGAGATAGAGATCTCCAAGGTAATCAGGGAGTCCCTGGAACCTGCGGTGATGTCTGAATACTACCCGAGGACTGTGATAGACATATTCATAGAAGCTCTCCAATGCGATGGCGGAACAAGATGCGCCGGAATCGTCGCCGCCTCTCTTGCATTGGCAGACGCAGGCATATCCATGAGGGAGCTAGTATCAGCCTGCTCGGCCGGCAAAGTTGCAGGACAGATAGTCACAGATCTCTTCGATCTTGAGGACAAGTACGGCGAGGCTGATATGCCAGTAGCGTTGATGCCGAATCTCAACAAAGTGACCCTGATACAGATGGATGGAAAACTCAGCAGAGAGGAATTCGAGAAAGCCTTCGAGATGGCTCTGGAAGGATGCAGGAAGCTTCGCGGCCTCCAGACTGAGGCTCTGAAGCGAAGATACCAACAAGCGACCACCGCGGAACAGCCGCAACAAGACAGCGAGGAGGTCAAGTAATGTCAACAACCCCCCACATTCCCGCAACAGCGAAGATCGAGCAGGAATGGATTCTTGACCTTGCATCAAAGAACCGAAGAATTGACGGCAGGAACCCTTCAGACTATAGAGAGATAAAGATCGAGGCTGGGATCATAGAGAAGGCAAGTGGATCTGCTCGAGTCACACTTGGCAAGACCAAAGTCCTGGCTGGAATCAAGCTTGAACTTGGCGAGCCCTTCCCAGACACACCAAATGAAGGTGTCCTCACAGTCAACGCTGAGTTCACACCTCTGGCCCATTCAAGTTTCGAACTTGGCCCGCCAGGCGAGAACGCGATAGAACTAGCAAGGGTAGTTGACAGAAACCTCCGAGAATCGAAGGCCATAGATGTTGAGAGACTGTGCATAGAACCGGGAAAGAGGGTCTTCGTCGCCTTCATAGACATAAATATACTCGATCACGACGGAAACCTCATAGATGCCTCAACATACGCCGCGCTGGCCGCCCTGCTCAAGTGCAGGATGCCTGAATACGAAGACAAAGGCGGCGAGATAGTCTGCAAAGAGAGCTTCAAGCCGCTCCCGATGAACAACTATCCTGTTCCTGTCACCTTCGCCAAGATCGGCAAGACATTGCTTGTAGACCCATGCCTGAAGGAAGAGGACGTTATGAGCACCAGGCTGACCGTAGGAATCGAGAAGGCAGGCTGCGTATGTGCGATGCAGAAAGGGGGAATGGGTGAGTTGGATGTTGACGAGATCAGGGCCGCGGTTGAGACTGCCATGGTCAAGTCACGAGAGTTGCGAGAACTGATAATGGAGGCTGCAAAGTAGATGCCTCGAATGCGTAAGACAGGTCTGGGAGGTGGGCTAGCTACACGTTACGGGACCGCTCCCAGGAGACGGTACATAGACATCCTGACTCGCATGCGGAGACCGCATGAGTGCCCACAATGTCAAACAAGGGCAGCGAGGCGACTCAGCGTCGGGCTCTGGGAGTGCCGGAGATGTGGGTTCCAGTTTGCTGGAGGCGCTTATGCACCCTTCACGAAGATTGGAGACGCGGCCAGGAGGTATGCCAAAGGTGCTGCCCACGTGACCTCCCCTGCTGAGGTCAGCGCTCCCACGCAGCTGGGAGCCGCAGAGGCTGGATTAAAGCCTAAGAGAAGGCGCCGGAGAACGAAGACAGAAGAGCCTCCAAAGGAAGAGACTCAGTGATAGCCGTAACAACTGGGAGAAACCCTACACAAAGCACAAGAAGACTATCGAAGGAGCTTGCCAGATACCTACCGAGAGCAAGTAGGCTGGTGAGAGGCAAGCTCGGTCTGCGCCGAATGGTTGATCAGCTTGCAGCTACAGGTCAGCGCCGTCTAGTCCTCGTCTACAGGAGGTCCGGTGGCCCGAGCCAACTCGAACTTATGAGCCTTGAAGGCAACGAGTTCAAGAGGATCCCTCCGACAATAATCATTCGGAATGTCAAATTCGCCCCAACAGACAAAAGAGGCCATAGGGTCAAGGCAGGCTGCGTGACTGTGGAATCGAGAGAGACCCTTCCTTTGGGCAAGGTGCTCTCGGACTTTTTTGGGCTACCACTCATCGAGCATGAGCGATGCGACTTCAATCATTCGCTGCACCTATCACGTGATGCGCGGAAAGGCCTAAGACTTATGATACTGAGCCTTCCAGAAAGAAAAGCCGTAGGTCTCACTATCACGATCAAGCAACTAAGATGGTGATGCTGCTGACAGCAACCACTAGACCGATAAGAGCGGAGATAGTGGTGCCTTTCAAGTCACGAGCGAGTCTGCAGGCTGTACAGAAGGCTATGATCGTCGATGAGAGAAAACCGTTAACCTCCAGAGCCTCGGTGAGAACCTCAACTCGTGGAAGAGAACTGGTACTGCGAATTCAGACTGATGATATCTCCTCTTTGAGAGCTGCCCTCAATTCAAACTTGAGGCTGGTTCTCACCTGGATGAGGACCGCCGATGCCTTGGACTCGCGTCTTGTGTCCTCAGCGGGACTCTCTTGAAAGGATCGCCGAGGCTATGTAGTCAAACCAAGGTGAACCTCATAATGGGCCTCAGAGCTTTCACAGGGATCGTCTTCATCATTATAGGTGGGCTTCTGATAATGTACGCGGCCTACAACATCAATGAGCTTCTATTCATACAAGGAAGAGTCAGCATATCTGATCTGCCGCGATACAATACTGCTGTCTTCGTCCCGATACTATTGGGTATCCTAGCGGCCATAGACGGTTCAGCCATCTGCGCGTTAGCAAGAAGATCTTCGCTACTCTTCCATTCAGTGGCAAATGTGGTGTGGCTGTTCTCAAGCTACAGACTGTTTCTTGCATTACAGGAGTCGTTAACATCACGACTGATATTCTATCGAATCTTCGCATTCTTCATCCTCGCTATAGTCCTGTTCACGTTAGGAGCGATAGTCAACTTTCTGCCGAGATCCAAGAAAACAGATCGAAGTGAATAAGATCCACTCTGGATCCTACCAGATCCTTGAGCAACAAACATTCTATATATTACATAGACGACTAACTATCGTTATCTCAAGATTGATCTCGAGATGGTGGTGACAGTTATGCCAAAGGCTAAGAAGAAGAAGGCAAAGAAGAGACGATAGATAAGTCTGCTGTTGAAGAGCTCACCAGAATACATCCAGCAATCAGTTAGATTCAAATAAGCACCCGTGAGCATAGAGGCTGCAACCATAACACAGAGTTGTCAGATCCTTGGAGGAAGAAAGAGAGATCCCGCCTGAACTCAGAGAACAGCTTGTGAGACTTCAACAGCTTCAGCAGACCCTCCAGGCAGTTCTAGCGCAGAAGCAGCAACTTGAACTCGAAAGAACGGAGATCGAGAAAGCGACTGCGGAACTGGAGAAATCGACCGATGACACACCAGTGTACAAAAGCCTGGGAAGCATCCTAGTCAAGACTGATCGACAGAGAATGCTGAGCGAACTTAAGGAGAGAAACGAGCTAGCAAACACCCGGGTTACAGTCCTGGGAAGACAAGAGGAGCGAACCAGGACGAGGCTCAAGGAACTTCAGCAGAAGCTCCAAGAGAGGTTTGGCACATCACTAGAGCCCAAGTAATCCGGGTGAGTGAACTCTTCGGAAAGTGCGAAGCTTAGACTGAGAAGAAAGCTAACGCAAAACGAGATCGAAGAGATCTGTGAAGCAGCTGAGAATGCTGCACGCAGCGCCCTATTCACGAAAGTGAACCCGAAGCAGGTCTCAGATTTCGAGATAGCAATGGAGGCCACCGGTGACAAGCCCTTGACATTGACGGTCGACATCTCAGTCTTCTCAAGCTTCCCCACAGATGGACTCAGCAGACTGATAGATGAGGCCTGTGACAACGCCCTTAAAGCTGCAGAGCAGAAGGCTAAGGAACTCGGAGTTGTATAGGTTCTTTAGGATTCGGTCCACCATTCGAAGAGCCAGAAAGATCGCGATTCTAACCCACCGGAATGGTGACCCAGACGCAATCTGCTCAGCTTTTGCGCTAGGCAAGCTACTGAAGAGATTCAACCCCCGGCTCTCAGTGGTGGTTGGAACTCCTGAAGGAGTGAACAAGATCTCTGAGAAGATCATCAGCAAGTTTAAGCTCCATGTAGAGTCAGATCCCAAGTTGGACGATGTTGATGTAGTGTTTACCGTCGACATGAACAATCTTCAGCAATTGGGGCCGCTTGCCTCTGTTGTCAACAGCCTCAGCAAGCCAGTGGTGATAATCGATCATCATTACCCTCACCCATCGATGAAGAGATTTGCTCGTCTCAGTTTCTGCGATAAAGCATCGCCATCCACCTGCGAGATGATTTATCAGTTCTACAAAGAGTCGCGCTTGAAACCTGGCAGTCAGGAGTCTATGGTCTTGCTTGTTGGGATCCTCTACGAGACCAGGTACCTTAGGCTGGGCACATCGAGAACTCTTCTCACAGTAGCAGACCTGATCAGGCGAGGAGCTAGGGTTGAAGAACTATCTTCAATACTCGAGGTTCCAATGGACGATTCGGAGAGGCTAGCACGCCTCAAGTCCGCCCAGAGATCCAGAATACACCGCGTTGGGGGATGGATAGTCGTGACATCAAGAGTTGGCTCACACCAGGCATCCGCAGCAAGAGCCATCACGATGCTCGGAGCCGATCTAGCTGTAGTGGGCAGCGAAGACCAAGGACAGCTGAAACTCAGCCTCAGATCGACCAGAGAATTCTATGAGCAGTCCGGAATCCACCTTGGACGGGATCTAGCTAAACCCCTAGGAGACCATCTTCACGGAACCGGAGGCGGCCACTCGCTAGCCGCAGGCGTCAACGGTTCAGGACAGCTTGAAATGACCCTCAAGACATGCCATGAGATGATCAGAGAGCTGATAGGGAAGTCTCAAAGCTACCAAAAAGCCTCATGAACGGGCTGGCTGGCAGAAATAGGCAGAGATCGGTCCTAAACCCTGGCACTCGGTGTCACCGAACTTGAAAGTGATTGAGGCACGTGATCTAACCTTCACCTACGCCGGCTCGAGTAAGCCCGCGATAGAGAATGTCAACCTTGCAGTAGACCGAGGGGAGTTCGTCCTTTTGACCGGTCCCAGTGGCTGCGGTAAGACTACACTCGCCAGATGCTTGAATGCTCTGATACCGAGCTTCTATCAAGGTGAGATATCGGGGACAATGTCGGTGCTGGGTAGGGATATGTCAAGACTTACAACGAGTGAGCTCGCCAGGAAGGTGGGGTTTGTGTTTCAGAACCCCGAGAACCAGCTCTTCTCTCTATCGGTTGAAAGAGACGTGGCCTTCGGCCCGGAGAACCTAGGGCTCCCCAGGGAGGAGACAAGAAGGCGAGTTGACTGGGCTATGAAGATTACGGGCATAAGTGAGCTTCGCGAGGCTGCACCATATGAGCTCTCAGGAGGTCAGCAGCAACGGGCTGCGATAGCAGCGGTTCTGGCAATGAAGCCTGAGATAATGGTTCTTGATGAGCCAACCTCTTTTCTGGATCCTCTCTCTGCAAGTCAGATAGTGGAGGCGGTTGCAGCTCTAAGGAGGGAGATCGACATAACGATAGTACTAATAGAACATAGACTGGACTTGGCGTCAAAGTATGCAAGCAGAATAATCGTGATGGATCAGGGCAGGGTCACCCTTGAAGGGCCGCCATCCAAAGTCTATGGTGAAGAAGCCAAGCTGCTCGGAATAGGGATCCCCAAGATATCCATGCTCTTCAACCTCCTAAGGAAGGACGGTTTTGACTTGGGCAGAACGCCTGTGACTGTAGAGGAGGCATCTCAGAGAATAAGGAGCTATCTTGAACATGATTGAAGTCAAGGACCTACATTTTGCCTACGAGGACAAAGAGGTTCTGCGCGACATCGATCTGACAATATCTGACGGTGAGTTCGTTGCGATAATGGGGGAGAACGGCGCGGGCAAGACCACGCTTGTCAAGCACTTCAACGGTCTACTTAAACCCGCCAGGGGCGAGGTCCTGATCGACGGGATCTCGACCAGAAAGTCCACTGTGGCACACCTCTCAAGGAATGTGGGTCTTGTCTTCCAGAATCCTGATCATCAGCTCTTCTCAGAGACGGTCTTTGAGGAGGTCGCTTTCTCGATGAGAAACCTCGGCTACCCTGAGGAGACGATTAGAAAACGAGTCAAGTTCATCCTTGAGACGCTGGATCTGGGTGCCTACGCTGAAGCATCACCTTTCATGCTGAGCGGCGGGGAGAGGAAGAGGGTCGCTCTCGCATCAGTCCTTGTTTCTGATCCAAAGCATATCATACTCGATGAACCCACTATCGGACAGGACTATCAACAGAAGGACAGACTCAGAAACTTCATCATTCAGATGAACTCCCAGGGAAGAACCGTCGTCATAGTGACCCATGACATTGAGTTCGTTGTCGACTGCAAACCCCGGGTCATACTTGTCTCAAAAGGATCTATCCTGGCTGACAACTCATACGACTCTATCCTCTCTGATAGGGAACTGGTTGAGAAGGCTTCACTCGTCTCCCCACAGATCGCGGCGCTCATGTCCTCACTGACGAATCTGAACTTCAGTCCGAAGATTCTGGATCTCTACCACGCGAAGTCGGCTCTTGAGCAGAGGTTTGGCGAGATTGTCCATAAGGCTGTTTGAAGGATTCAAGTTCAAGCAGAAGGCAACGCTGCTTCACAGAATGGATCCACGGCCGAAGTTCCTGATAGCCCTGACCATCTTCATGTTATCGCTGATCTTTGCGAACTTTGTAGTCCTTCTGGTTCTCTTCATATCACAGCTTCCATTGGTATACGTCTCAAAGTCCATGCGCCGGTGGTTCGGCTCGATGAAGGGAGGCGTGGTCCTGGCGGCGATGATATTCATCATGAACTTCCTCACAGGATCCACCCTGGTCTTCTCGGCAACCATGACCTTGAGGTTCATCGTGCTGGTATCAGCCTTCTCAATGTTCTTCATGACCACCTCCCCTGATGATCTGGGTCTGGCACTGGAGAAGGCACGTCTGCCTTACACTCTGAGCTTCACCTTCACCACCGCGGTCAGGTTGGTCCCAACCATCGCGCTTGAGGCTCAGACCATAGTTGACGCCCAACGGTCTAGAGGATTAGAGCTGGACAGGGGCAGTCTAATCCAGAGAGTCAGGAAGTATGTCCCGATACTGATACCGTTGATCGTGTCGGCGATAAGGAGAAGTACGGAGCTTGCTGAGGCCCTGGAGTCCCGAGCATTCGGAGCCGTGAAGAACCGCCAGCCCCTAGCGACGCTTCAGATGAAGCCCTTGGACTGGGCGGCGGCCGCCATTGCATTGGCAGTCCTGGCGGCAGGAATCTATGTTCAGATCTATGTTCCTATCCCAAGCTTTGATAATGGAATACGAATGCCTACCCTTTGGGGTGTGCCGCCGGGTTCTTGATTCCCAAGAAAGGCTAAATCAACAGATCGATCTTAGGAAATCTTGTTGATCGATGGCTTGATCTGCTATGATCTAATGGCCCTGATCAATAGTTCGACGGTCCTTTGTTCTGGATGTTTCCCGTAAGGCAGCATAGAAACGTGGACTCCTGAGGAATCGTTGCCAATCCGGATTTTCTCGCTGGTAACGATCCGACTCCGAGAAAGACATTTTGCTTCTCTGGATAGTTCTCTCGATGAGAAGCCGTTATATGCGGTTCTTGCTAGGAGAATAGCTCATCGTCCTGCTGGTCTAATATTAAAGGGCACCAACACCACTGTGGGAGATGGTTCGAAGACAGATGTTGAGCAGGTTCGACTCATCCAGCTTCGCGGACAAGATACTGGCCGCATCAAGCCTCGCTTCTGAAGGTTCCGAGGGAGAGATTGAGTTTGCCTTCACAGATAGGGCACTGGAAGATCCATCAATAAGGGATAGGCTTCAAAATTATGCGGAACAACACTCGCGTGAAGGATTCACTTTCGACGAATACTTGAACATTAAGTCTAATCGTGATATTAGCTCTTCGGGGAGGCTGCCCCTGCACCGAGGCGCGTCAACCCAACCTCTTGAGGAGAAGGCGAGAGCTTTCCTCGTTCATCTCTCCGCAATGGGTAATCCAGAAGAACTGGTGCAGTACGTCCTGGTCCGTGTGGCCCCCCGGACAATCAAAGACCTTCTACACACAGTCTGAAGAGGCCAAGACTATGGATCCTGCATTAATAGAACGGCTCAGCCAGCTTGAGTCTAAATGGGCTGAGCTGCCTGAGTTTGGGAGGCAGCTATTGACGATAACATTCCTGATTGAGAATGACAACTCGTATGAGATAGAGGTTGAGAAGGCAGAGGGTCCTTTAACGGGAAAAGAAGCAAGGGCAAGGGAGATCGCGGACCTAGTCTTCCAGTCAAGGTTGAAACTAGTGAGGAAGTTTACACAGTAAGTCCACGCCTGATCTTCCTGGCAGATAGTTGTTAATGCATGGCACGGTCTGCGGGGCAGAGTACTACTATCACACTGATCTTATAGGTTGCGACACGAAACCTCTACATCCGTGCGTATGAATTCGGATTATCAGGCGGGAAGGTATGGTAAGGGTAATTGTGGATGAGCGGGAGAGATCTCAGGTTCCGGCACGTCTGAAAGAACTAGCCCTGACCCTGGACTACAGACTGCTCGACGAGGGCGACTACATTGTCTCGGGCTATGCTGTCGAAAGGAAGACCATGCGCGACTTTCTTCTATCTCTTTATTCAGGCCGGCTCTTTGACCAGGCATACAGGCTCGGGCAAGCCTACCGTCTCCCCCTTTTAGTAGTTGAGGGAAACCTCAACTCAGCCCTCAAAGACATGAGGAACCCCAGAGTGTTCTGGGGAGCCCTCGTGACCCTGTCTTTCGGATACGGCCTACGGATCTTCTTTACAAGAGATCCTGAAGAGACAGCGGAGCTGATTAACATCCTCGCCAGACATCCGCCCGAGCTTAGATCCAAGCCGCCAATAATCGTTCGGAAACCTAAGTCTAGCAAGATTCGTGAGGGTCAGGTCGCCCTGGTTCAGGGGCTCCCGGGGGTGGGCGGTCGACTAACAGAGCAACTCCTGAAGCGTTTCGGAACTCCTCGCAGAATCTTCCAGGCTCCAGAATCTGAACTGGTGCTCAGGGGTGGCTTGGGTCGGGCGACTGCTGCCAAGATAACCTCGCTTCTGAACGCTGACTACAACAAGTTAGGCAAGGAACCTGCCCAATTGAGGCTCTCTGATGTCAGACCGTAACCATAAAAAGACTAATGCCCAGTCTTAGATTGAGGTTCTCGGGAAGATGGCGCTTAAGACTTTCACCCGAGCTTACGAGCAGATAATCAAGGGTGTCGATGGGACCCTCTCTAGGATCTCGCAGAGCCAGGTCGAAGGCATGATCAACATGATGCTCTGGGCCAAGTTCAAGCGCATCCTGGTCATAGGAGTTGGCAGGAGCGGCCTCATAGGAAGGGCCTTCGCTATGAGGTTGATGCATCTTGACTTTGATGTCTATGTGATGGGCGAGACCATAACCCCAGCCATCGGCAAGGGAGATCTTATAATCGCGATCTCCGGTTCAGGAACAACCAAGCTCGCTGTGACAGCTGCCGCGATCGGAAAAGAGGTAGGTGCGAAGATAATCGCAGTAACATCTTATCCCAACTCAGACCTTGGAAAGATAGCTGATCATGTTGTCCAGATAAGGGGCAGAACCAAGATCGCAAAGGAGAGGGACTACTTCCTGCGTCAGTTGACTGGTGTCCATGAGCCGTTGGCGCCCCTTGGAACAATATTCGAGCTCAGCGCTATGGTCTTCTTTGACAGTCTGATCGCGGAGCTCATTCAGAGACTGGGCAAGAGCGAAGGCGAACTTCGAAGAAAACACGCGACGATCGAGTAGAACTGGACTCGATCAGCTCTTATCGATCAGCTCAGCCTTGATGATCTCCAGGTGGCCCTTATCCCCTGACCAGACCTTCCGACAGTCGCTCACGACTATTCTCTTCTTGAACATGTTGCCATTCACGACGAATGTCTCGTACTCGCCACCCTCGCCTGATGGGTTAACCCCGTACTTGTCCCGTAGGCGGCTCAGCTCTGCGATAGCATCTCTGTCAAGCCTTCTCCCGAGCCATCTCTGATCAAGACCCAAGGCCGCTACAGCGACCACTATTGCTTCCAGCCCCGACTCAACCTGATCACGAAGTAGTTTCAGCGGATCCATGCCCCATAATGGTGTGAGGCATTCCAGCCCCAGCCGCTTTGCCACGTCCTCGATCCTTTTCTTCTGATACTGGCTGGCGATGGCTCCAGCAGCAATCCCCTCTATGCTATGCTGAATCTTGATTTCTGCAAGGTACTTTCTAAGCTCATCCTTCTCTTCCTCTCCCTGAGCTTCCACATCGTACGTAGCAAGGGGGATACCCATTGTCTTCGCCTGCAGGCTTGTCCACTGGATGCAGGGATGATGGAAGAGCCACGATTCATCGTTTCTAGGTTTCAGCGTGAGCAGCAGCTTGATGTGGAGGCCTTCTTCTCTCAACTTCTGGACTGTATAGCAGCTGTCCTTTCCGCCGCTGAAGAGTACTGCTACGCGCATCTTCTGTTTCGCACCTACTGATTTGTTTCAGCGTATTGCGGTCTGGCTTTCCTCTTGAACATGGCCTCGTACAGTTCTCTGACCTTCTCGATCGTGTCGATGTCGCTGGCGGACTTGTCTTCCCTTATGCTCGTTATTCTGGCAAAACGTAGAGCATAACCAGATCTGTAATGAGGGCTCATCTGCACCTCATCATATGCCACTTCGACGACGATCTCAGGCTTGACTTTGACAGTGTACCCATTATCCTCGATCTTTAGACTCTGAAGGCGAACGGTCATATATTCGAATTCCTCGTCTGTCAATCCCTTGAAGGTCTTTCCTACCTCTAGCAACTCGCCGGTTGTCGGGTTCCTGACGGCTAGGTGATAGTTGCTGAGCCATCTGTGTCTTCTGCCTGAGCCCCAGTCCGCGGCCACTATGATTGTATCCAGGGTTTCAGCCTGCTTTATCTTGAGCCACTCCTTTCCTCTACGGCCCGGGGTATATCTCGCATCAGGCGCCTTCGCGACCAGACCCTCATGGCCCTCCTGGATAGACTTGTTGAAGAACTCCTTGGCCTCGGAGAGGTTGTTTGTCACTAGCATCGGAGTGAGAAGCTCCTTTGTGCAGATCTCTTCCAGAAGTCTGCGCCTTTCATTCATAGGAAGATCTAGCACAACCTTCCCTGACAGGTAGAGCACATCGAAGAGGAATAGTCGGACTGGAACTTGGCGCATAGTCTCCTGGACATCTGAGGTCCTTCTGAATCGTCGCATAAGCTCCTGAAATGGCATCGGTCTTCCCGCCTCATTGACAGCTACAACCTCACCCTCAACAATGGCCTCTTGCGCGTGAACACTGTGAAGTGCGAGATCAACTATCTCTGGGAGGCTTGGAGTGATATTGGCAAGTCTTCTGCTGAAGATCTCGACATGCTGGTCCCGTTTATGTATCTGGACCCTGGCGCCGTCTAGCTTGTATTCAAGCGCGATCCTCTCATGGTGTGTCTTGAAGACCATCTTGAGATCTGAGGCTGTGTCCGCCAGCATTGGTTTTATCGCTTCGAATAACCTGACGCCTATTCCTTCTAGTCCTTCCTTGTGTTCTGTTAGTGCTATTCTGGCAGTCTCACCTAGGTCTCCGATTAGTGTATGGGTTCTCTTGACTAGCTCCTGGTCAACGTTTGCTGCTTTCGAGATCGCTTCCAGAAGCAGTCCCTCGGCGAGGCCGATCCTTAACTCGCCCATCAATATTCTGACGATATATTCTCTCTCGGTCTCGTTCGCGTGGCTGAGCAGAGCTGAGAGTATCGCCTCTCTTCTTGTTCGTGATCCCTTGCCGGAGATTGAGGCAACTCTCTGAAGTTGATCGTAAAGACCGGTTATCGTTAGTGTCGGTTCCTCCAGTGTCATCTGTCTGGTCGAGGTCAGTACTCTGTGGAGAGTTCTACCCTTTATCTCTAGAACCCTTGTGTCTCCTGGGGGAAAGACTGAACCGGACATCAAAAGGACTGCTGGTGAGATCTCCTTTTGATCAAGTTCCTTCAGGAAGGAGCTTAGCGCCTGGCTCTTCTTTTTTCTGCTGGTAGTTGCTCCAAGTTCTTGGAGAACGATGGTCATCTTTACGAACGATGTTGCCGTAAACATCAACTCATTATTCTGAAAAGTTTAAAAGTTGACGTGACTTCTTGGAGCTAGCCTTTAGCAGAAAATGACATTGGAGGAAATAAGGGTGCCGCGTTACAAGTCGACTGCAGAGATAATGAAGATAATTCAGAACAAAGACCAGATCCGAAAGATCTAGGCTGAACCTGCCTGATCCGGAATATATTGGCATTATTGCTCACGTCGATCACGGAAAGACTACTATGTCTGACTCTCTGCTGGCTTCGTCCGGTCTGCTTTCTCCATCTGTCGCCGGAAGCGCCTTGGCACTAGACTTCATGGAGGAGGAGCAGAAGCGCCAGATGACCATCAAGGCCGCTAACGTCAGCCTTCTGCATGAGAAAGAGGGCGTGTCGTACGTCATCAACCTGATCGATACTCCTGGGCACGTTGACTTCTCAGGCAGAGTAACAAGATCTCTGAGGGCCATTGATGGTGCGGTGGTTGTTGTTGATGCTGTTGAGGAAGTTATGGTCCAGACCGAGACTGTGACGCGGCAAGCCCTAGAGGAGAGGGTTAGACCAGTCCTCTACATCAACAAGATCGACCGGCTCATCAAAGAGTTGAAGCTCACTGCTGAGCAGATTGAGGAGAGAATAGCGCGGATAATCCGAGACTTCAACAATCTGATCGAGATGTACGCTGAGCCCGAGTTCAAGAATGACTGGAAGGTGAACTTCGCCACCAACACAGTGGCGATGGGATCGGCCAAGGACAGATGGGGCTTCACCTCTGAGCTTGCCAAGAAGAAGGGAGTAAGATTCTCTGACGTAGTCACCATGTATGAGCAGAACAAGGTCGAGGAGTTCAGAGAGAAGGTCCCGCTCAACGAGGCTGTACTTAACATGGCGGTCGAGGCAATGCCTCCTCCCCATGTCGCCCAGAAGTACAGAGTTCAGAAGATCTGGAAAGGCGATCTCAACAGCGAGATAGGACAGGCGATGATGAGCTGTGACGATAGAGGCCCGGCTGTGATGGCTGTCTCAAACATCGTTGTGGACCCCCAAGCGGGCGTCGTCGCAACCGGCCGATTATTCTCCGGAACCATACGTGAAGGAGACACTCTTCACCTCATCGACGCCAAGACTGACTCAAGGGTTCAGCAAGTGTGCATCTACATGGGGCCATATAGAGAGATCGTGGGCGAGCTTACTGCTGGGAACATTCCGGCCCTGCTAGGTATCGAGGCTGCAAGGGCTGGAGAGACGATCTCAGCAGTAAAAGATGTTGCGCCTTTTGAGGCAGTCAAGTACGTCACAGAGCCGGTCGTCACTCTGGCGGTCGAGCCGAAGTACAGCAGAGACCTGCCGAAGCTCGTGGACACTCTACGGAAGCTTTCCATCGAGGATCCTAACCTGGTCACGACGATAAATGAGGAGACAGGAGAGTACTTGATCGCGGGCATGGGTACACTCCACCTTGAGATAGCCACGACCCTGATCCAGAAGACAGGACTGGAGATCACCATGTCCAAGCCTATCGTGATCTACAGGGAGGGCATAAGGGGAGCTGCGGGCCCGTTCGAGGGCAAGTCACCTAACAAGCACAACAAGATATTCATAGAGATTGAGCCGCTGAATGAGGAGATCGTGAACATGATTAAGACCGGGAAGATCGGCGAGTACATGGACAAGGCGGCCATGGCTAAGATCCTGCGAGAACAGGGTTGGCCTCCTGAGGAGGCTAAAGGGGTCTGGAGTGTGGATGAGAGCTGCAACATGCTGACCGAGGTCACAAAGGGAGCCCAGTTCCTGCAGGATGTCAAGGACATGGTGGTGGCCGGCTACAGATGGGGCATAAAGGAGGGTCCCCTGGCGTACGAGCAGATCAGGGGTGTCAAGGCCAAGATCACAGATGTTCAACTCCACGAGGATCCTGTGCACAGAGGGCCTGCCCAGATAATGCCCATGTCCAGGCGGGCTTTCTTCGTAAGCTTCCTCTCAGCCGATCCAACGTTGTATGAGCCGATCCAGAGGATCACCGCTAAAGTATCCCCAGACCTTCTCGGCGCCGTGACTAGTGTGATCAGTCAGAAGCGAGGAAAGGTCGTCTCTGTGGACCAGAAGGGTAACATAGTCTACATCGTCGGCGAGATCCCGACAGCTGAGACCTTTGACCTCTCTGAATCCTTAAGGAGCGCGACAGCCGGCAGGGCTTTCTGGGGTCTGGAGTTCGCCAAGTGGTCTGCTGTCCCGGCCTCCATGATAAACCAGGTGATCGAGGAGATCAGGAAGAGGAAGGGGCTGCCGCTGGAGCCGCAGAGGGCCCAGGATTTTATGGAGTAGAGCTTGCCGGTCAGAGGCTGGCTCTATACTCCAAGGATATGTCGCATGATCCAGATGATGATGCCTGCGAGGAAGACCAGTCCCAGCGCTATCATGACTATTATCGCGTAAGTCAGTACTCGGCCCAGTAGCTTGAGATTGAGATAGCTGAGTTCTTCCTTGTCCTCACCTGTTGTTATTTTCTCTTGCCTGTGCGACATTCTTCTTCACCAGTAGAACAGTCTGATGGGTTCTTGCCGCTTTAACTCTTTGGTACAGTACCGCTGTCTAATCTAGGGTCGTAGAAGCTTAAATACGGATTACGGATGTTGAGATGTTGTGTGGTTCGTTGAGGGCTGTCAAGGCTGTCAAGTTCAGCTACGTCCCAACGGTTGAGATGTTAAGTCTTCTTGAGACATTCAGATGCATGGTCAATGATGCTTTGAGGATAGGTTTTGAGAAGAAGCCAAGATCAAGGTTTCAGCTTATCACAATGGCTTACTCTGACCTTAAGGATCGCTATGGGTTGCACACTCACTACATCCTCAATGCGTGTGAGTGTGCCTTCGCCATGTTGAGGAATAGGAAATGGAGGAAACAGCCATATGCGCGACATCTGTTCATGAAGCTTGACAATCAAACGCATAAATTCGATCAGAATTCATTGCGAATACCAACACTGCCGAGAAACTTCATTCACATACCGCTGATAGGTGGCGAATATCAATCATCTCTTCTTCATGATTCATCCCTCAAGCGAGGCTCGGTCACAATAACTGAGTCTTCAGTGGTTCTGGCTGTCACGAAGACTGTTGAGGAAGTAAAACCAAGTAAGGCCGTGGCCTATGACATTAACGAGAAGAACGTAGCCTCATCAGACGGTGAACGGTTCGACTTATCTGATGTTGCTGGTGTCAAGCATCAGTATTCCAGAATACGAGCCTCCATAGCTAAGAAGACCCATAATGATAGGCGAACTAAGCAGAGTCTTCTGGCAAAGTACGGCAAAAGAGAAAAACACCGCTCTACTCAAGTGCTTCACAGGATCTCGAAAGAGATCGTGGCAGATGCTAAGAAGTCTAACTCTAGAATAGTTCTCGAAAGACTCACCTACATCCGCAGCTCTTCAAGAAGAGGCAACGGTCAAAGACGCGAGATGCGAGGTAGGCTGAATCGGTGGGGTTTCCATGAGCTTCAGAGGCAAATCGAGTACAAAGCCAAGTGGGAAGGCATTCCAGTTGAGTATGTGAGAGCCACATTGACTTCCAAGACATGCTCGCAATGCGGAAATATCAACAGGAAGCTCAGGTTTGAGAAGTGCTGGGCATGTCCCTCCTGTGGAGTCCAGCATGACCGAGACTTCAATGCTGCAAGAAACATTCTTGCTAGGTCTCGGTTCAAGGAGCCGGCTGCGGTTCGCTCGGCAAATGAAGGTCTAGCAAATGAAGGGATGGTGCAGCTTGAAACTGTCACTGAATGCTAGAAAGTTCAATCAAGAGTCACCGACCCTAGATTGGACAGAACCGGTACAGTTCTCTGTCGCGTCTAATTCCTGTTTGCAGGCTAGCTTGGTGGCTGACCTTATTCCACACAGGTCCGTGACGTTCCTCAGCAGCGTGAGCCCTTCTTGCCCCAGCCCTCTTCTCGTATGGTGAGACAGGTTATTCTGTGGGGCTATGACCCAAAATAAGCTATAAACCGCGCGTGGCCCTAGCCTAGGCCCTCGCTTGCCTGAGTGGGGAACTCAATTGAAGACTGTCTTCTTAGGGCTTGGCTTCGCCGTCTTCTGCGCGAACTTGGGGTTCCTCGCCGCCTACACCTTCCTTCCACTCTACACGCTGAGGCTTGGAGCAAACATGGCCGAGGTAGGCATGCTCCTCGCGGTGTACTCTGTTGTCTCCACAATTATGATGGTGGTTCTGGGCAGGATCTCTGACATAGGCGGGTTGAGAAGGGTGCTGATCATCCTTGGCCTCTCAGGATCCACAACAGTATACTGGCTGCTTGGAGCGAGCAGATCCTACACTCAGTTGCTGCTGTTGTGGGGACTTCTTGGGGTGACGGATTCTGCGTATAGGCCTGCTGCGGTGGCTGTGATTGCAGAGATCACTCCTGGGAAGAAAGTTGGACGAGATATCGGCATCTTCAACGCGTTCATATCTGCAGGGATGGCTGCAGGGTGCTTGGTTGGCGGGGTGATCGCTGATCTTTCTGGACTCGCGTTCGTCTTCACCGCAGCCTCACTTGTTCTGCTGATGGGCGTTGTCTCCTCATTGGTGGCATTAGTGTTCAGTGGCAGCACCGTTGCAGCTGGATCTTCTTCGCGCGTCATGAAGAAAGAGGGTACGGGTTTGATCAGCAGCAGGTATCTGGTCACGAGCGGGCTGCTCCTTCTTTGTGTCGATGTCTTCTTGAGGAACTCTGGATTCAGAGGGGTCACTACGTTTCTTCCGGTCTATCTTGCGGGGCTTGGCGCCGAGAACTCGCTGACAGGAACAATAATCGCCGTCAACTTCGCCTCTCAGGTAGCGTTCATGCCGATGATGGGTTGGCTGTCCGATAAAGTTGGCAGAAAGCATGTCCTGTCTATCGGAATGCTGGCGACTCTTGCAGCAACATTCACGCTCTCAATGATCAACAATCCAATTGATGTCATACCAATAGAGCTGGCAGTGGCTTTCTCATGGGCTGCCATAACCGTTGCAAGCAACGCCTTTGCCGCTGATGTCGCCCCTCCTGAGAGACTCGGCGAGGCCATGGGCGTAGTCCTCACATCAATGAACCTTGGAGGTGTGGTGGGCCCTGTTGCGGCGGGATTCATCTCCCACAGGTTTGATCTGAGAACGACCTTCCAAGCTCTCACCATATTTCCACTTCTCGGTTTTCTCTTCTCTCTTAGACTGAAGAGCCCAGGCAAGAGCGTAAAGCACAAGGCAGAAGTGGAAGTAGCTCGAGAGACCGATCTATGATCGGAATGCGGCTCTGTACAGCAGACCGTCAATGAGCACTATTGCGGCCACATAGGGTAGGATAGCTGCTATGAAGAATGTTGCCGGACCTGTTGGCATGAGGCTCTTCCTGTTTCCAGGAATTTATTTGACCTTCTTCACATGGAACTTCATCACTGTTCCTTCGCGTTCTGTCTTGAGGACTTGGTTGCCTGAGGTCTTAGCCCATGCAGGTATGTCTGTTAGGGTTCCGGGGTCTGTTGCTATTACCTCAAGCACTGTTCCTGTTGGGTAGTTCTTGATCGCCTCTGACAGCTTGACTATTGGTATTGGGCAGAACAGGCCGCGGACATCAACTGTGGCGTCAGGTTTGGTCTCACTCACCGCTGTTCTCCTCTGGTTCTAGATGAATAGTGTGACTGTGGCTTCTTTCGAGAGGTCTACGAATGTGGCTGCACCAATCAGGTCATCAACTTCTGGGATCAGGTCTTCCTTAGTCAGGCCTGTGAGCTGCATCGTGGGTGTACAGGCGTGGAACTTGACCCCGAGTTCTTTAGCTGTCTTGATCATCTCTGGTATCGAGGGCATATTGCTCTTCTTCATCTTGCCTTTGATCATCTTGGTCGCCATCGCGGTCATCCCGGGAAGCATCCCAAGTATGTTAGGCATGGGCAGCGAAGGATTGCCAACCGGGGCTAGCTTGAGTTTGTCCGATTTCTTCTTTGTTATGATGTCCATTCCCCAGAATGTGAAGTAGAGGTGGGCGTCCCATCCCATGGCTGCGGCGGTCGTGGCTATCATGAAGGGCGGATATGCCATGTCAAGGGTTCCTTTGGAGCAGACTATCAGAACCTTCTTCTCCTCACTCAATTGATGTCACCTCCGAGGATTCCATAGGGACTTCTGACTCGCAGGTTTTCAACATCTTGTCTGTGCATTCGTTTCTCATCAATCACCAACTTCCTTTCTCGCTCCTGCTGGGCTGGCGTGTCGCCTTCACCTCCTTGATCAATTGTTCGGTCATGATCTCTCTGACCAGGTTGCAAGCCTCGGTAATCCTGGGGTTTGCGAGTGAGTAGTATACGCTGTTGCCTTCTCTTCTCTCGTTGATTATTCTGCTATGTCGCATCACGGAGAGGTGCTGTGAAGCGTTCGCCTGCCTCATGTTGGTGAGGTTCGCGATCTCAGTGACAGTCTTCTCACCCTTTTCGAGGAGGTGCAGGATCTCCAGTCTCTTTGGATTGGTCAGAGTCTTGCAGAACTCGGACTGCATCTTGTAGATGGCGCGTTCACGTTCAGTCCGCAACAGTATTCAGAACTTCGAATATGCTATTGTTCTATTTAATACTGTGCACGCTGGACTCCAAGAATGTTGAGGGCATGGATGAAGGTGACTGATCTGGTTGGGCTCAGGGCAGCTCAGTCTAGGCAAGCTTCATATGTTCTTCACGCTCTACAGAGGATGCGAGGCAGAATCTTTGGACTGGGCGTCGTTAATTCTCATAGTCATAGCAGTTGTAGTGGTACTGGCGCTGATTGGATACTTCGTCTCGATATACAATCGGTTCTTCAGCCTCAGAAACTCCGCTGAGGCAACGCTGGGTCAGGTCAGGGTTGCGATGAAAAAGAGGCTCGACATGATCGAGCAGCTGGTTGACTCGGTTAAGAGCTATGCGAAGTTTGAGAGGGAGGTCTTTGAGAAGATCACAAATATGCGCACTTCAGTCTTTAAGGTCGGCCCAGAGGGGTTAAGGGACCTCGATCGTGAGTCTAGGTCGATCCTAGGTAACGTGCTCGCTGTGGCTGAGAACTATCCTGACCTGAAGACCTCCACTACCGTCTCTAGCCTGATGGACTCTGTCAAGGCTGTTGAGGATGAGATCGCACGCCACAGATACACCTACAACAATATCGCTCAAGAGTACAACATAATGCAGGACACCATTCCCTCAAGATTCGTGGGCGCCGTACTGGGCCTAAGTAAGATAACTTACCTGCAGTTCGAAGAAGAAGTGGAGAAACGTCCGAGAATAGAGTTCTGACAGGCGATCGGTCCCACTGGCTCTGATTGGCTCTCTTTGATGCTTTTTCTCCGGCGATCAACGGACCAAAACAGCGATTAGTATTACTGTGTTGATGACGACGTTGTACACGGCGATATTGCGCATTTTTTTCTCCACCATCTCTTTCCTCACGATGGGACACTGCTGCACAATCGAGGTCTACCGGAATGTTCTGTTCAAGTTTTAATAGTGACTAGGGGTAATCTTCATCAAAGAGGGTTACCAATGAAGTTCAGTATACTGGTTGAGAGGGATGAGGATGGATACTATATCGCCTCAGTCTCAGAACTACCAGGCTGTCACACTCAGGCCAGAACACTCGACGAGCTAACGAACAGGGTCAAGGAGGCAATTGAGCTATACGTGGAGGCTGAAGGGCCCAAGACTGAGGAGATGATTGAGCTCATAGGCGTTCAATTCGTAGAGGTTCCGACCAAGTGAGCTTAAGGCCCACACCAGCCAAGTAAGTCATCAAGATTCTATCTAAGATAGGATTCGAAGTTGCCCGACAACGGGGCAGTCACCTCATCCTCAAACATCCTGATGGAAGAGTGACTGTTGTCCCGGTGCACGCTGGAGAAGACATTGGACGAGGACTGTTGTCGAAGATAATCAAGGACACGAAGGTGTCTAGGAAGCAGTTTCTCAAGCTGCTGGAGGAGATCTGAGAAATATCACCTTTGCCAGAGATGTCTTAGCTTTTCGATGTTCTTTTCAATACTCTTCGTCCAGCTAATAGGGGGATCGAGGCAGCGACAAATATCACTACGTTGATGCCCACATTGAAGTAGGCGCAGAAGTACATCGAGATCAGCGTGTCTGGAACAAACCAGACCACGAGTCCTATCAGAAGTATCCTGAGCAGTTCAGGCAGTCTCTGGTCAAAAGCATACCTGGCGACCAGCAACATCGTGGCCGCCCACCCCATCATCGTGGCTCCCAGCAGACCAAGAATCCACTTAGACATCGATCTTTGCTCGACAGGCAGATTGCTCGGTTCAACAAGAAAAGCGATAACGATCCCGGTCAAGATGATTGCCAATGATACAATGATCAGCCAGTTTCTATACAGCTTAGCATTCATGGCAAGAACTCAACTCACGATTGTTGCCAGAACAGACATTATGCTACTTAGGAGTTTTATATAGGGTACTGGATTCTGGGTACATGTAGATCTGCGGCCGTGGTCTAGCCTGGTTAGCGTTTGGATATATAGGACTTAAACCCGGGCCTATTACCTTATATAAAGGTATCGCAGTGTATGTTATGAGCGATGTTGGGCAGGGCACGTGATCCCAAGACGGGTATGTTTCTTTCTGGGCCTCATAGTTTTCAGGTGTTGCTTCAGGATCCGTTGGTCTCGCGGTGGATACGTTCTTACCAGAATGCTAAGACGCGTGAGGATTATGCTAGGGCTCTGGAGCTTATTCTGCATAGGACAGGTTTGAGTCCGGGGCAGCTTCTTGATCTTGAGCTGAAAGATGCGCGAGAGAGCGTCATGGATATAGTTCGTGATTACTTGGAGGAACAGAAGTATGCTTCGGCTCGTCAGCTTCAGACAACTGCCAAGAGCTTCTTTGAGTTTCATGATAAGCAGCTTGTCTTCAAGAAGGCGGAGAGGATCAAGAAGATCCGGAAGAAAGTGGCATTTGAGGTCATCCCAACCAGGGATCAAGTCTACGCTATGGCGGACTACATCAAGAAAACTGACAGTCCTGATCGAATTAGAACTCGGGCGGTAATTCTTTGTCTCTTCCAGTCTGGTGTGCGTGTGGGTTGTCTGTGTCGATGGACTGTGGGGATGGTGCGAAATCAACTCTATCCGTCGATCAAGGCTCCTGTCTACTTGAAGATCACGAATCAGATGGATACGAAGCTCTCAGGCTATGGCCTGCCATACTATTACACTTTCCTTCAGCAGGAGGCGGCTGAGGCTTTACGGGAGTACCTCGACTGGCGCCTGAAGAATGAAGAAAGGCTGGAAGATAGTGACGTGGTCTTTAAGCCTGCCCGGGAATTTGCCAAGAACGGCAAAACCGAACCTGACAGAATACTATACATGGTTAAGGCAGCAGCGAAGAATACTGGACTAGACCCGAGAAGTATCTGGACACATACGCTGCGAAAGTCATTCAGGAAGGTCCTCAACGCCACACATGAACTCGATGAGGATACCAAGGAGGCCCTGATGGGTCACAGCCTTCCAGGAAGCCGAGGCAACTACTTCGATGTTCACGACATCGATGAGATAGCTGCAAAATACATGAAAGCAAACTTCGGTTCAGGCTTCGACATAAAGTCCGAACTGGAACAGCGAGACAGAACCATAGAGGACCTGCATCAGCGCCTGGCCCAATACGAGACACAGATCAGGCGAATCGCCAAACTGAGCGATGATGAGATCGAGGCTGTCCGACAACTCATCACCCAGAGAAAACGATGATGAATGAGTTCTAGACTGCACGAGTCACTTTCGCTTAGATCATAGTGAATCATAAGGGATTAGAGGAATAGAAAGTAGTCCTTGCCTCTCTTTTCATCATAAGACATCATGATTTTTGACACGTCAACCAATGCAAGATCTAGCCAATCCCGTCGCCTTTTGAAAGAGGTTGCTAAGACCACATCTATCCCTCGGCCAAGGCTTTCATTAAATAGGAAGCTAAGTTCTTATGGCGCCTGACGATCCTGCCTAGGGCATATGGTTTTATATAATGCTAATACGAGTCCTATGTTGGATGGGTTCCCAGACAAGGGAGCCCGTCTGTTAGCTCACTAGACACGTATTATATAGCTTTTTTAGGAGTTCTTTGGCAGTCGCTGTCTGATTATCTCTTCTGAGTTTATGAGGGAGATCTGATACCCAAGAGACCGTAGTGTCTGACCGATCTTTTTTCCGTGTTCGCCAACGTAGACAAGGTAATCCTCTGGTTTTATGCGGCGGTGATCAGACTCTTCTGAGAAGAACTTCAGGGAGCCATCCATCTCGTAGGCCATGTCTAGTAGAGCGTTCATTAAGGGTGAGCCTTCGTATGTTTCTCTTCCGAGAGTTGTCTTCTCCCTGACGAAGAAGATGATGGGGTGCTTATGTCTATCCTCTATCGGTATCTTCGCTTGCGGGTTCAAAGGATACATGAATGAAAGACTCTTCTCGCCGAGAAAATGAAAGTCGCGCCTATCCTCTTTGAACTCCGGAAGGACTTGAGTCAAATCTTCAGGGTATAACCCTGCTCTCTTTCGACGACGAGCAAGCCGGTAAAGCCTACTGTCAACAATTCTCGCTGCAATATCTGCTGCCGAGATGCCCGCGTGCGTTTCATCCCCACGTGGAAAGATGAAGAGGTTTTTATTTCCGGCCAGTGATACCCATGCCTTTGTAATCTCTGCTTCTTGAAAATTGTCTAGGTGAAATTGGACATCACTCGATATGTTCATGCAGTACTGCCAAGCGCAGAAGTACGGATATGGAGGTATCACCTTGTTTTCTAGAAATCTTATTGGCGATACATCCACAACAGATGATCCTTCCGATCCGTAGATCCTAATAGGGTCTTTCCTAGTTGGAGGATACCAGGTATAGAAGACATCTAGACGTTCAACACTTTCGCTTAGACTAGTGAACAGTCCATCTAATGCTTCGTATGCTTTGCCGAGGCCGAGTTGTGGGACGAGCTTGGCCATGATCTTCTCCGATGAGTAAACCTTCCTCTCTTAACCTATCCCACATCTCCCAAAAGCGGATCTTAGGGTTTCGTCATATGCCTTCTTGAAATCGTCATGACTCTGAATGGTTACTGCCACTCCTAGGGCAGCGGTGAACTGGGGATGAGCCTTGCCTCCCCGCCTGAAATCCTTTGAGTCTATGGCCACGAGCTTAGCTTTCTTTCCCATATTGAAATCTAGTTCCTGTTCAATATTGATCAGCGAGTGGCTATCTAGCTCTTTTGGATTTGAAGATCCTAATGCAGCACGTGTTCAGCAAAACTTCCTCTCTACTGACTTGCAAGCGAAGACTGTCTGGAAACAGCTAGCCCAAGGAGGCTCAAGAATCGATAATAAGAATGTGAATCACTGCTGAGAAGGTTTGCTGTGTTTGAAGGCATATGCCTTAGAGGTCAAGAGATCTTCACTTTCACTTATGCTGGCATGGTTGAAGCTTATTGGATAGAGGAGACAAGAAATCGGCCTGAGGATCTGGACTGAGATCGAGGCGGAAGGCCTATATGTTGTAACCGCTACCGGCGAGTATTCTAGCTAGAACCCTTCTTGCGAGTTGCTATCCGGTGGGGTCTGGTTGACCGATCGATGAATAGCATCTTTTTCCTTGCCAAGAGGTTGGTTGCTTTGCGGATGACTTGCTCGGTCTCTCCGCTCTCTCTTGCCAGGTCCCTCACCGTATCTGCACCCTCGCCCACTCTTCGTTTAATCCACATCTCCAGAATCCTCTTATCAGCAAGTCTGCAGATCGCCTTCTCAATCGGAGCGGTTACACCTCGTCTTTCTCTCAAGTCTATGAGTCTGTTGCAGAGTGCGTCCTCCCACACTCTATCCAAGTGCGAAGACTGATGACTGCATTCCTTAGCTATGATCTCCCATCTCAGGCCACTTTCAGCAACGATTCCCATGTCATCAATATCACCATCCCTATCGGTCACGCTCTTGAGCAGGAACACGTCCTCCTTGGAGAGAAGTCTCGCCTGTAGATTTCCTTCATTGAATAGTTTGCTGCTTCTCTTGATCATGCCTTTTGAGAGGAAGAGTTTGTTGGCCACGACTTTCTCAAATACGTCCCATCTGAATCCGTCAGAGTTCTCCAGAATAGCGCTCGCATTCATCCGTGCGTAATCTACGGTTACTCCTTCATGTGGATCCATGTATCCTAGGCTTTTAAGTGCTGAAATGATGGAGTTGACTTGAGCTTTGTTCTGTAGGGCGACATCGATATCCTTTGTTGCTTCCTTAAGCCCGTAGAAGGACATTGCAGCTCCGCCAGCTATGAAAACAGTAATCTTCTTGTTCAGCGCTCTCCCAAGTTCACGCAACCGTTGTTCGACATATTCTCTGTTGAAGTTTCGGCGGCTACTCATAATTTGACACCGTAGTCTCTGGCCTTCTGCTCAAATTCAGTCCACGTCGGCAGATTCGAATCGATTTGGCGTTCACGTGTATCCAGAAACTTGAACATCGCTCTGACCTGATCTTTCAAGTTAAGCGTCTCCGCCTTTCTCAGCAGATGTTCTCGGTTGATCTTAGCCTTGGCTAGCAAGACTAAGGCGTAGGTAACGTTGGTGACGCCATCCACGAGCAACGTGTGCAACAGTACATCTTCAGCCTTCAGCTTGCTTGGCATTGGAGAATAGTAATAGTATTCAACATTGGAGATTAATGGTACGCCATATTCTGGAAGTGCAGTGGTGGCTGTGGGTTTGAATCGACTGTCTCGAATAGTTCCGCCTTCAGGGACTCGGATTATGAATTGAGAGCCTGAAGCCCAAATTATCACCGCGTATTCAGAAGCCTGGGCCGCAAGCATCGAATTGACAAAGCCTGAAAATTCATGAATGAATTCAGCAACCTTGCTGAACTTGGGATTGATCTTGACCCCCCTCTCACCCCTGCTGACTATGCCATGCGCCATGAGGTTCCTCAGAGATCTCCATTCTGTTGTCCTAGACACGGGTGCGGACTCTGACCCTTCAGACTCGAGAAGCGGAAGAATCTGTGAAAAGGACAGAAGGCCCTCCCAAGGGACATGAGGGTTGGCAAGCATGACGTCACGAAGAAGCTGAGCATGCTTCGCCTTGCTCAACCTCACTAGCTTCTTGGTACCAACGCGCTCAACAGTAACGAAGCCTCGCGTCTTCAGCCGCTGAACAACTTCTGTCGCTACCGGTTGAGACTTTTGTATACGCTTGGCAAGCGCCGAAATCGATATAGGTGATCTAGTAATCTCTCTCAGTGTAGCCAGCTCAGTCCGGGATAGCTCGTAGGAATCCAGAGGTTTGTTCATACTTGTTTCATAAGACCGATGAGCATATATAGTTTATTGGTTTATTGAAACAGATATACCCTTCCAAGGACGAAGAAACAACAAAACGTCTTCATAGGCCATGGGATTTCAGTTAAACCCATGCAACAACAGAGAACCGTTGCCCGTTACGTCAGCCAGCATACGTGTTCCTAGGTCGTCTCCTACCGGTTACTCGAATTCTCTACTGGTTCCAAATGTACTACCGCTTTGATGAGCAGGGCCCACGCGAGCTTCTAGAATACCGGCTTGTTCGCTATGATCCTATTAATCAGATCTTCCTCACTTTCTGAGGTTGCCACATGCGCTCCTGAGACTATGTTCAGGGTTCTTGTCAGTTATATGTCCCATGAAGAACTCTATCACATCGAGATCAAGCCCTTCTGCTTTGCCGCGTAGCCTAAGAAGAGTCCTTGCGACATCGCGGAACTCATGCAGGTTATAGCCGCACCGTCGTGATGGGTCGTTGCCCCCCAGCTTGATGTACCGTAGCTTCTCAGGCAGTTGCAGATGGTAGCATCGCAAACCATGTTCCGTGAGGGCCTTACCTTCAAGATCAATCAGAAGCGGCTCGCCCTCACGCGGCCATCCTCTGATCCGCTCAAAGTACTCTGGCCAGCAGGCTAAGGCGTCACCCCCAATATATGTGTGATAGTACAGTCGGTTCCTAGGTGAGTTCTAACTTACAAGTGCGTAAGATCATTTATTGGAGAAAGGCTGATCAGCCTAAATGTGCATTCGAAAAATCAACATGATGATCCAGTAGTGAACCTAGAAAAGGGCAAACGCTCTCAACACGATTCCAAGTCCTAGTTGCCTTTTTCTCTTATCTGTCGCTTCTTCAGTAGATGAGCTTTGACGTTCTTGTATCGTGGGGAGCATTTACGGGGCACTTCGGCCCTGGTGAGGGCCCACTGCAACAAGGGATCTATCGCTTCTCTCAGCTGTCTTCCATCCCTCGTCAAGTAGTATTGCACCCTGGGAGGTATCTCAGCCAGCGACTCCCTCCGAACGAGTCCTTGCTTGCATAGTTCCGCCAGAGTGTCTGCAAGCGATTTGGGGCTTATGCCTTCTAATTCGCTCATTAGCTCCGTGTACCTTAACGTTTGATGGTTTCCTAGCGCATTAATTACGAGCAGAGCCCACTTCTTGCTAATGGCATCAAGTGTTCCTTCGATGAAGCATAAGCAGTTGCAGGTACTTTCCTCCACCATAGTTACTTTCCCAC
>CAZRDQ010000006.1:0-43309 GCA_964598945.1 uncultured Candidatus Bathyarchaeia archaeon
CAGTCCCCGTACTGCTCAATCCTTTGAAGAGCAAGCTTGATACCGTCATGTACTTTATCAAAGCCCTTACCCTCGACAAGCGTGACAGCCTCTCTTCCGCCAACGATGACCGGAGCCACGGCCACACGTATCTCATCGACCAGTCCAAGTTCGAGCAGCCCCCAGTTCACGTTCCCCCCTCCCTCAACCAAGATACGCCTGATCCCCTTACCGCTCAGTCTGTTCATGAGCAAGCGCAGATCCACCCGGTCCCCAGACCCAGCCACGATGACCTCGGCCCCAGCACGTAACAAGTCATCGACTCTTGTTTTCGGAGCGCTCTCCGTGACAGCTATGATTGTTCTGCCAGCCTTCGCGCTCAGTACCTTGGCTTCTGTGGGGGTTCGGGCTGCACTGTCCAAGATCACTCTATCGGGGTTTCTTCCCTTGACGCGGTAGACCATCAACTGTGGGTCGTCGGCCAGGATCGTCTCTATCCCAACAACTACTGCATCAACATCAGCTCTGAGATGATGGAGGCGGACTAGATCTTCTTCTGAGGAGATCTTAGAGTCCCCAGACTGTGTTGCTATCTTTCCGTCCAGTGTCATTGCAGCGTTCAGGAGAATGTAAGGTCTGTCAGCCTGGGCCTCAAACGGCCTCTCTTGAGGTCTTTCCCATATGACGGTCATACACAACCTCACCTCTCAAGATAACTGAACTGATGTCCTCTGCACCTGCCCTATGGACAATAGCCGTAGGAAGATCCTGTGTGTTTCGCAGACTCCTGCCAAGGTTTATGGTCACCAGATCCGCCGATTTCCCCTCCTCTATAGAACCTGTCTCCTCAGCGAGCCCGAGCGCCCTTGCACCGTTAATGGTTGCCATACGTAGAATCTCCATTGGATCTAGAGATCTGGCTGCTGACTTCTCCATTCTATATGCTTTGAGTGTGAACTCCATCTCTCTGAACATGTCAGGTTGATTGAGCATCACGTTATCAGTTCCAAGACAGACATTGATGCCGGCATCCAGCATCTCTGGAACTGGAGGGAGTCTGAGGCCTAAGGAGGCATTGGCCCTCGGACATACAACAACTGGAACACCTCTCTCTGCGACCAAGTTCAGATCCTGTTGTGAAGCGTACGTGAGATGGACTAGCAAGTTGGCTTCAAAGTAGTCTATGGCCCGCTGCACCTCAGTCAATCCGCTTCTGCTCTTTGAGATTCTTTCAGAATCTGGGGATTCTGCTGCATGGGTAGCTCTCAACTTACTGTGCTGCTTTGCTAGTCGGAAGAGTTGGCGGAGAGTCTCATCCGTTACATCGTTGGGACTGCTAGGTGCAAGCCCATGCACCGCCTGAAGCAGTTCATTAATGTCTGTGAGAGAAGACTGCGGGATTGTTTCGTGAGTATCATCGCGATGTTCCGATTGAGTGTTGTTCGGACGCCCAAAGATCAGTGTTCTAATCTTCTGCTTGGTGAGCGCTTCAAGAAGAACTCTGACGCCTGCGATTGAACCTTCTCGAAAGTCGGCAAAGGTTGTGGTTCCGGAACTTTGCATCTCGAACAGAGTGTCTTTGATTGCTTTCAGCACAATGTCTCTTGCGGTGTTCTTGAGGAGTCGATGTTTGAGACCGTTGGGAGGTTTGAAGAGCTCATCGAGCGGCTTTCCGAAACCTGAGTCTTTGAAGGCGGCGTCTCCGATGTGAACGTGTGAGTTTATCAAGCCTGGAACTGTGATCGATTCTTCTCTCCGGATGCTTCTTTCAGCCTGAGGAGGCTTCCCTTTTCCAACCTCAGAGATTGTATTGCCGTCGATGAGGATGTATCCGTCTCTGAGGAGCCTCATCTCGTCTCCAACGAGCAGGAAAGGTGCTTCCAGTAGTGTTTTCATATCTTACTCTCGATCAATATGACTGGAAACGACGATGGACCTCTTCGGTCGGTCTTGGTGCTCCTGATCTTATCCAGCGCCTTGGTTGCGAGTTCGAGCGATTTTGTAGCTGATCTGCCGACGCCTATTCCGGCTTTCATCTCTAACCCAATTCTCTCTGAGACTCTCCTTAGTGCTTCTTTGTAGTCATCTTCCGTGACGCCGTTGGAGACAACAAGGAAGTTGTCGCCCCCAATGAAGAACACCAGGGAGTCCATCCTGAGGAACTCCTCTGTCAGAGCATCATAGACTTTCAACATCGAGACAAAGAGATCATATGCAGAAACAGAATCAGTAAGACGTGTTATGTTGTTCACATCGACGTGGGCGATCTGAATGAATCCGTCCTTGCCTGACTCAAGGGAACCTTCGACTGCCAAGACTCCTCTACGCCTTTCATGTCTTGAGCTTCCCCTGTTCTGGATCGCTTTGGTGGCTCGGTCTTGTGCTTCTGCCGGAGACTTGCCCGCACCAATCCCTATACTGATCGTTACCGGGAGTAGCTGAGATACGCGCTCTTGAATGTCAGCATGATCTATGATCGATATTCCATTCGTTAATGCCAGCATGTTGTCGAAGCGGCCGTGAAAGACCAAGCCCCCTTTGAGGGCGAATAGTCTCTGAAGCTCAGCGTAGAGCTCTGACTGGAGTACCTGAAGATACGGCTCGCGTCCAGGCCCGAGGCTTAATGTCCAAGGGCCGTAGTTGTCCACCTGAATCAAGGTTATCTGAATGCAGTTTGTCTCCAATACAGATCACTTGATTGCTGAAGCATGCGAAGGTAGGGTGCTCAGGCCAGTATCCTCCAACAATCAAAGCTTTTAAGTTTACAATTTTCGGATCCTAGACTCGCGCGCCAGCATCTTGCAAAACTATCTTCTCCATGTCAATCTTGTGAAGTGGATTGATGAGCGTATTTTGTGGCCCAGTCCTTGCTTGATGGCTGATAACGCGTTTGCGAGTAGGGCTATGATGCAGAGGAGTACGTGTGTCAAGGTGTTTCTCAAGCCTCGGGTTCGAAGCTGACGCAGACCGAAATGGGTCTTGAGTCTTGAAACAACTCTTTCCACGGCAGACCTTTTGCGGTATAAGTGCCTTAGTCTTACTGGTCCGTGGGATCGGAATCTGCGGTCGACGCGTAGAACCTTTTTGCCTTTGGCCTGGTTCTTCGGGTATGGTATGATTGGCTTCGCGTCTAGACGCTTAACCTCTTCTCTTACGGCATGGCTTGAGTACTGTGAACCCGCGACCACATGGCGTACTTTGCGCTTACGTCTACGCTTGACGGTTTTCTTAAGGAGCGTTGGCGCGGCCTTCTTCTCGTTCACGTTCGCAGGCTCCACGATGACTGCCAGAGGCATCTCGCTCTTCACATCTGCCGCCAGATGGACGCCGTATCCAAGCGTCACGTTTCCGCCTCGTTTCCTTAAACCTGCCTCAATATCAGAGAGTCCGCGGCGGCTATTCTTGGGGTCTCTGCGGCTGTACGCCTCGATGAACGTGGCGTCTAAAGCCACGGTTCTAGCGTCCAATACGCCTATTCGGTCAAGCTGCTTCACGGCATGCGTCATAATATGTTGGAAGGCTTCAGGACCGATTCGCTTCCTGAACCTTGAGAGTGTCGATGGATGGTATGGTTTCTCTCCCTCTTTGATGTCACATAACATGCGGAGGTCTCTGTCGTTCTGGAGCAGTCGATACAGCTCATCATAGACCTCGATACGTGCCACTCGCTTGAGAAGCTCCGTCTTGAATTGGCCGAGTAGGCTTCTGGGATGTCTGCCTGTCTGCTTCCGCCCGTAGCTTCTTTCCAAGACTTGTTCTACAAACCCTAAATCTAATGCCTGAAACAGATCATGCAGAGCCTTACACTCATTCAATGGCTCTTTTCACCGAGAACCGGATGAGTGAGTGTAAAGCTCATCGATCTTATGATCAAAAACACGTATACATCTTCATGTCAAACGAAAGAGTTTAGCAAGAAGCTGGCGCGCTAGACTAGGTGCTTTAGATTTGGTGAGCCGTTCGGTTATTGCCGTAGTCGCAGTAGTCATTATAATCGTTGCAGTCGGGGCCTACTATATGTATGCGCGCCCGAGTGCGGGACCAACAACCTCACCGACCAAACCGGCCCAAGTCCTTGACGGCCAGAAACTCTACACAGACAACTGCTCTCCCTGCCACGGCGCAAAGGGTGTTGGCGAAACAGCCAAGGCATTGACCGCCAGCAACGCAGATAGAACAAAGATAGAGAAAGGAAACGTGGACAAGGGTATGCCTGCTTTCGGGGACAAGCTCACCCCAGATGAAATTACCGCGATACTAGATTACCTAAAGTCCTGACATCTGGTGAACTAAGAACCTTCTCAATCCATCGACGCGAAATCTGGAGAACTCGGTCTGAAGATCGAGAGTTGAGGCTCGATTCAAGGGCCACGACAGTCTCTATGCAAGCTGAGAGAGCATGCTATCCCAGTGAATTTTGATAAGCTGGATTTCAGTACTTACTCGCCTTGAAGATCTCTCGGAGGAGAAGCCCGAGTCAAGCCTAACCTATTTAAACGTCCTCATGTCTCGACATCTAGCAAGTCGATTGAATGATTGCCGTCCTGTAGTGGTTCGATAGGCTCGTGAGTTGACTATGGGAAGATTTCACATAGCCTCTGAAGAAGAGATCAAGAAAGGAGAGACAACCGATGTCTACTTCATGAGGACCAAGGAAATACTGCAAGCCAAGGGTCTTGAAAGAATAAATGTTGTGATGGAGGCAACCGCCAGCGAACTGCCGAACGGATGGCCCTGGGCAGTTCTCTGCGGAATCGACGAGGCCGCTTACCTCTTTGAAGGCCTGCCTGTGAACGTTCACTCAATGAGCGAAGGAACTGTCTTCAGGCCCAGAGACGCAAACGGCATACGTGTACCTGTAGTCACGATCGAAGGCAGCTATGGCGACTTTTGCCATTACGAGACCCCGCTGCTGGGCTTGATCTGCCAAGCCTCGGGAATAGCCACAAAGGCGGCAAGGGTTCGGAAGGTCGCTCAGGACAGGTTCGTGATATCTTTCGGAATCAGACGAGTACACCCTGCACTCTCCAAGATGGTTGACAGAGCTGCCTACATTGGCGGGCTTGACGGTGTCTCAAGCCTCTCGGGCGCAGACACGATCGGCAAGAAACCTATTGGAACAATGCCTCACGCTCTGATAATAGCCTTCGGCGACCAAGTCAAGGCTTGGAAGGCCTTCGACGAAGTCATGCCCGAGGAGGTACCCAGGATAGCCCTTGTGGACACCTACTTCGACGAGAAGACTGAAGCCATAATGGCTGCAGAGGCATTGAAAGAGAGATTGCACGGTGTGAGGCTTGACACCCCTACATCCAGGAGAGGTGACCTTATCGACCTAGTGAGAGAGGTTAGGTGGGAACTTGACACAAGAGGTTACGGAAACGTTAAGATCTATGTCTCAGGCGGATTGAATGAGGAGAACATCAAGAAGCTCTGCCAGGCTGGAGCCGAAGGCTTCGGCGTCGGAACCTCGATAAGCAACGCTCCAACGATCGACCTCGCCCTAGACATAATTGAGAAAGGCGGCAGAGCCGAGGCTAAGAGAGGAAAGTTCAGCGGCAGAAAACAGGTCTGGCGCTGTCAAAGATGTCTGCAGGATCTGGTCTTGCAGGCTGACAAGAAACAACCCAAATGCCTGAAGTGTGGCGGTTCGACAGAACAGATGCTCAAGCCTCTCGTAAGCAACGGGAAGCCGGTAGGGAGAATGCCGGCAGCAGATCAGATAAGGAAATACGTACTTGAACAGCTAAGCCAAGTTGAGATCTGACAGATCCTCCAAGGGGTGAATGACCTGGATAAGCTTGTGGTTGTGGCAGTCATCGCAATCATGGTCGTGATCACTGTGGTACTCGCAGTAGCAGGCCCAGGCAGCCTCTACACCTTCTTTATGAGCTTGGGCTATGGCGGAGCATTCATCTCCGGTTTGATAGGCACCAGCTCGCTGATGATCTCGATTTCCCCCCCACAAGTTATCGTCTTCGTTCTAAGTGACCCATCTCTGGGACTCAATCCATTACTTGTCGGAGTCTTGGCGGGGGTAGGTGCTGGAATCGGTCAGTATGCACATTACTACATCGGGGAAGGCGGAAGATACGCAATTCCAGAAAAGTATGTTGAGAGGATCGATGAGTGGAGACCGCGGGTTGCGAAGTACGGCGCCTTGCTGATATTCCTCTTTGCAGCGACGCCCCTGACTCCAGACGATCTAGTCTGGATTCCTCTTGGTATGATGAAGTATCCTAAGAAGAAGGCCCTCGTGGCCTCTATCACCGGAAAGACTGTGATGCTTGTAGCCTTTGCGTATGCCGGCTACTTTGGCATGCACGCGATCCGCAAGTGGCTGCACATATAGCCTCACGATGAGGCGGACAACCTGCTGGTCAAGGAACGCCGCATGATCCTTATGCCTAGCAAACTGGACGTTAGAAGAAGTTGCCGGCTATTCTTTTTCTTTTTCTCTGAATTTCTCTACTATCTTGAGCATCGCTTGCAGCTGATCTGTTGTGATAACTTTGCCCTTGGTTGAGAGTGTGGATCTTAGTTCTCCCAGAGTCCTAGGCATGCAGTTCACAACTTGGACGGCCTCTTTCCTCTCGACATCAAAGTTAGAGGTTAACTCGTTGGTGAGTCTGCGGGCCTTGTCTGCCTTCAGCTTGTAGAACTTCTGAGTGTACTCTTGTACTCTCCGCTGGAACTCCCCCAGCTCCCCTTCCTCTGCACGCTCAAGGACCCTCTTTGCCTCGGCTACAGTGACCTCAGTGCGATCAAGGACCTTCCTAGGCATGAAGTTCAACCCTTGAACAGTTCGAGGTGCTCAGGCCGTGCTATGACCTGTCTCTCCTGGCCTCCCATGGCCACGGTCACAACGTAACTTCTACCTCGCCTCTCCTTCACTACCCCAACCCTTCCATGGAACCTCTTATGCGGCATACCTTTGTGGATGCTGGGTTCCACCTTCACTATCACTCTATCGCCTGCCTTGTAGGGTTGGAGAAGCCTGCTCAGACCTATCTTGCCTCTCTGCCGCGGTTTCTTTCTGAAGAGCGATCTTGTTGATGAACGGTAGCCTTTGGACTTCCTCACCATGGTCGATTCATCTCCAGCGTTATTACTGTGGGGTGGAACTCCAACCCTTCTGACTGGTTCATCTTATAAACAATTCTTCGAGGTCCCTCTATGCTGAGAAGGGCAGCTTCCTCAGCAGCGTGGATTGCTGCCTTCTCATGGACTTCATCATCTTCCTCATAGCCCCATACTGGTTGAGCATCTCCTTGACGTCCTTCTCACTTCTGCCTGATCCCTTCGCTATACGTCGGGTTCTTGAGGAGTCTATGATCTTAGGGGTCTCGATCTCTTCCTTACACATTGATTGAATTATTACTCTCCAAGAGTCGAGCTTCTTCTCTGCAACATCAGCCATATCCTCGGGGAGGCTGTAGCCACCGGGGATCATGCTCCAGATCTTCTTGAGAGGACCCATCTTCCTGACGGCTTCCATCTGATCATACATGTCTTTCAGTGTAAACCTGCCGTGGAGGATGTCTTTGGTCTTGCCTCTTGGAATGCTGAGTTCAGCCTCTCTGACCCGCTCAACAAGGCCTTGAATATCCCCCATCCCCATGAGTCTTCCAACGAAGCTTGCGGGCACAAACTGCTCGATATCCTCGATCTTCTCGCCTGTTCCGATGAATTTTATCTTCGAGCCTGTTGCTGCAACGGCTGAGAGGGCCCCGCCGCCCTTGGCTGAGCCGTCGAGCTTAGTCACATATATGGAGCCTACAGGGGTTGACTGGTTGAATGCTGCGGCTTGGGTAGCTGCCTGCTGACCGATCGTTCCATCTATGACAAGCATGACCTCGTCAGGCTTTACCGCCCCTGAGAGTCTGCGCATCTCCTCCATGAGATCCTTCTCATTCTTGTGTCGCCCCGCAGTATCGACTACTACGAGATCGAAGCCTTGTTTGCGGAAGTTCTCCAAGCCCTCCCGAGCTACTCTCTCAGGTTTCTTCTCGTCTTTTAATCCGAAGGTTGGTATGCCGACTTTATCGGCTAGTTGCTTGAGCTGTTCAAAGGCGCCGGGCCTGAATGTATCTGTACATACTATGGCCACTCTGAGTCCACGCTTCTGATAGAACCTTGCGAGCTTGACCGCGCCTGTCGTCTTTCCGCTTCCCTGTATGCCGACAAGCATCATGGTGGTTGTCTTCTGTGGCTCAAGAGAGGTCTTTGCGGGCTTCTCGCCCAAGAATCTGGTGATCTCCTCGTAGAGAACCTTTATGACATGTTCTCTTCGAGAGACACCTGAAGGCAGAGCCTCGTTCAGGGATCTATCTTCAACGTTCTTTGATATCTGCAGGACAAGATTCACATTAACGTCTGCTGCCAGGAGGATCCGCTGGAGATCCTTGACAAGTTCTTTGACAGCCTTCTCATCAACGATTGGCAGTCGCAGGAGCTTCTTAACAGCGTCGCCGAGGGATTTCCCTAGGCTCTCAAGTGCACTCAATGAATACGCCTAACCTTCTTCGGATGTTGATGGTCTCTTAGGCTTTTTGATCCTCCAGTGCAGCAGCCACTATTAAGGGAAACAGTATCGTGGCATCTCCGATCAGGGTGGTGATCTTCTTCTCGCTGCGTATTTTCCGCCAGCTTATGGCCTCCTCCAGCGGGGCACCGCTGAGGCCTCCTGCCTCAGGCCTATCCATCGTTATCTGGATCGCAGCGTCAACTCCTCCTCTCAGGGTGTTCGCTACCAGGAGATGGTGTTTGGGCAGCCCTCCACCGATTATTATCGCACCGGCCTTCCTTGCCTCGAATACGATCTCACTGAGCTTGGTGAGGTCTTTCAACTGGTCTATCTTCAGGGTCTTCAGTGTACTGTATGTCCAGAGATTCATTCCCAGCATGGAGTCTTGAATGCCTGGGCAGATTATGGGCACCTTCTTCCTGTATGCTGTGCGCAGAATCGAGTTCTCATCATTCAGATGTTTCCCGATCTCCCAGAGGAGCTCATACCCAGCCACATCCTTTCTCAATCTTTCAGGCATCTTGTCGAGAAACTTGTGAGTCCACCTCTCAAGTCCTGCGAAGGCCTTCATGCTGACGTTAATGTCGTATATTCTTCCTACTCCTTTTTCTCTCAGGGAGGCGTCGTCTGCTGTTGTTGTTCCAATGGTATGTCGGTAACCTAGGGCTTCTATGATATCGTGCGTGATGTTGGCGCCTGTCGAGACAACTGTGTCTATGTACTCATGATAAACTAGGTCGCGGATTATCTGTCTGAGGCCGCCGGCCACCATCGGCCCGGCAAGCGCGAGAAAGCATGTGTAGTCTCTTTTGAAGATCTCTTGGGTTATCGCGACGGCTCGGGCGAATCTGCCGGCGCCCAAGACGCCGGCCTTACTCATCTCTCTTGTTATGTCTGTGAGTCGCATGCCACGCCTGATCTTCATGTGTCGTACATGGGGCATCTCTCTTCAACCTTGACAGCAAAACTCTAGGTGGTCTGCCCCAGAGATCACTTCGTTCTTATTATCTTGATTCCACCCGACATCTTCCAGTACTCGACTTCCACTCCGGAATTAAGCTTGGATTTGAGATCCTCCTCTTTAGGCAGAGGTGTCTCGAAGGTCTCGTAGGTCTCTAGATCCATTATTTGGATCGACTCTCCCATAAGGGCTATCACTTGACCGCTTCTCTTCTCTATGATCGGCACCTCTATCTTCGCGTCGACAGGGCTTATGACATTCTTCTTCTGCTCAGTGAAGAGGCCTATGGCCACTATCCTCGCCTTAGCGGCTCCATGTTTGCCAGGCTTGCTCTTCTCGTACTCAACTATTCGGCACGGTTCATTGTCTATGAGGATGTACTGGCCGACCCTTATGCTTCCTACGTCCACGGGTTTACTCATCAGGATCTCCTCAAGATGTGACCTCACTCTACACTCGAAGAGGCTAAAAGACTTACTGGGTTCTGAACATAACATCTTAAGCTCAGAGAAGTACCTATAACTGCTAGCTCTCCTCAGACCTGAAGGTGTGGTCTTTGTTCAGGAATGTCGGGATCGTTCCACGTCTGGACAGTGATGAGGCTCTGGGAGTTGCGATGAGCCTCTATCGCTATCTGAAATCTAGGAGAGTCAATGTCCTCCCAGAGATCGAGTTCTCACGATTGAAGAACATCGAGGGTGGAGTATCTCTTTCCCAGATGGACGCTGACCTTATAGTGACCGTCGGTGGAGACGGAACGGTTCTCAAGACTAGTATGAGCATCCAGAAGCCCCAGACACCGATACTGGCCGTCAACATGGGAAGACGCGGATACTTGACAGAGGTCGAGCCTGAGAATGCACTGAAGGCTCTGGGAGAGTGCCTGAGTGGAAGACACCGACTTGAGGAACACACCAAACTCTCAGTGTACTTTGAAGGCAAGATGTTAACCGAGGGCCTGAATGAGGCACTGATAACTCCTGCAACCTCATGGAAGATGCTCCAGTTTGAGGTGCGACATGGTGATCGGGGGCTCGTCGAGCAGAGAGCTGACGGACTCATAGTTGCCACACCCACAGGCTCCACAGCCCATGCGCTATCAGCCGGCGGGCCGATACTAGAGACCTCTCTGGAGGCTTTCACGCTTGTATTCATCTGTCCCTCAGACTACGTTCGCTCACTCGTGCTCTCTTCATTGGGCAACCTGCAGATCAGACTGGCTGACCCAAAGGTGAGGGCTGTTATGACTGTTGACGGACGCTATACCAAGCAGCTGCCGCCTGAAAGCTCCATCACCATCAGGAAATCCGAGAATAAGGCGGTCTTTGTCAGGTTGAACTCATCCTTCCTGAGCCGAAGCCTGGCCCGCCCGGCACGGGCGGAGCGCGAGAAAAGATGAGCGCCTACATACTTGACACCTCAGCCTTGGTGATGGGCGTTAACCCTTCCATGATCAAGGGCGAGGTATATTCTGTTCCTGAGGTTGAGCGTGAGTTGCCTCCTAGGAGCATGGCAGCCCTGCGCTTCACAACATCCAGAGACAACAGTTCCCTCTCAGTTAGATCGCCTCAACGATTATCATACGAGGCCGTGAGGAAGGCCTCACTGAAACTCGGGGAAAAGGGCGCGCTCTCAAGAGCTGACCTTCAGATTCTCGCTCTGGGACTCGACTTGAGAATGGACGGCATGAACCCGATAATAGTGAGCGACGACTACGCAATACAGAATGTTGCAGAACACCTAGGGCTCGGCTACACCTCACTTGCAACTTTTGGAATAACATACGAGTTCAACTGGTCACTCTACTGTCCCGCATGCTTCAGAAGATACCCTTACAGCTATCTTGAGCGCAGATGCGAGGTGTGCGGAACCGAGCTTAAACGGCGTGTGTTGAGGAAATATAGGAAGGTAAATGATCTGACCAGAAGCGCTGGGAGTGCCTGAGGAAGATCTGGAGCTATTCAATCCAAGAGTCTCCGCAGCTCAAGGCAGCATAGACGGTATTTTGAGCCTCACTTCTCCGATCAGCTGAATCAAGTCTAAGGAAAACCTTTTCTTAAGGGGGAGCATATTTTAGCCATCGGAAGTAGCACTATTGAACTTGCTCTCCTACAGTAACCGCTGCCATGCGTGGCATAGACAGAAGACTCTCTTCTTTAGATCTTGAAGTTACCTCGAGTAATCCAGGCTGTGGGAGACAGAGGGAATGTCAATTCCTATGAGATACTACGGAGAGAGGAGGCTGGAGAATAGGGATCTTGAGTATGATGTCTCCGTAAAGAGAACCTATGAAGAGCATGCCTACGTGCTTGACTTCCTTCCAACTGGCAGGAATAGTTTGGACCGACATAGACACATAGCTGCGCCAACGGTCCAAGTAGTCGGAGAGGACCACTTCACATTGCTTGAGTTGGAACTCAAACCGGGCGTCGCTGCAGCTCTTCATGAGAGACTGTACGTTGGGAAAGACAAGCGTGACAAGGTGGAGAGGATTATAGGAAGAATAAACTATGACGAGCTGACGGCCACATCCAAGGTAGAGCTACCGGTCATGGTTGAAGAGCTTGTGAAGAAACGTGAAAGCCACTTTGTTGATTTCTTCAATAGATCTCAGCCAATAACTCCCCGAATGCACGCCCTGGACCTGCTGCCAGGAATTGGGAAGAAATCAATGTGGCATATCATCGATACGAGAGAGAAGAAGCCGTTCGAGAGCTTCACCGATATCCAAGCGAGAGCTGGGACACCTGACCCTGCAAGGATCATCTCAAAAAGGATTATAGAAGAACTTACCGGGGAATCGAAGTACCGACTGTTCATAAGGTCGACCTAATGTACAGAAGGGGCCTGCCATACTCGTTTGTACCTAAGAAGAGGCTTGGCCAGAACTTCCTAACAGACAAGAGAGTACTTGAGAGAATCGTCTCGTACGCAAGTATAACACAAGACGATGTGGTACTTGAAGTAGGTCCCGGCCTGGGAACACTCACAGAACTCCTTCAGACCAAGGCAAAGAAGATCATAGCCGTAGAGAAAGACCCTGAACTGGTCAAGTTCCTCCGAGAAAGACTTCAGAACAGTCCCAAGACAGAGATAGTTGAAGGCGATATACTGAAAATTTCTCTACCTGAGTATGATAAGGTTGTATCGACGCCCCCATACAACATCTCTTCCAGACTGCTCTTCCTGCTGCTGGGAAGGAAATACAGCATTATAGTTCTGGCGCTTCAGAAAGAGTTCGCTGAGCGACTCGTGGCGAAGCCTGATAGCCGAGAATACGGCAGACTGTCCGTTATGGTTGCTCACAAGGCTCGAGCAGAGATCTTAGAACACATATCAAGGGAGTCCTTCAGGCCGAGGCCCAAGGTTGACTCGGCAATAGTAAAGATCACACCCAAAGAATCCCCCCAGCCGATCGATGAGGAGTTGTTCACGGACCTCGTTAGAGGCCTCTTTACTCAAAGGAGAAGAAGACTGCGAAGCTCACTGAAACACTACATTCAACAGAGATTACACCCACTCCCGAAGGAGATCTCTGATCTGGATATTCCAGACAAGAGAGTCTATCAAGTCTCGGTAGAAGAATTCGAGAGACTTACGAGAGAACTGGCTCCCCTCCTGTCAGCCTGAGCACAAATCTCAACTTGCTGCACGTGAGAACCATTGGAGATCCGTGTTGTCCTTGTAGAACCCGAACATGAAGGAAACATAGGCCTCATCGCCCGTGCAATGAAGAACTTCGGATACAGCGACCTCTGGCTGGTGAACCCGAAAGCCGAACTCGGCTTTCAAGCAAGAGCGCTAGCCAGTCACGCCAAGGACCTTCTGGCCAGGGCGAAGGCGACTTCAAACCTAGAAGACGCATTTAGGAGTTGTAACTACGTAGTCGCTACCACGGCGATAGTTGGAAGGAGCCCATCAAATCTTGGCCGACGATCGCTGGACCTGAGGGAGTTCGCTAGCAAGACTGCCAGCACGAAGGGCAGAGCCGCTCTACTCTTCGGAAGAGAAAGCAAAGGCCTCACGAATGATGAGATCATGAAGTGCGATCTGGTGGTAACAATACCTACGAGCAGAAGCTACAGGACTCTCAACGTTGCTATGGCAGTAGCAGTAACGCTCTACGAGCTACGAACAACGCAAGGCAAAGGACTGGTACACTCCGAGAGAGCAAGCAAAGAGAGTCGAGAGATGCTTCTCAAGATGTTCGAGGAACTGACCATAAGAGTCTGCCTGCCACAGCATAGAATCCCGCTTGCCAAGAGGGCGCTGAACAACGTGATATCACGCAGCCTAATATCAAAGAGAGAAGCCAGCTTGATCGTTGGTGTCATGCGTAGAGCCGCCGAGAGGATCAGATAAGGCGAACCGAGAGCAAACGTCGTAACCGAAAAGGGATCTCCGCGTGGATGTTTAAATAAGACTGGCCAGCCAATCTTGACAAGCGGGGAGCAAGATGAAGGGCAGAAACTACAGAACACCAAGAGGCCAACCGTACACTCGAGTCGAGTACATCCACGGTCAGCCAGCAACCAAGATATCCAAGTTCGTAATGGGAGAGACCAAAGGGACCTTTGAATACAAAGTGACACTGATCTCTCAAGCCTACGTGCAAGTGCGCCACAATGCTCTGGAGGCTGCAAGGATCTCTGCCAACAAGATCCTGACAGACAAGCTTGGAGAGTTGGGATATGTACTACATGTCCGAGTCTACCCCCACATAGTGCTGAGAGAGAACAAGATGATAGCCACAGCTGGAGCAGATAGGTTACAGGAAGGAATGAGGAGAGCCTTCGGCAAGCCTACAAGTCGAGCAGCGAGGGTGAAGACAGATCAAGAACTGATAGATGTCTATGTGAATGAGAGTAACCTGAAACTTGCCCAGGAGGCGCTGGCTGAATGTTCCAAGAAGCTGCCGATGGCTTGCAGAGTGGTCGCTGCAAGAATCAGAGAGGCCCCCAAGCAGATAGAGGCCTAGGCATTCCCCCCAAGGATCTGCGTCATCGCTGTGAAAGCCCTTGATGATCAAGACTAACTAAGAGGATCTGAAAGTTTCAGTCTTGAATCCGTCCTACAACCTTGAGATAGACCGTCTTGTTGATGAGATTGTAAGGCGTAAAGCACGAAGGATCCTAATTCAGGTTCCTGACGGACTCAAGCCTCAAGCAGCTTCTCTATCAAGCATGATCGAGAGCAGGACTTCTGCAGAGACCTTTCTGTCTTCCAGCCCATGTTACGGCGCATGCGACATAGCCTCTGAACAGGCAAGGCTGCTGCATGCTGACTTGATCGCACATTATGGCCACACGCAATTCACCCCAACAGACAATACCCCCATAATCTTTCTGGACGCCAGATCTGATCAAGATCTGGCTCCACTCCTAAAAGAAGCAGCAGATGAGGTCGCACGCTGGAGGAGAGTAGGTGTTGCCACAACCGTTCAGCACCTGGATGTTCTCAAGACTGCCAAGGAGCAGCTGACCACCCGAGGAATACGAGCAGTAATCGCACCCAAGGGCGGCCACAACATTCACGACGGACAGATAATCGGGTGTGATTACACCCCCCTTAAGATCATAGCTGATGAGGTTGAGTCTTTTCTGATAATAGGAAGCAAGTTTCACGGTTTGGGAGCTTCATTTGCAGTCAGCAAGCCAGTTGTATTGGCAGACCCCTACTCAAACCGAGTGACTGACATGAGCAAAGAGAGGGAAAGGATCATCCTACGCCGCTACGCAGCCATAGATCAGGCCAAGGAAGCAAAGAACTTCGGGATCATACTTGGCACGAAGACTGGCCAGTACAACCCTGCTGGAGCGGCCGAGGTAAAAAGACAGCTCTCAGCCCGAGGTAGGACTGTGTGCACAATCGTTGCGGACGAGGTTGCACCTGATCTTCTCCTGAACTTTGAGGAGGTGCAGGTCTTCGTCAACACAGCCTGTTCGAGACTCTCATTAGATGATGCTGATAGGTTCGCTAAACCGATCTTGTCCCCGAGGGAAGCTCTCGTGGCGATCGGAGAGATGGAATGGAAGAACCTACTTGAACAAGGTTTCCTCTAGATGGTCAAAAGCCCGAAGGGAAAAAACAGCGATCCGATGATTCGAAGAAGAGCCCTTGAGATAATCCTTCAAAGACTGATTGCTCACCCACAACCCAAGCTTAGGCTGGAGCAATACACAATTCCTTCAGACACCGCTGCCGAGATCCTGTTCATCGCATCTAGTATCCGCAGAGACATTGCTGGAAAGAGTATAGTTGATCTTGGGTGTGGGAGTGGACGGCTGGCCATCGGAGCAAGCATCCTAGGGGCCAAGGAGGTCACAGGGGTCGACATCGATCCTGCTGCCATCCAAACGGCGAGGAAGAACTCTAGGAGCCTCGGGAGCCGGTGCAACATAGAATGGGTGAACTCGGACATAGAAGCGATCAGAGGGCCATTTGACACAGCCTTGATGAACCCGCCCTTCGGAGCCAGAACCAGACACGCCGACAGGAAATTCCTGCTTAAGGCTCTCACGATAGCAAGAACAACATACTCTCTGCATAAGCGGTCAACAAGGCCTTACCTACTCAAACTTGTAGGCGACAACCGTGGCGAGGTTGAGGCACTCTACGAGATGCAACTCCAGATACCTAGAACATACGAGTTTCACGAAAGAAAGACCTACAATGTCGATGTCGATCTCTACATCATAAGATCCAATAGAAAGAGAACTGGCGTCCGCTGATCTTTATTTATTCACTAGGTTTATATGAAGACCATGAGAACTAACGAAGAACGCGCTGCTGAGGAGAAACCCAGCCTGACTTAGGTGGAAGTTCTACGTCGCAAAGGAACATCGACCAAGAGAGATTTGTTGTTCCAGGATCAAGACTCGGAGTGATAGAAGAGTTCAGCGCTGGGGAGGGTACACTTGAGCTGGACGGTGTCATCTATTCACGCTTCGTTGGATGTTCCAAGGCAGACCTGGTGAGAAGAGTTGTTTCCGTAACCCCCAAGGTGGTTCCAACCCTGCCATCAGAAGGCAAGACTGTAGTCGGTGTTGTCACTCACGGCCAAGAGAAGATGGCGGTGATAGACATAATCAAGATCGAGAGTAAAACTCTTCCCACGCCATTCACTGGGCTACTGCACATATCAGCGTCCAGTCCAAGATATGAGAGAAGCATGAGCGATGTCTGCAAGACACTTGATCTGGTGAGGGCAAAGATCGCCAGCACCGCAGATGGCATAATTAGGCTGACAACCGTGGGCAACAATCTAGGCGTCTTGAAAGCCTACTGCTCAAACTGCGGCTATCCACTCTCCTTAAGAAGAAGACTATTGAAGTGCGAAAGATGCAACAATACTGAGAAGAGAAAACTGGCCGACGACTACCTCATAGGAAAGGAGCAACCTTGAGAGTCAAGACACTTAAGAGAAGTGGGAGCGAACTGAGAATCGAGATAGATGGAGAAAGCCACACATTCTGCAACCTTCTGCAAAACACCCTTCTGGAGGATCGCAGCGTCGAGATGGCCGGATACGATACCCCCCATCCACTTACGCAGAGGGCTGTACTCTACATTAAGGCGAAGAAAGAATCTAATCCAGAAAAAGCGCTTGAACGAGCGCTGAAGAAGATAACCGAGAGGACTGAGGAGCTCCTTCTGAAGTTCAAGGAAGCTACAGGAAAGCCACAATGAATGCGGGCGAACTTAGAAGGATCATCTCCGACAGAGGCCTCGCAAGGCTGGGCGACGCATACATAAACTTCATCTATTCCTTGGCACTGAGCGAGATTAAAGGCACCCCGACAGGGGTTAAGGTCAGCGATCGAATACTCGCAGAGGCAGCAAAGTCATCCGGATTAAGAAGCCTGCTTCCTAAGAGAACCAGAAGGAACGATACTGCGAATGCCGTCGAAGCCCTCCTGGTCTATGCTTGGCGTAACAAGCTTATGGCCTCTGAGGAGGCGACCAACATCCTGAAGGACTACCCTGATCCTGAAGAAAGCTTCACGCACCTGCTAGGGCTCGTTCTTAAGCGAGTTCAAGCGCAGCCCTGAAGGACCTTGGTCCCCTTCATGCAACCATAAAGGTTACGGTTTAGAGCAAGACCGCTTACTAGTAAGGAGGGGATGGTTGTGCAGACTCAGAGGCTGCACATAGACAAGAGAGGAATCCGGGCGCTCGGAATATCAGAGAGCTTCATCAAGAGCAAGAGCAAGAGGTCTGTTCTGGCAGGAGTCGTGATGAGAGCGGACCTGATAGTTGATGGTTTCTCTTTTGCACTAACAACTGTTGGTGGAGTTGACGCCACAACCTCCGTCATCGAACTCTACCAGAAGCTTGCCAGGAAGGATATCAACTTGATACTGCTTAATGGCTGTGTGATCAGCTGGTTCAACATCATAAGTCTGGGTAGAGTCCACAAAGACACTGGGCTCCCTCTGATCTGTATTACATACGAGGAGTCTGAGGGACTGGAGAGGTATCTTCTGGAGTATTTTCGGGACGAGGCCGAAGAGAAGATCAAAAGATACAGAGAGAACGGCGAGAGGGAAGAGCTGAAACTTCACACTGGAAAAACCATCTTTGCCCGCTATCTTGGAATCGACAGAGAAGAAGCCATAAGAATCCTTAACAAATTCACCTTGCAGGGTGCAGTTCCAGATCCATTACGGATTGCGCGCCTGCTTGCCAGAACTATAGTCCAACAGATGCCGGAGACAATTCTGTAAAGGATCATGCAGAATCCGATCTGTGAGAACCTGTAGCAACCCTTAAATGTGGCTTTCTAAGTATTGGCACGGACGGTTGCTCGAAAAGATGCAATTCTGTCCAAATTGTGGAATGACCTTAGTTCCTACTAAGAAGGAAGACAGGATAGCCCTCGTCTGTCCCAAGTGCAACTATGAGACAAAGAAACTGGCAAAAGAAGTAGCAAAGATAAAGCATGAGAAGGAGAAGATAGTGGTCATCGGGCGGGAGGAGCAGAAGATAAGGACGCTCCCCAAGACCTCAGCGGTCTGCCCCAAGTGCGGTCACCCAGAGGCTTTCTACTGGCTCGTTCAGACACGAGGCGCTGATGAGTCATCAACCCAGTTCTTCAGGTGCACACGCTGCGGATCAACATGGCGTGAGACCTCATAACCGGACCAAAACTGAAAAGAGCACCTTCAAGCAAACAAAAGGGTCACTGTGAGATATGTATGTTCAGAGCAGTAGTTCATGATTCTAGGATCTGGAGGAACCTGTTGTCAGCCATCTCGACCTTGATCGAGGAAGCCGACTTCAACACCACCGGTGAAGGTCTGAAACTGAGATCTATGGATCCATCCCATGTTGCGATGGTAGACTTTGAGTGGCCTAAAGCAGCATTTGAGGAGTATGAGTGCGACAAGCCCACAAGCATAAGGCTCAATCTCACCGCGATGCTCAAACTCCTCAGAAGGGGCAAGAGCGAGGAGAGCCTTGAGATAGCGTATGACGAAGAGAACAAGAAGGTAAATCTCACGTTGAAGGGAAAGATACTGAAGAAGTTCACGATGCCCACACTTGAGCCTGTAGATGAAGAGGTCCCAACTCCCAAACTGTCCTTCAACGCCAAAGCCAAGATGATGTCTGAGACTTTGAGGGAGATCGTCGAGGACAGTGAGACTGTCAGCGACAATATCAGGTTTGAAGCCAGCCAAGATAAGCTCCTCGTCAAGGCAAGCTCCGAACTGAGCAATGTGAACATGGAGCTGGCCAAAAGCGACGGCGCTCTACTCGAACTGGAAGTCAAGGAGGCCTCTGCGGCGACATTCAATCTTAACTATCTGGGCGCCATGGTCAAAGCTGGCTCCGCAACCTCGGAGGTGGCTTCAATAGAGTTCTCAACCAACATGCCATTGAAGCTCGAGTTCGAGATGTCGGAGCAGGCAAAGCTCATGTACTATCTAGCTCCCAGAATAGAGGCAGAGTAAGAGAACTCGATGAGTTCGGAAAGAGACAAGGCACTGTACCCTTTCACGGCTGAAGCAGGTGACTTCGTTAAGAATCTCGGAATAGGGATAGAGGACTTAACAACAGAGCCTTACAGAGCGATCCTCAGGAGGGCTGAACAGAGGATCCGACAGGCGCTGCTAAGCCCTTCTGAACTCTCACCTCAAGAACAGGATCCAAACATTGAGATCCCCTCCTTCCCAACAGCCATCATGCTGATGGCCTATGTCGAAAGTGAGAGCGCCAAGAGAAGATACGCCGTCGCTGAATCAAAGAGCTTCTCCAAGAGACTGAAGGATGAGCCCGCGGAGAAGATCCTCAGGATCGCGAGGGGAACCTTCGGATGGAAGATCCAGCCGCTGGATGAGAGCGAGGAAGAGACAGGCGAGTTTCTCCTACATTTCAGGGAATACTTAACCAACACCAGAAACATGAACGAACTCAAGTGGAAACTCACAAACCGATCCCTAAGAGACGGCTTCGTTCAATTGACAAAGGACGAGGCAACCAGGCTTATTGAAGAAGAGATCCAAAGGAAGATACTTGAGAAGACAAAGCGCCCCCCATTAGACCCTCCTGACTCCATCCAAGACACTCTCAATACCATAAGGGGACTTGCCTTAACCAGAAGCATGCCACAGGACATAGCCCAGACCTTCAACATATCAGTTGATGATATGCCGCCCTGCATAAGGAGGCTCCTGGACACTCTATCTTCAGGAGGAAGACTGTCACACGTCGGAAGATTCACCCTCACATCATTCCTTGTGAACGTAGGCTCCACAGAGAATGATGTGCTGAACTTCTTCAAGTCAGCATCCGACTTCGATGAGAGAAAGACAAGATACCAAGTTGAACACATAAGCGGTCGCAGAGGCAGCAAGACAAAGTATACGCCCCCTAAGTGCGACACACTGAAGACACATGGGCTCTGCATTGAACCAGATGAACTCTGCAAGACAGTCAAGCATCCTCTCACATACTACAGGAGAAAGAGAAGCTCATCCAGAAGAAGACCACCAGTCAAACCCTCCTAGCTCCCTAGTCAACCTGCCGGTACTGAATCGGACACTTCCTGCTAGACTGGAAGCTAATGCTGAGAAAGCCTGTGAAGGAGAGCTAGATCTGCCTACACCAGAAGGATAGCTAAATAGGCAGAAGCAGAAAAAAGTAGACGACCGTCATGAAGCATACGGAGAACTTGGGACAGCTAACGAGATCAATGATCAAATCCAGGTTCTCTGAATACTATAACAAGAATGAGAACTCAGTCATTCCCCCACGATCAATGGAACAGAGAGAATTCGGCTTCCTAATCTTCGCAGAGGGGGTTATGATCAGGCACAGATCATTCAGGAACACAAGCGATCTGAGGAGGTTCATCGAGAACACTGTGCCATCAGATGTCTACTACTCTGCGGCTTACTACAGTGACCCTGAGGCGCCAATGGATAGGAAAGGCTGGACTGGTTCAGATCTCATATTCGACATAGATGCCGATCACATAGAGACAGAATGCAAGCAGACCCATGACAAATGGCAGTGTACCGAATGCAAGTCCTCAGGCAAAGGCACGGCACCCCTAAACTGCCCAAGCTGCGGAGGACAGAGATTCAAGGAAGACACATGGATGTGCCGTGACTGTCTGGAAAAGGCAAAGCAAGAGATCCTTAGGTTGATCGACCTACTGAACAAAGACTTCGGAATAGATCCCGAAAAGATGGAGGTCAACTTCTCGGGACATAGGGGCTACCACCTACACATAGAATCAGAAGAGGTAAAGGATCTAGGCTCAGAAGAGAGGAGGGAGATAGTCGACTACATGACAGGCATAGGACTGGAGGCAGACCTCTTGGGACTGTTTGATGTGAGCGGGAAACTCAGAGTCACAGGCGGCCCAAGACCCAGCGACCCAGGCTGGCGGGGAAGAATGGCCAGAAGGATAGATCAGATATTGCTGCGGACAGATGAAGAAGAACTGAAGAGTATGGGCCTGAAGAGCAACATTATGGAGTCATTGGTGCGACTGAGAGATGAGGCTGATCCCGGAAAAGAGACGCGATCTTGGGGCATCATTGAGGGCGCGGGCAGGCAGACTTGGCAATTGATCATTAGAAAGGCTGCGTCGCTAGAATCTGTGGCCATAGATACTGTCGTGACCACCGATATTCACAGGCTTATAAGACTTCCAGAGACGCTCAACGGAAAGACCGGTCTTAGGGCGATGTGCATCAAGACAGAAGAACTTGCAGGTTTCAGCCCCCTGAAGCAAGCCGTGGCTTTTGAAGGAGACATGACTGTGCACATTCAAGAAGCCCCAAGATTCATGATCGGTAGTAAGGAGTACGGACCGTTCAGAGACGCAGAGGAGACTCTGCCAGCAGCAGCGGCTGTCCTGCTGATGTGCAAAGGAAAAGCCCACCCGGTGGCAAGATAGCTTGTACAATCGACTCTACAATGCTTGGCGAAAGGAAAGGTTAGAGTCCAAGGAATTCCAGCCACTGGATCCCAGTTTCTTCAGAGATCTCAGCCAATACATAAAGAAGATGAATGAAGAACTCAGGATGCTGGACGAGAAGACACTGAAATATCGACTTCTCAGCATGGAACTTCAGAAAGCAAGGCAGCTGGCATCTTCGATCATGGATGCGAGATTCAAAAAGCTGATGGCAATGCTTCTCGGGAACCACAGCATAGATCAAGAACACTTCACGGATGAAGAAGCGGAGTTATTCAGGAGAGTCCTGCAAGCCATTGAGCAACATGAGAACTTCAAGAAGAGAGTGTTTGAAGGAAAGAGTATTGACTTAACAATCAGGCCGGCTCAAGAGGCCGGAAAGATCTTGGTGAGGTTAACCGCTAGTGTTCCAAAGATCGTCGGGGTGGATATGAGAGTATACGGTCCTTTCGATCCTGAAGATGTCGCAACACTCCCCAGAGAGAACGCTGAAGCACTTATTCGCCAGAAAGCCGCCGTCAAGATAGAGGCGGAGTACTGAGAAAACATCGGACACCGCAGCAAGGATACAGACAGAGACCGATACCATTCTATTCTGGAAAAATGGATAAATAGCGCGCTTAGACGTTGTACTATGCCTCTGCTCGGTGTACAAGAATGAAGATGACCAAGGAGCTCAATACGTTCTGTCCGAAGTGTGGGCACCACACGCCACATGCCATATCCGTCTATAAGAAAGGCCGAGAAAGAGCCTTGGCTGGCGGAGTCAGAAGACACGAGCGCGAAAAGCACGGTTACGGCAGCCAGAAATGGCCTGAACTGAAGCGCACAGCAAAGACGACGAAGAAACAGGTCCTAAGGTTGAGATGTAAAGGTTGCGGATACACGCTCCAAAGAATGGGTGTCAGGCTGAGAAAGCTGGAGCTAGGGGCATGAGAATATGGTTAAGAAAGGTATCATACCCAAGCCTGAGAGCAGCTTTCTCAAGGTAAGATGTCCTAAATGCTCTAATGAGCAGACCGTGTTCGAGAGATGCTCAATCATAATCAAATGCAGTGTGTGTGATGAAACCCTAGCTGAACCTTCTGGTGGAAAGGCCTCAATAAAAGGCGAGGTTATTCAGGTACTCACCTAGAGGTGTGCGAAGATCTCTGCCCAAGGATATCCGGAGATAGGGGATATCGTAATAGCTACTGTAGTGCGACTGACAGACTACGGTATCTACGTCAAGCTGGATGAGTACGCTGGCAAAGAAGCGCTGGTCCACATCTCAGAGATATCAACGACTTGGGTTAGGAACATACGGGATCACGCAAGAGAAGGGCAGAAGCTCGTTCTCAAAGTCCTCAGAGTGAACCCTCAAAGAGGACAGATAGATCTCTCACTTAGAAGAGTGACCGGCAGAGAGAAGACAGAGAAACTCCTTGAATGGAAGAAGAGCAGGAAGGCTGAGTCGATCCTGAAGGCTGCGGCTGAGAGACTGCACGCAGACCCCAGCAAGATCGAAGGGATCAAGACCAAGATCCTGTCGAAATACTCTAGCATATTCGATGCTCTTGAGGAGTCCGCCGAGGGTGGGGAGAAGACCTTCACAAAGGTCGATATGGAGCCGGAATGGGCTACCGCGCTGGCCGAGACCGCCAAGCAAAAGATCAGGATCGACAAGGCGGATGTTGACGCGACTGTGGAGATATTCAGCACAAAACCTGACGGCGTAGACCACGTTAAGGCAGCTCTCTCCAGCGCAGAAAAGGTCAAGGTACCAAAGAGTGCCAGTGTGACAGTCTACACGATCGGAGCCCCAAGGTACAAGATCGAGGTAACCGCGCGAGACTATGACGACGCCGAGACGATACTTCAGGAAGCCATCAACCAAGCTGTGAACACCATAAGAAGCCTGGGAGGAACGGGACGCCAGCTGAGTTGAGATGGCAAATACGCAGATGCCCAAGATGCCGGGAGTATACTCTCAAAGACATCTGCCCCAGATGCGACATTAAGACCGAGAGCCCGATCCCAGCCAAGTTCTCCCCACAAGACAAGTACGCAAGGTATAGAATACCCAAGCTGAACCGACATGAAGACCACGATAGCAGAGGGAACGACCAAGCCTCATGAGCCCATAATCGTTGAGGGCCTGCCCGGCCTCGGTTCAGTGGGCAGGATTGTGACAGGGGAGATCATAAGAAGCCTCAGAGCAAAGAGGATAGCAACACTCCACTCACCACTATTCCCATACTATGCGCTCGTGGACAGGAACGGCCTGGTGAGGCTGCCCCGGAACGAGTTCCATCACTGGCGAAGCAAGACCCAGAGAAAAGAGATAGTTGTGATAACCGGGGACTGTCACCCCCAGACCTCAGCCGGCCAGTATGAGATTGCAGACATCATAACAGACTATGCTGTAAAGTACTCAGCCAAACTCATGATTACCGTCGGAGGATACAGCACCCAGGTCAAGGATGAGGCAAGAGTCGTCGGCGCAGCGACAGACCCAGACACATTGAAGAGACTCACTGAACTCGGCGTGATCGTGAACAGGTCAGGCATACCGGTAGTAGGGGTCTCAGGTCTCATACTGGGGCTGGCACAGCCAAGAAGGCTGCCTGCAATATGCCTTCTAGGCGAGACCGTCGGTTACGTTCCAGATCCTAGGGCTGCAAAGAGCGTTCTTAAGGTCTTGGCTAAGCTCTTGGGGGTCGAGGTGGGCTTCTCAGGCATCGACCGAGACATAGTCAGGATGGTTGAGGTCGAGTTGAGGATACGTCAGGCTGAGAAGAATATGGATCTCGCACTGAAAGGCAGAGCTGCAGAGAAGACCGTCAGCTACATATCCTGAGAGAGCCCGGAGCCTGCTACGGGATCTCACCCACGGTCACTATTACTATCTGGCTTGTCATAGCCTCGTACTCTGCTGTCCCTGTCCATGAGGCCCGCACATAGTAGACTCCTGCGGCCTCAGGCAGCCACTTCGGCGTGAACACTCCCTGCACAGGCTGCCCGATTATGGCCGGGGTCCATGTCCTATTATCAGTACTGATCTCGAAGGTGACCTGCCCCTCAGACAATTGTGGATATATCCTGACGTCTACGCTTATGTTCTTTCCAAGACTCGTAATCGTCGGCTCCACAAACAACTTCACCGTCGGCTTGCCCTTCAGAACACTCAGCTCCTGCACGGGGCTTGCCGCTGAGGCGTACTTGCCAGCGAGGCCATCCCAGTGTGCCCTGACCAGATACTGCCCCACCTCAGGAGCCCAGACATGACCATAACTTCCGTTGTCAACAGTCTGAGCATCTTTGATCGTGAGCCAGGTGCCTCCGTTATCTTCTGAGTACTGTAGTCGGATCGTACGGTTGCCCAGAGGTCTGGATTCCTCGTCTGTAAGGCTTCCTGAGATCGCGACCTTCTCTGGAAAACTCATGTTCAACATTCCCAGGTTGAGTGCCAGATTGGTCCTTGTCAGGTAGTTCACCTGATAGATGAGGACGAACTTGTTGGATGAGACAAAGGCGGGCGTGAAGAACTCGTTACCCTGTTCCCTGGAGTATGCGCCGGCCATCACCAGCCCAAGCAATGTCGAGTTCGAGACCCCCACGTTATCCACTATCGTCTTGTTTGAGACTATCTTGTCAGCGACGGCCAAGACTCGATCATATACTGTGTAGGCCTTCTCGCCCTCGCCGACTCTTCGGCTGTAGTAGTTCACCTTCTCACCGTCTAGTGTTGAACCGTTGCTTATTCTGGCCATCCAGTACCATTTGCTGTCCTCGCCGTACCCGTAGAAATGAACGGTGTTATCCTGCACGTACCAGGTTACAAGTATAGCCACATGGCTGACGTTGTATCTCTTGAGCGTGGGCAGTGCCTTGTCAGTGTCAGATAGGAAGGTCCTACCGATGACCGATATCTGTGTCGTGTTCATTGTTCCGTTGTCTGCTAGGGAGTGCTTGTTACCGACAGCTGTTATCCAGTAGCCATAGTCCCACCAGGAGAAGACAACAGCATCATCGCCGAGGTTGTCTCTCATCCAAGTCAGAGCTTCAAGCCAGTCCTGAGGTGACTGCCTGACTGTGGGAAGGCTTGATGTGACTATTGTCGCTGGGGCATATGCCGCGCGGACGGCGTTGCTGAATGTTGGTGTTATTATCAGGAGCAGAACGAGCAGTATGGCAACACCGAACTCTCTTCCGACCCTTGTGGTGAAGCGGATCTTCTTCTTCGGGAAGATGACGGCCTCCCTTATGACATCAACAGCCGGTGTGGCCAGCTCCGTTACGGTGATCCCTGCCAGAAGCGCAAGCGCCGGCGCAAGTATCAGAGAGAGCCTTACCAATGATGCGGCAAAGTAGATCGAGGATAGACCGAAGAGAATGATGAATATGTCACTGTTGCGGCGGCGCTGGCCTGTAAAGTAGAAACCGAATACCCCAAGCAAAGTCAGCATACCGAACTCATGATAGAATGAGGCCCAAGTGGCCATGCGGTGCTCCGCGACCGACTCCACTATGGGCATCTCGACCCTGCTGGAAGGTTCAAGCACTGTCAAGAACTTGCCACCGAGCTGAGTTATCAAGCCTTGTTGCCAAAGCACAAACCCCAGTATAACCAGAACAGCCACAATGGCTATGGTGCCGCTGAGCCTGATGATTCTGGTCTTGGCTCTATGGAAGAACTCGTACCCACACAGTACTATGAAGATCCCGGGGATGGCGAGCGTTGTCCACTCTCTCAGCGCAGAATAACCAAGTTGTGGGAGTTGCGCCATGGTCGCTAACGCGAGGCCGAAGGTCAGTCCGTAGGCTACTAGAAGGCGGCTGGAGTATCTTCCGAAGAGAACAAGAACGATGGAGAAGAGCGCTAGGAGCGATAGTGGATACCTGTAGGCCCCCCATCCTGAAGCAACGTACGCAAGTGATGCACCTGAGAGCAGAGAACAGATTATCGTCGACCTCATTGTACGCTCTGGAGAGATCGCCTTCAGATAGAAATAAAATGAAAGGATCATCGCGAATATTCCTATGGTCTCATCATCAAAGAAGCCTGCAGCTGTACGAAAGATATGCGATGAACTGAAGGCCAGAAAGAGCGCTGAGAATATTCCGACCCCGCGGCCCCACAGGTCCTTGGCGAAAACATAAAGGACAACAACGGTAGCGGTTCCCAGTATGACTGGAAAGATCACACATAGATCCAGAAGAGAGATCTGGATCCCGATTGACTGAAGAAACAGGTAAAGAAGGGCTGCAGTGAGAGCCAGACCTGGATAGGCCTGTGTCGCCATATCCCGGCCCCAAGGATACCAGCTCATAGTATCATACCAGGTGAAGACTGAGGCGAAGCCATTCTTGACCATGTGGTCTGTCAGTCTGTACTGAAGGTAGGGGTCAAACTCGGAGAGGTAGGAGCCCCACCTCAAAGGCAGGGAGCGAAGTAGAGCTGCTGCGGCCGCTATGGCTACTATACATATGAGGTTCAGGTAAGACGATCGAGGGATCGATGAAAGCAACTGCTTAAGGCTGTTGATCCTCCGGGAGAAACTTTCCTTAAAGACAGTACCTGCGGAACCTAACAGTTCAGCCTTGATCGCCAAGAGGGATTCCTCGTGATTGCTAACCGGAGATTCGAATGCGCCTTATTTGCATTATGGTGGAATTAAGCGTTCCTTCTGAAGCTAAAATATGAGAACCATTCGTCTTAATGGTGTGTTCCACCGTTGAGATCATCCAGCGTTGGCAAGATACTACACACATACTCACCCAACACTCTGGAGAAGGAGATCACAGAATGGTGGAGCAAGAATAGGATCTATGAGAAGGTCAAGCAGAGGCTCAGTGGCAAGACCAAGTTCTACTTTCTAGACGGCCCACCATACGTCACGAATCCACCACATGTGGGCACAGCATGGAACAAGATACTGAAGGACGTTGTGATCAGGCACCGCAGAATGACGGGTTATGATGCCCGAGACCAGCCTGGATATGACTGCCACGGATTGCCTATTGAAGTCAAGGTTGAGGAAGACCTCAAGATAAAGAGCAAGAGGGAGATCGAGGAGTCAATAACGATAAAGAGGTTCATAGAGTTCTGTAAGTGCTACGCCCAAGAGAACGCCCGCGTCCAGACACGCATCTTCAAGGATCTTGGGGTCTGGATGGACTGGGACAGACCATACCTTACTTACAAGAATGAGTACATCGAGTCTGTCTGGTGGGTCATAAAGAGAGCAGAGGAGAAGGGTCTACTGCAGAAGGGACTTAAAGTGGTTCACTGGTGCCCACGCTGCGAGACCGCTCTTGCAGGATACGAGGTCACAGACGAGTACAGATCAGTCAAGGACCAGTCCATCTACGTCAAGTTTCCTATAGAAGGCAGAGACAAAGAGTACATACTCATCTGGACAACAACTCCATGGACGCTTCCAGCGAACCTCGCCATCATGGTGAACCCCGACATTGAATACTTGAGAGTACGGTCTGGAGACGAGATCTACATAGTTGCTGAGGCCAGGAGAGCGGCGGTATTCGGCGAGCAGCCCACAGAGGTCATGGAGACCCTCAAAGGAGAGAAGCTGAACGGAACCAGATATCGGCCGCCCCTGCTGGAAGAGGTCAAGATCCAATCCGACCCAAGGCTGAGCGAAACACATCGTGTGGTCTTGAGCAAGGAATACGTATCTATGGAGGAGGGCACTGGATGTGTCCACTGCGCGCCCGGCCACGGTGAAGAAGACTTCGAGGTTGGCCAGGCAAACCAGCTGCCTGTCATAAGTCCAGTCGACCAGGCTGGAAGATTCACCGAAGAGGCGGGGAAGTATCATGGAAGAGATGTCTTTGATGCTAATCAGGAGATCGTTGCGGATCTCAGGACCAAGTCTTTACTCTTCAAGACATCGATCGTTGAGCATCCATACCCGCACTGCTGGAGATGCAAGACCCCGCTGATCCTTAGAGCCACTGAACAATGGTTCATCAAGATCACAGAGGTGAAACAGAGACTGTTCGAGGAGAATGAGAAGATCAAGTGGGTTCCTGAATGGGCCGGCAGTAGAAGATTCAGAGACTGGCTGCTCGGCGCAAGAGACTGGGTCATATCCAGACAACGGTACTGGGGAACCCCGCTGCCAATATGGATCTGCCCGGACTGCGATCGAAGGACTGTCGTAGGCTCCGAGAAGGAGCTCAGAGAGAAGGCCAAGCTTGAAGGCAAGATTGAGCTGCACAGACAAGATGTTGATCCCTTAAGACTTGACTGCGAATGCGGCGGCTCAATGAGCCGGGTGCCCGATATAGTGGACGTGTGGATGGACTCAGGGGTAGCCTCATGGGCTTCCCTCCAGTACCCCCGGGAAGAGGCCGAGTTCAAGAAGTGGTGGCCTGCAGACCTTATAACTGAGGCACATGACCAGACAAGGGGCTGGTTCTACTCGCTGCTCGGCGCGGGTGTTGTTGCACTCGACAGTACGCCATACGCAGCGGTCCTAATGCACGGCCACACATTCAATGCCGAGGGTGAGAAGATGAGCAAGTCGCTTGGCAACTTCATCTCGCCGCAGGATGTCGTTGAGAAGTATGGGAGGGATTCACTCAGACTCTATGAGCTCCAACGGACCGTGTGGGAGGACTTCAACTTCTCAACAGCAGCAGTCGCGGAGACCCTTAGAGACCTCAAGGTGACGTGGAACGTCTATGCCTTCGCAAGCATCTACATGAACCTCGACCTATTCAAGCCTAAGGAATGGCCTTTAGGCCGAGGCAGACTCAGAGCCGAGGACAGGTGGTTGATCTCGAAGACAGAGAGTCTGAAGCTTCTTGTTCAGAAGGAGATGGAGAACCTCAATATACACAGGGCTGCAAGGGTACTGAGCCAGTTCGCTGTCGAAGACCTCAGCAGATGGTACATCAAACTCGTAAGGCGGCGTTTCTGGCAGGAGAAGGAGAGTCCAGACAAGCTGGCATCCTACTCAACCCTCTACCACGCGCTCAAGACATGGCTTCTGCTCAGTGCGCCCTTCATACCCTTCTTTGCGGAGAGACTGTTCCAGACGATGATCAGGCCTGTTGAGCCTGACCTGCCGGAGAGTGTGCACATGTGCCGCTATCCCGAGCCCCAGATCGGGCTGATCGAGCCTTCGCTGGAGGAGAATATGGAGCTGACAAAGGAGCTGATAAGCGCGGTCTTGAGCGCCCGGCAGGACGCGAAGATAAAGTTGAGACAACCCGTGTCAAGGATCATAATCGTCACTGAGGATCCGACCGTAGAGAGGGCTGTGAATGAGTTTGAGCAAGTCATCTACTCCCAAGCGAACACTAGGAAGATAGAGTTCGTGAATGTCGAGGAAGAACAGAGGCTCAAAAGGCTGACCGTCATTCCCAACTTCAAATCTCTAGGACCAGCATTCAAGAAAGACACAAACCTCGTGGCCGAGGCGATAAGGAACCTCGAAGGTAGGACGATCTTCAGTGAGTTCAAAGAGAAGAACGCCTTCGACATGAAGGTGCAAGGAAAGGATTTCACACTAACTCCAGAGATGGTTACATTCAGGGAGGAGATGGCGGAGAACTTCATACCTGGTGTCTTCAGCAGAGGAAGAGTATACGTGGACATAACGATGCCGAAGAAGCTTCTCGCAGAAGGCTTGGTCAGGGATGTTGTAAGACGTATGCAAGAGATGCGGCGGCAACTCGACCTTCCAGTCGATGCATACGTATCGGCATACATTGTTTCCCACGGTAAGGCGGAGCTCGAATCGCTAAGAGCCAGGAAGGACTACATAGCCGAAGAGGTCAGAGCCAAGAGACTCCGGTTCCTTAAGAAGATAGAGAAGAGGCCTTCGGCTGAACTCTGGAAGACATGGTTGATCGATGGAAAAGACTTCACCATCGGACTACAACGGATGAGGATAAGAGGTGCAAGTAAAAAAGGGAACCCGGCCAAGCGTGCAGGCTCCAAACGCCACAGCTCAAGGTGAGGCTAGACATCTTGAGTTCAACTCGCTCCAGTGCACGCATTTCAAGAGAATTCGGCTGTCGAGATCTAGATTGTGCAACGGTAGCATTTTACACCAGCCAAAGAATGCTCAGATTCCGGCCTCTTGATCTGCTCTACTTGGGCTTCTTCTGATTTATCAGTTCCCGGCATTTGTCTGCATATTCACAGTAGTCTAGGCAGGATGTCCCTTTTTCTCGCGAAACCTGAACCCCGCAATCGTCACATCTTGTCTCTTCTTCGTCGCTCCATATCTCTAGGGCTCTGCCACACTTTGGACATGTGATCGATTCAGGCGTTGGCCTTACAAGCTTGGAAACGCCCGGACATGTTACTGGTAGACTCGTCGGTTTCACGTTCTCTCCTACCCTACCGTATCTTGGGCTTATCCTTAGGCCTTTCTCCTGCCGGAATCTTTGCGGCGAGGCGCTCTGCCCGTGTATTCCGAGGCTGGGTACCGTTCTGCGCTCTCCTCAAGCTTTGATAGGACCGAACCTGCCACATCTATCTTTGTTGCATTCGCGAGTGCTAAGCAGTAGATCAGAACATCAGCCAACTCACTTGAGAGACGATCAAAATGCGCAGAGTCTTTGGCGAAGGTCTCAGACTCTCTGTCGGTCAGCCACTGAAAGAGTTCCAGGAGTTCCGATGATTCGATACAGATGGACTCAGCCAAGTTCTTCGGGTTGTGGAATTTCTTCCATCCGCGCTCTTGCACAAATGCTGAGACGGCTTCTTTCAGAGAGCTGATTGTTGTCTCCTTATCTGTCGAGAGTCTCATGGCGGGTGACCAACTGAGTTCAGCGGCTTAGCTAGGAACGCTCGTACTATACTATCGTCCAGACCGGGATGAGTTTCGCGAAGGCCTGGTTGAATATGACCTCGGCCATCTTCATGTAGCCAGCCGTGTTCAGGTGGAGACTATCGCTGGAGTACTTCTTATCCAGCATCTTTGTCTTCGGGTCTGCTGTAGCAGAGAAGAGATCGACACAGACCAACTCATTCTCGAAGCAGTAATCTGCTATCAACTCGTTCAGTTCAAGTCTAGGCTTCACGTAAGCCTCTTGACCTATAATGGAGGGGACCATGCAGGCCACAACCTCTATGTTTGCCGAGGTTGATTTCTCATACATCTGAACCAAGTTTTCCAAGATATCGCTCGGCTCCACAGACCATCCGATGTCATTTGATCCTCCCAAGATTATGGCATAGTTCGGTTTGACAGACAACACATCACCCTCCAGTCTCCGAAGCATGTCAGAGGTCAGCTCCCCGCTTACCCCTTTGTTGTAGAAAGTTACATCGAGGAGCTGGAGCTTGTTGGCCTTCTCTAGAGCCCCATCTATCATCTTCTTCAGAGGATCGGTATAGGGCGTTGATTTGGGCAGAGGCGAGCCTGATCCTGGAGGCTGGTAGCCTGAGGTGAGGCTGTCCCCAAAGGCAACTATCAGTATCTTCTTCTTTGATTTTGTCTTTGGAGCTGTCTGGGAGTCATCCACTTTCTGCGGTTTTTTGGCCCGAGCAGCTGACAAGACTGAGCTTCTCCAAGAAGAAATCGGGTCAAGGTTCACTCCTATTTATAGCTATTCCTGATCCTTGGCTATTCATTATGATCTCGTTGAAGAAATTCTGACGGCGGAGCCGTCTAGAACCCGCTTGAATAAGATCGGTGAGAGTGTTAGAGGGGCAGTGGGCCATTACACCACTATGTTTTCTGACTTGACAAATCTTGCTCCTTTCTTCACCATGAGATCTAGAGCATTAGACAGGTGGTCTTGTGGTGAGTCGATGGCCTTTGATAGATCGATCGGTATCACTATCTCGAAGCCCAAGTCTCTACCGTCTTTGGTAGAATAGTAGACGCAGTAGTCCAAGGCGAGACCACAAATGAATATACGCGTTCTCCCCAGCGTCTTTAGATATCCAGAGGCGCCGGTGTAGGTTTTCATGTCGTTCTCGATGAATACTGAGTAACTGTCTACTTTGGGATTGCATCCCTTGCGGATGATGGCTTTGGCAAATCTGGTCTCGACATCTGGATGGAACTCAGCCCCCCTTGAGCCCTGAACGCAGTGATCTGGCCAGAGAACTGGACCTATCCCTTCGGATTCGTAGGGCTCGAACGGTTTCTTGTCGTGGCTGCTCGCGAAAGAGAGGTGTCCTGGAGGATGCCAGTCTTGCGTCATAACGATGATGTTGCCACGATCGTGGAACTTCTCAGCAAGACTGTTTATTGGCTCGATTATCTCGTCCCCGTGGTTGACTGCGAGGGCTCCCGACGGGATGAAGTCATTCTGAAGATCCACTATGATGAGAGCATCCTTGTCGGTCACTCTGACCTCTGGAACCAGCCCTAGTTCTTCTATTCTCATTATGCGGGTGCCTCTTCAAGAGAGCAGAATTTGCATTAGCTTATCAAGATTGCCTAGTTTAGCGGTGAACTACATGTAAACCTCATAAGTTGACAATGGGTTTGAGGTTGAAGCGGGACTGCTTCTGCAGTCATGTCTCGGAAAGATCCTGTTGAACCTTCCGAAGCATAGACCGGTCGTACCAGGAAGTATTGATTCCGCAGCATGTCGCCAGACCAGCCATGGTATCTGGCTGGCCGCTGTAGCGCGGCGGGAGAACTGGGATTTATATGGTCAGAACTGGTAATGGTATGTTTGATCAAGAAGACGGAAAGGCCCCGTTTAGTCTTTGTCTGTTACTAACTGAGACACGTGCGGGAGACAAATGTCCGAATTGATTTGTCCTCCGGGTTTGTCCAAGATCTATCTTCAGGTACCCGGTTCTGAGCTGACTCTAATAGCGGTGCTCACTGTTGTGATAGCGGTGGTTCTGCTTGGTATCCTGCTCATGCTTGCTTTCAGGCGGCGCCCACATTTAAGGACTGGTTTGCTGCAACACCATCTCCCGACACCTTTCCACCACACTGGTTATGCAAGCGAGGCATCGCCTACTGCCACTGCCTTAGAAATGTTGGGAAGAGATCTGGAGGAGGCATCTGCAGCCTATTCCGCTGGACATCTCGACAAGAAAACCTTTGATGAGAGGGTTTCTGATATCAAGAGAACCTTTGAAGATCTCAAGCACTTCAAAGAGATAACGTCACCAAACAAGAACTGCGAGAAGTGCAGTGCAGAGATCGCGAAGGAGGCAAGATTCTGTGACAGGTGCGGAGCCCAGCAAGACTAGCGACCTCTAGGATGAGACTTAGAATCAGAGTCCTCCATTGCAGGAAGGAACAGTAGGGCATCAGCAAGTTTTTCTGGATCCACTTATCAACTTCGAAGCTGGAAGAGTGATATTGTTGCCAGTTGATATCTCAAGTGATGTCTGCGGCGTTCACTTCAGAAATCCTTTCGTACTGTCATCAGCCACACCCACGAAGACCGGCCTGAACATAGCCAAGGGCATCGAGGCTGGCTGGGCTGGTGCAGTGATGAAGACACTGGTCCCTCTGGAGTACGCGAGGGTCTACCCAAGGCCGCGATTCAAGATCTACTGGCTCAAGGATCAGGGAGCCTACCCCAAGATAGTACCGCGTTCACTCTCGATAACAGACATAGAGGAGGGCTCACATCTCACTCCTGAGGACTACGCTAAGGAACTTGATGCAGCCAAGAAGGCTGTGGGCGACAAGGGCGTAATCATCGGCAGCATAACGGCAGCAGACATCGAGACTTGGGAGAGATACATTGATCTGATAAACGGTTCAAGTGCGGACATGGTGGAGTTGAACTTCTCCTGCCCCTATGCAGGAGAGCCTGGAACAGAGAAGAAGGGGGAGAAGCTCGGCTGGACTCTCATGTACATGGCGGAAGAGGTCATTAGACTCGCAAAGAAGAAGTGTGCGATACCGTTCAGCTCCAAGATCTCCTCCCAGACCGGTGAGGTTGATGAGTGGGCAACCAAGTTTGAGGCTGCAGGTTCACCATGTCTAACCCTCTCCCACAGGATCTCAACACTGGACATCGACATAGACACTGCCAGGCCAATCCCATTCGGCTGCATCGTGGGCTTCGGCGGACCATATCTCGTGGGGTACTCGCTCAAATGGATCGCGAAGGCCGCCCCAAGAGTGAATGTGCCGATAATGGCGTGCATGGGAATGCTCGATTGGAGTGATGCGATCAAGTACATAATGGTAGGCGCCTCAACGATTGAGAGCTGCTCGGCAGTGATGGTCCAAGGTTACGATGTGGTCAAACCGTGGCTTGCGATGATCTCGAAGTTCATGCAGGAGCACAGCTATAGCTCGATAACGGAAATGAAGGGGGGAGCGCTGAAGCATATCATTCCGCCCACTATGGTTGAGAGGGGAAATGAAGGCATCTATGCCGTTGTAGATCAAGCCAAATGCACTGGATGCGGAATATGCAAGCGATGTTGCTTCTACTTTGCAATAGAGATCAGCCAAGGAAAAGCAGTGGTCGATCTCAAGAAGTGTGACGGGTGCGGTCTCTGCCAAGAGGTCTGTCCAGAAGACGCGATCGCAGTCAAAAGGCTTACAGAAAGGGATCTCTATCCTAGACCGGACTCAAGACCTTACCATAAGCATTATCTACCAAAGGTAGACTCGAAGCGGGAGCCTATCTGTGGATTATCAGAAGAATGATCTCCGACGGCCCCTCTGCGGGAGCCGCCGCCACTGAAGCGGGGTTACTTCTGCTCGATTATGGTCTTGAGGAGTTCGCCGTATTTCTGAGCATCCATCAAGGCCTGAAGTTCCTGATCGAGGTTTGAGGGCTTGACAACTGCGAACCAACCGTCACCGTATGGTTTCTCGTTCAAGAGCTCCGGCTTGTCTGGCAGGCTGTTATTCACCTCGACGACCTCTCCTGAGACCGGGCTGAAGAAGTCCGAGACCGCTTTGACAGACTCAAGAGTCCCAGCAGGCTTCATATGCTCGACCTTTGATCCGGTCTTAGGGAGTTCAACAAATACCACTTCATTCAGGGCTTTCTGTGCGTAGTCTGTCACGCCAACTCTGCATTTGCCGTCCTCCACCTTTACCCAAGTGTGCTCCTTGGTGTAGTAGAGGCCTTCGGGAACTTCGTAGTCGTTAACCTTCAAAGTACTTTACGTCTCCAAAGATGTTCAGGGCTTGTGCGAATCATTACGTATCAATGATTTAAGAGTTAGCGTTCGACCTCGACAGGCGTTATCTTGATGGACTGTATGTCGAAGCGGAGCTTGTTCCTGCACGCTGGGCAGAACCCTCCATGTTTATGAATTGTCTCCAAAGGAGACTCAAGCTCAATACCGACATAGAGGTCGCGGCCGCAGCTGTTACAGTAGATCCGTTGAGGCAAGAACAGTATCTCCTTCAACATCGGCCGCCACAACACTATTTCAACTTTAAGTCGAAAATCAACATGTCCAGGATTCTCGGCCTCCAAGAATTTATAACTCTGATCTGATACTCCAAGGGGAAGGTGGCGGGTTTGAGTAAGGGGGTTGGAGGCAGAGGCTGGAAGATAAACAGGTTTCTGAATAACCTAGCCTTTAGGCTCAGGGTGTTCCGCCTGCCAAGATTTCTAGCCGCAAAACCCTCTCTAAGAAACATAACAATAGTACTGATCGCCTTTGGAATCTTTGTCCTATCCGGAGGCGTCTACAGTGCTGTTGAGATCATGTCAGGCAGGGCCCTGACCATGCTGCCATTAGCCCGCGGCTGGACATTCATCTATCCCGGAAACCTGAACATGCAGACGATAAACGAGAGCCTCATCTCCGGCATGCTCTATTTCCTTGGAGCTGTAGGCTTCTACATGGTGCTAAGAAGTGTAAGGTTGGCCTACAGGCCCCGCCAGGCCTACCTGACACTCATAATAGGCTTGATGCTAGTCCTCCTTGTCGTCTACTACTCCTCAATCCTCCTGCAGAGCAAGATATCAGGCTAGTTCACCACCAGTTCCTCTTAACCCCAAGCCGGTATGCAATGAAGTTCGCCAGAAGATGTACCGGAGGAGTAAAGATAACCAGTATGATCACAGTGCCTAAGCTTGCTTGATGTGCAGGATACGATAGAAGCAGAGCCCCAAAGACAAAATCAAGCTGGTCAAGCAGAGGGAATGGTGCTCCAGGCTTAAGGTTCATCCTTCGCTTGATGAAGGCTCCCAGAAGATCACCTAGCAACGCGCCCAAGGATACCAGTGCACCTAACAGTAGAAGATCGCGGTTTAGCAAGAGCGCCTCAGCCAGTGTGGCCAGCAGGCCGCAGACCAGACCGAGGCCGAATCCCCTGAAGGTCTTGTTCGCTCCGAGGATCCTCTCGCCGTCCATGAACCGCCTACCCCAGTCTATGGGTGGGCCTCCCTTGAAAAGCATGGGAAAAGCGTTAGCGACGTATGCCGGGATGGCTATGTAGATGGCAAAGAGGATATCGCTCTCTGTCAGCAAGTTCCTCCACGACTCCTACATTATGCTGGTGATTCCTGAAAGTCTTCTAGGCCCTTCTCGGTCATCTCTAGGTAGCACCTTCTCTGTTCAGAGTCCTGAGCTAGGCTCCTCTCAAGTCGGGCCTCCTTGATCTTCTGTTTTACAGTCGATCTGAGCCTCAGGACTATCTTGGGCCAGTGGAAGAGCGTTCTACGTGCGACAGGCTCTATCTGCCATCCCAGCCCGTCCACCTTGGATCGTACCTGACCTGTTATGAGCACCGTAAGGTTGTGTTCTGCGGCCAGCTCAACGAGGTAGGCTAGCTGCCTGTTCAACTCGCGATTGAGACTGTAAGTTCCTGCGGCTCTTCCTAGGGCTGTCCTATAGAGGGAGGTGACTGTGTCTAAGACTATCAACCCGACTCTTCTTGTGACATAGTTCTCAAGGCTCTCAACTATACGTGACTGCTCAGCAAAGGACTGCGGGAGGAATATGATTATGTCTTCGCAGGCATCCTTGTTTCCCTGTCCAATGATCTGGAGAAGCCGCTGGTGTGAGAAGGATTGATCCGAATCTACATAGAGAGTCTTCAGGTGCTTCATGGAGGCTGAGACCGCGCATTGGATGCTCAGCGTAGTCTTTCCTGATGAGGCCTCACCGTATACGAGGCTAAGCTGGCCCCTTGGGAAACCTCCCTCAAGCAAGCGGTCAAGTGACGGAGTCAGGGTTGAGATTGCGTTCATCGTTGCCGGCTACCTGTAGTACTTCACTGTCTGGAGGAGAATCTGTCTTGAGAGTAATCTATATGCTTTGATCAGGGGGATCTGACCACGTGGTTTTTACATAGCTTCTGTATTCCTAGACAGAAAAAGCCTTGGAGCGGAACGCCGATGCGGTTTGAACTTCAGGCTAGGAAGACGCTTCTTGTCTCAGGCCCAGCCTCGCTCAGGCTTGACAAGGGATCGGTAGAGATCTTTGGCGCTCCACTCCGACCCAAACAGAGACTTGTGATTAGAAAGGAGAGGCAGCTCCCAGTTGAGATAGTTGAAGATTCCAGCCTTGAGGCTGAGCTTGGTGAGAGAGCGAGCTATCTTGAGATTGATGGTTCGACGATACCTGAGTCATGGTCAGCGGCTGCTGAAGCATTCCAGAATTTGGATAGAGGCAGAGTTCTTGTTGTTGGATCCATAGACACGGGCAAGAGCACATTCTGCACATTCCTTGCGAATCGTTCGCTCAAGCTCAGACCAGAGATCGCGGTGATCGATGCTGACATAGGTCAATCCGATCTTGGTCCACCTGGAAGTGTTGGGTTAAGCATCATTAGCAGTCCCTTGATTGCGCTGGAGAACGCAAGAGTAGATGCAATGGTGTTTGTTGGCGAGACAAGCCCGAGCCCGATTACTGAAAAAGTAATCGAGTCAATCGCTAAACTTGCGTCCCGCGTCCCCACAGACACCCCTATGATTATCAACACAGACGGCTGGGTCGTCGACGGGGAAGCGGTGACCTTCAAGGTAAAGATGGTCAAGGAGCTAAGCCCAGACTTGGTCATCGCCTTGGCAGAGGGGAGCGAGTTGGATGCGATACTTGACGCGATCACTGTGCCTGCGATCAGGATTCAAGTTCCAAAGTACATCAAGGCAAGAGGCAGGGAGGAACGCAGAAGACTCCGCGAACACGGGTACCGAAGATACTTGAGAGGTGCCATTCACAAGAACTTCTCGCTCAAGAAGATCAAGGTTGACGGTCTCTTAGCAGCAAGATGTGAAGGCGGAGAGATTCTAGGATTCCTAGACAACGACGGCTTCCTGCTTGGAATAGGGATCCTCGAGAGCCTCATCAGAAGAAGGAAGATTCTGAGAGCCTACACAAACGTCTCTTCAAGAGAGGTCGCTGAGATCGATTGTGGAAACATCATGCTCTCGCATCACGGCGAGGAACTCAGCTGGCCAGATCAGAGAGCATCCTTTTAGAAGCGACGTGAGACATGAGCTCTGCGGATAGGGTTAACTCATTAGAACTCTCGGAGGTTTCTCTGTAATGGATCTCGTTTTTGGCAACGACTTATATTGGCTTAGGCTATGAATTGTAGCCTTAGATCTGCTTTGAAGATTCTCCTTCTGACTGACCAAGAGATCAAGCCTCTGCTTGAGATGAATGAAGTCCTTGAGGTTGTTGAGCAGGCTTTCCGTGAGAAGGGCCTCGGCAGAGTCCAGATGCCGGCGAAGACGTACCTGTACTATGAGAAGTACAATGGAGACCTCAGAGTGATGCCGGCCTACATGGAGTCTATGGATGCCTCAGCAGTGAAAGTCGTGAATGTCCACCCTGAGAATCGAAGGTTCAACTTACCAACGGTAATGGCGGTAATCATATTGATCGATCCAAAGACAGGGGCTCCACAGGCCATCATGGATGGAACGAAGATAACTGCTGTCCGGACAGGCGCAGCCGCAGGGGTAGCGACAAAGTATCTTGCGAGAGACGATTCCTCGAAGTTGGGGATAGTAGGGGCAGGTGTCCAAGCCTTAACACAGTTAGCATTCATGCTGCAGGTCGCAGGTATCTCTGAGGTTAGAGTCTATGATGTGGTTGAGGAATCAAAGAATCAATTCGTGAGCAAAGCTGCCAAATCTTATCAGCGAGTGAAGTTCATCGCAGCAGCCAGTGTCGAAGAGGTTGTGACCAGCTCAGACATCATCTGCACAGTCACTCCAAGTAGGAAGCCGATCATCATGGATGAGTGGGTTGATCTCGGCACCCACATCAATGCTATAGGTGCTGATGCACTTGGCAAGGAAGAACTGGATCCGACGATCCTGAAGAGATCAAAGGTCGTGATCGACGATTGGAACCAGGCATGGCACAGTGGAGAGATCAACGTTCCAGTAAGCAAGGGCCTCATTAACAGAAGCGACATACATTGTGAGCTGGGCGAGATCATTGTTGGAAAGAAGAAGGGCAGAACCTCACCAAGAGAGGTTACAGTATTCGACTCCACCGGTCTCGCGATACAGGATACTGTCGTGGCCAAGCTGGTTTACAAGAAGGCAACTGAGAAGAAAGTGGGAAAAGAGATCGAACTCGCGACAATGTTCAGCGACTGTTTTAACTATACTTAAATAATTGAAGAACGTTTCAGTTCGGGTTCGCCTTAGACCGACCAGTAACAGACTTCGACAAAGAGGTATGGTTTAGGTATGAAAACAAAGTCGCCCACCATTGCTGATAGAATGGAGCGCGCGGGAACAGAGACAGCTTTCCTCGTATTCGCCATGGCGAAGGAGATTGAGAAGACAGGAACTAGGGTCGTCCATTTCGAGATGGGTGAGCCTGACTTCGATACCCCCGAGCACATCAAGGAGGCTGCTCGAAAGGCGCTAGCGGCAGGTTACACACACTATACAGCAGCACCCGGCATGCTGGAGCTGAGGCAGGCGATAGCAGAGTACGTCTCGAATGATTTTGATGTTGACATAGATCCTGAGAAAGAAGTCATCGTGATGCCGGGGGCGAAACCAGGCCTCTTCACAGGCATCCTCGCCACAGTCAATCCTGGCGATGAGGTCATCATGCCGAATCCAGCCTTCCCGATCTATGAGTCCGTTGTCAAGCTGGTGAGGGCCAAACCTGTTCCCATCCCGCTCAAAGAGGAGAACGATTTCCGCCTTAGCCCGGCTGATGTGGCGAAGAAGGTTACAAAGAAGACGAAGCTGCTTATACTCAACTCGCCGCATAACCCATGCGGCTCCACCCTGATGAAGAATGAGGTGGAAGAGCTGGCTGAGATAGCCAAGAAGCATAATCTCTGGGTTATGTCAGATGAGATCTACTCCAAGATAATCTATCAGGGACAGCACCACAGCATGCTCTCTGTGCCTAGTATGAAAGAGAGAACCATACTAGTTCATGGGTTCTCAAAGACATACGCTATGACAGGCTGGCGACTGGGCTACTCTATAGGTAACGCACAGGTGATCGCTAACATGTCCAAGCTCCAGGTCAACATCGCCTCATGCGCTGCGGCCTTCAGCCAGATAGCTGGAATAGAGGCCTTAAGAGGCCCACAGGACTCTGTAGGCCAGATGGTCAGGGAGTACCTGAAGAGAAGGGACGCCATAGTTCAGGCTCTTAACTCGATCAAGGGATTCTCATGCAAGACCCCCACAGGAGCTTTCTACGCGTTCCCGAACATCAAGAAGACAGGGATGAAGGCTAGGGAGCTTATGGAGTTCCTGCTTAGCAAGGCACATGTCGCAAGTGTCCATGGAACAGCGTTCGGAAGATACGGTGAAGGATACCTGAGGTTCTCGTACGCCACGAGCCTTGAGAACATAAGGGAAGGCATGGAAAGAGTCAAGGCTGCTGTCGAGGAACTCTAGGCTTTCACGTTACCATTCCTTCGCAAGCTTAGAAGTACAGCCGCTTTACCCTCCAGCATTTCTTTACAGGAACCTTTCATCAACCTTTAAATTACCGCGGACTCTGAGGACCATGAAGGTTGGGTAAGTGACCGACGCCTTCGTGGCAGTAGGCAGAGGACTCAAACCTGTAAAAGAAGATCTAGCTCAGCTCAAGATGAGGATGGAGACAGTAAGTAGACAACTTGATGAGATGAACATCCAGATTAATGAGATCAGACAACACCTGGTGGAGATTGAGCGAGCGATAGGTGAGATGCAGGAAAAGGTTAGATGATGGATCGCATAGCCCAGATCTCAAGAGTATATGTCAAGTCTTCAAAGAGAAAGGTAGAGTACGCAACCCTCGACTATATTCTAGAGTCCCTCCACCTGATGAGGGCCAAAGATGGCCTACCGGTCTTCAAGCTTCTGGACATTCTGACTGATAGAAATGTTGACAGCGTATCTTTCAGCAGAGACGATCCGCATTGCTACTTCTATGCGAGAGCACATAAAGACTGCATCTCGATGATCATAAGGAAGTCAGGCGAGGGCAAGGATATAGAGTTCCAAGTCCCGTACAAGATGCTGAAGCTTGCGATGAGGGACTCTGACGAGGATCTGTCAGAGCCGTCAGACTAGGTTCCTGCCAGTTTCGCAGCGAGGTTCCGTGCAATGTCCTTGGCGACTTCAGCCAGTGCACTACTCATGTAGCCGTGCTCCACAGCTTCATCTAGTTTATCTGAATCGATTATCTTGGGCTGCTCGCCGGGCTTCCTGACCCCATCTATCTCAAGATCGACGTACCTGATCTTGTCAGAGTAGAACTCGGTCGGCGTATTGATGTTGTAGAATTCACCCTTCAAGACTCCGTCCTCCGCATAGTAGGAATGCTTGAGTGTTGGTGAGCCTTCCTCTGCCAAAGTCACCACGTAATCTGTGCTCGTCTTGGCGACATCTAGGCCGTCGTACTTCGATCCATCCCCCATGATTCTTCTTTGAAGCGATAAGGTTCTACCTATGAAACTCAGTATTCTTGCTTCGCTCAGTCTTATGATTGAACCGTCTGGCTTCATGTGGTGGATCTGTAGGCTTCTTCCGACTGTCAGTCTCTCGTGGATCAGTTTCTTTTGGGCGAGACTTCAGATCTTCATTCCTTTCTGGCTCTGACCTAAGCAGGGTCTCGTACACATCCACGGTTTCGGGATCGATTATCTTGAGCAGATGATGGTTGTTGATCGTTGCTGCAACCTGACTTCTGACACTGTCTAGGAAGATCTTTGAACCGTAGGGGAACTCCACATCGAACGAGAGGAATCCTGTCTGCAGACTGAACTTACCTGATCTCTGTTCCTCCAGAAAGTTGGGGAGCGTTATCTCTCTGACGATCATGTCCGGTAGGGCTTTGAGAAGGACTAGGACCACGGATTCAGCTGGCTCGGCCTCGCCCTCGACCGTGACACCTTGCTTGTCAGGCCTGTCGACTATGGCAACATTTCTTTCGTGAACTTTGTTCAGGTTGAACCTTTCAGCTGTGGCTGCTGAAGGCTGAGCGATCAAGTAACCTCTGTCAGCGAGGAATTTCGTGAGTGCTGTTGTGTATATTCCGCGGATCATTACCTTAGGCTTG
>CAZRDQ010000006.1:43409-49180 GCA_964598945.1 uncultured Candidatus Bathyarchaeia archaeon
GAGGAATTTCGTGAGTGCTGTTGTGTATATTCCGCGGATCATTACCTTAGGCTTGCTCATGTCTGGCTGGACCTACAAGACCTTGCGTTCATGATCAGGGGAGGGCTTCGGATGGAAGTTGTAATGCCTGTGCCTCTTGATGTCTGCCGGCCTCAGATACGCAGGATACGTTAATAATATCTGTCTTGGAGTCTTGGGGTTTGTGGAGTGCATCTTTCGAGAAATCGTTGATGTCGAGGGTATGTTCTGAGATCATTGGAATATTGACATGGAAAAAGCGTTCTTGTCAGATTATGAGCTTCGTGTGAAAATTCAATCCTAGAATTCTTAGAGGTTTCTATGGCAGATTCATAAAGGAGTGTCTCGAATTGAAATAGCGACTCTGAGGGGCCAATGAGCATGTTTGACAGAAAACTCGCTGCAATTACAGTGATCCTTGCAGCCATTGTCTTGGTCTCTGGGAGTTTTGTCTTTCAAGAGAGGCAGCGGGGCGTCCCTCTTATGAGGGGATATGCGAACCCTCAGCTGCTGGTTGATGGGGAATGGGTTCTCGCCCACTTGAATGAGCCGAACGTCAGAATAATAGATGTTAGAAGTCAGGTGGAGTATGATCGAGGTCACATCCAGAACGCGGTGAGGTTGGACTTTGAGAGGCTCAGGGTTACTGTTAACGGTGTCAGAAATGTGGCCCCCCCAAGAGACTGTAGAGTCTGTACTCGGAGAGCTGGGTGTGGTTCCTGAGACCACGATTGTCCTCTATGATGAACAGTACAGTCTGGATGCTGCTCTGGTCTTCTGGACACTTAAGTACTATGGAAATAAGGATGTTAAGATCCTGAATGGGGACTGGAGCCAATGGCTAGTCGACGGCCACGCTGTAAGCAAGGATAGCCCAGTTTTCCAGCGGACCGTCTACAGAGCGACTGTCAAGCCTGAAGTCTTGGCCACGGCTGACTATATCCTTGAAAACCTGAACAGCTCCAGAATAGTTGTTCTTGATGCGAGAACTCCAGCTGAGTTCTATGGGATAGATGTCAGAGCCAAGAGAGGCGGACATATTCCGGGATCGGTGAACGTGGAATAGAAAAGGGCGCTTGAACGCTCTGGAACATTCAAGTCAGGGCCTGATCTCGTCAGGCTATATCAGCAAGTGGGAATCACTGGGGACAAAGAGGTTATCACACTGTGCCAGACAGGCCACCGAGCAGCTCACTCCTACTTCGTTATGCGCCTGCTGGGCTACAGGGTAAGGATGTATGACAGCTCATGGGAAGAGTGGGGTAACAGAGAAGATCTTCCCATCGAATGATAGATATAGCACTCAAGATGCAACGCTTGTTTCTCTGCAAGGAATAAATACTGCAAAGAGTTTTCCTGAGACAGGAGTCAATCTCAATTGAGCGAGACTAAGATCAGTCGCCGCAAGTATCTGAAGTATGCTGGGGCTGCAGTCGCTGCAGGAGCAGTTGCGACCGCCGGTTACGGGTTATCACAATACTACAGAGCTCCCGCATCGATAACCCCTCCCCCAACAACACCGCCATCAACAACTGGTGGCAAGAGGCTCAAGGTCAGAATCGGCGGAAGCAAGCCTTTCACAGGACCCGACGCTATTGTCGGCCAGAGCGAAGGAAACGGCAACAAGCTCTGGGCCAAGCACGTCAATGAGGCTGGCGGAATCAAGGCTGGGGACGGCAACACCTACGAGGTCGAACTGATCCTCTACAATGACGAGGAGAAGCCTGAGAACGTCGGAAGGATCTATGAGAAACTGATCAATGATGATAAGGTAGACTTTCTATTCGGACCAGCTTACGGCCCCCTGGGAATGGCTACAGTCCCGATCGTTGAGAGATACAAGAAGTTCGAGGTCTACGGCACCTCCACCTTCAACCCCAAGGACTTCAGGGACTGGAAGTACATAGTCCACATAATCACCAACGGCACCCAATACGTAGCCTCAGTCTTGGATATGATCTGGGAGAGGATATTACCCATTGATCCTGAGGCTAAGAACATCGCCATCACACATGGTGACGATGCATTTCGAGGAACCGCAGGCAGCTACGGGTATGAGTATGCGAAGAAGAGGGGATTCAATGTCGTCTTCTATGAGTCGTACAGCAACCAAGTCACTGATCTTACGCCGCTGCTGACCAAGGTAAAGGCAGCTAACCCAACGATATACATCAATGTTGGGGTCTTCACAGACACGATGCTGATAGTCAAGCAGATGAGAGACATAGATTTCATGCCTAAACTTTGCATGGCCGGAGGAGCGGCTATACTCAACAAGTTCTACGAGACACTTGGAAAGTATGCTGACGGCTTCATCAGTTACAGTCAGTGGGAGAAGGGGGTCATCTACAAGCCTGAATACGGACCGACCCACGACCAATTCATAGAGGCATATGAGAGAGAGTACAAAGATGCTCCAGACTACCAGTCAGCGACAGGATATCTACAAGGTCTCATCCTTCAACGATGCATGGAGCTAAGCAAAGACCCGTTGAATTCTGACGACATGAGGAGGACCGCTGGCGAGATTGAGCTAACCACGTTCTTTGGAAAGTACAAGGTCGACCCTGCTACAGGCTGGCAGACAGGCCACACGATGTGTGTCATTCAATGGCAGAATGATCAGAAGGCTATCATCTGGCCTCTAGGAGAGCGGACCAAGCCGGTAACCTATCCTGTCAAGAAATGGTCTGAGAGATAGCCTCTGTCCTCTTTCCCCTTTTGATCGGAGACTCTTCTCTCAGATTCTCTTTTAGCTTTCGAAAACTTGGGATTCACCCCAAAATGTCAGGATTACTAGTCACTGAAGATTGGGGCTCCGCAAAGGAAATGCAATAAAGGAACAGCTAACATCTCAGCCTGAATTCGCAACTGCCAATTGAGAGATGGACATTGTCAAAACCTTACTCTGGCGAATCGAGAGCGCTCTTAGTCAGCTTTCTGGCAAGGTTCGCCTTCATCTTCTCCATGCAGGCCATGCCCCCACTATTCTCCATGATAATCCAAGAGTTCGGTACCAGCTTCACAATGACAGGCACTCTCCTTTGGCTCGTGGCTGTTCCAGGCCTATTCATATCGATTCTGGGAGGCCTTCTGATCGGAAGGTACGGAGTGCGGACGCTTCTGACCGTGGGATTGGCGATTAGCGCTGCTAGCTCAGTTCTATCCGCGTCATCAGATAGCTTCTTCATCCTGCAAATGAGTCGACTTCTGCTGGGAGTCGGCGGGGCTGTAGCAGTGGTAGCTGCAGCGACCCTGCTTTTCCAGTGGTTTGAGAAAGGCAGATTGGGACTAGCTATGGGAGTATTCGGCATCTGTATGCCCTCAGGCATTATTGTAGCGTTCAACTTTCTTGGCGCCATTGGATCCATCTACGGTTGGAGATCCTCCATCCTGGTCACAGCCGCTGTCAACTTAGTAGCCCTAGTAGCATGTTTGCTATTGACGACTGAGAAGAAAGACAGGTGCTCTAGCAGGCTGTCTGTTGAGCCTTTCAGGAACATCCATATATGGATTCTGGGACTGGGCTGGGCACTGTTCAATATGGCGGCCTTAGGCTACACAACATGGGGGAAGACTATCTTTGTCAAGCATTACGATCTTTCCATGGAGTTCTCTGGTCTGCTGGCAAGCACGATCATGTTTGGTGCTTTTGCTCAACCCTTGACCGGCCACATCTCAGACATGCTGGGCCGGCGAAGATCGCTCGCTACCATCTCATGCGCCCTGATAGCTGTGATCTTTCTCTCGTTCCCATTCCTCTCATCGACGTACTTCCTACCCGTAACCCTCTTACTGGGGATACTGGTAGCCTTCGTCACACCCGCACTTTACGCTCTCTCTGGGAAGGTTCTCGGAATGGAAAACGGTGCGTTGGCCCTGGGAGTCATGAATGCTTTCCTGAACCTCGGGATAATCCTTGGACCTTTCACGCTGGGATATCTGTTAGATTCTTCAGACAGTAGCCTTCTGCTCTTTCTTACCATGGCCCTCTTTGCACTCTGGGCCTCCGTCTTGGTTGCGATACGGCCCGGCCGATCTGACGAGTCTTGATCACAACTTCGCTGAGCAATCCTTTAAGAGACATCTCCAGAGAAATCCAATGTCTACATGTGAAAAGAGATGAAGCTGACAGAGCTCGTGCAGGGTCTGCCTCCGACACGCCTGCTCTACCTAGACGATTCCTACCTCAAAGAAAGCTCCTGCAACATATTGAAGGTGGAGCCAGATGAACGTAAAGCCACCTACGTCATGACAGATCAATCGGTCTTTCACCCCAAATCGGGAGGGCAACCGTCAGACGTAGGGAGGATTGCCAGTGAAGGGTTCGTTTTTGATGTGAAGAAGGTGATGTTCGCGAAGGAGGTTGTAGTCCACTGGGGGAAGAGCATCCAAGGAGAGACATGCATAGGCCCAGCTCATCTCAGCATAGAATGGGAACCACGATACAGATGCATGAGAAGACATGCCGCGGCCCACCTGCTTGACAATTGTCTGGCGGCGGTAATGGGGAAGCGGCTTGAGAGTACTGATTCATGGGTTGGTGAAGACAGCTACGTTGGATACGGTGGAGCATGTCCAACGATGGAGCAGCTTCGAGCCGTTGAGCAGCTGGAGAATGAGCTTATCGCAAAGGGAGCGGATGTCACCGCCAGAGTAGTAACAAAGGAGGAAGCGGCGATTCTCTTATCGGAGATTTCAGGTCTTGATCGTTTACCTAAAGATAGAGACCTGAGGATTGTGATAATAGAGGGCTTCCAAGGAATACCTTGCGGAGGAACACATGTTAAGAACATAAAGGAGATTGGTAAGTTCCAGCTCAAGCCTCCTCAGTTCAGCAATGAGGAATTCAGAGTAAACTTCGACACAGTTCCTTAGGCTGCGCGACTGGCTACACTGCCCCGATGAGAGTACTCTCGATCGAGATTCCGAATTCTTTGTGTGCGAGCCTGGTGGCTTCCTTCCGGCTGTCTAGTAGTTCTCACAGAAGAGTTCGAAGTATGCTTGGACGTGATCGCAGACTGGACACTTTGGCGGGGCTTCCTTAGATTCTAGGATGTGCCCGCAGTTGCGGCATTTCCACTTCACAGTCGCAGGTTTCTTGAATACTTGACCTGTTTCCACGTTTCCCAGGAGTCTGAGATATCTTCGTTCATGATGGGCTTCAACTGATGCGACGCGGCGGAAAGTGCCTGCAACATCCTTGAACCCTTCCTTCTCCGCAACCTCTGTGAAGTTGGGGTATAGCGTTCCCCATTCCAGTTTCTCGCCGGCGGCAGCGGCTTTAAGATTCTGAGCAGTTGTTCCTATGATTCCCGCCGGATATTTCGCCGTGATCTCGACATCTCCACCTTTCAGGTGTTTGAAGAAGAGTTGAGCGTGCTCTTTCTCGTTGTCAGCCGTCTCAGTGAAGATGGCGGAGATCTGCTCATAGTTTTCCTTTTTTGCTGCACTGGCAAAGAATGTGTACCTCGTTCTTGCCTGAGACTCTCCAGCAAATGCAGCGAGCAGGTTCTTCTCCGTTTGACTTCCCTTAAGTTCCATGCTAACGTCACCCTGTATTCTGTCGTGATTCGATTGCTTATCATATTAGGATTGCGGGCAGGCCACACAGTGAATGTACGCGGGGTTCCAGGTACAAGATTTCATCTATCTTCTTTCGGAATATTAGGTATCATGCAAAGAAAACTCAGGGTTTTCCGTCCTGTATTAGTCAGCTGATGCTCCTCGTTTGGAGCTATGAATATCACATC